>CAZRCU010000012.1:0-22868 GCA_964598685.1 uncultured Bacteroides sp.
GAAAGCTCATAGCTCATTTTGAAGAAAAAGGCACCAACGGCATCACAGCTGCCGCCGGTAAAGAAATGGAATTTACCGCTGCCGAGTGGAAAGCAATGAGCGAAAAAGAGCAAAGCGATGCACTTATGAATTATCGCATAGCTTATCTTGGCAACACAATGGTGAACTGGTGTCCTAAACTCGGTACCGTGCTTGCAAATGATGAGGTGAGCGAAGGTCTGAGCGTGCGTGGCGGTTATCCCGTGGAGCAAAAATTGATGTATCAATGGTGTCTGCGTGTATCTGCCTATTCACAGCGTCTGCTTGATGGCCTTGACAAGCTTGATTGGACAGATTCATTGAAAGAGACTCAGCGCAATTGGATCGGCCGCAGCGAAGGTGCAGAAATGCGATTCAAGGTGGCTGGCCGCGATGAAGAGCTCGAAATCTTCACCACACGTGCCGACACAGTGTTTGGTGTCACATTCATGGTGCTAGCTCCCGAAAGCGCTTATGTAAATATGCTCACCACAGCCGAGCAGCGCGCTGCCGTGGATGAATATCTTGCAGCCGTGAAGCATAAAACCGAGCGCGAGCGCATGATTGATAAAAAAATGACAGGTGTGTTCACAGGCTCGTATGCAGTGAATCCTCTTACCGGCAAAGAAATTCCGGTGTGGGTGAGCGATTATGTATTGGCCGGCTATGGCACAGGCGCTATTATGGCAGTGCCTGCCCACGATAGTCGCGACTATGCATTTGCTCGCGCATTTAATCTGCCCATCATTCCTTTGATTGAAGGTGCCGACGTGAGCGAACAAAGTTTCGACGCCAAGGAAGGAAAAATGATTAATAGCTGTGGCCCTGAGCTCGACCTGAATGGTCTGGAAGTAAAAGAAGCCATTGCAAAGACTAAGAAATTTATCGAGGCAAAGGGTATTGGACGCGTAAAGGTGAATTATCGTCTGCGCGATGCTATCTTTAGCCGTCAGCGCTATTGGGGCGAACCATTCCCCGTCTATTATAAAGATGGAGTGCCTCACATGCTCTCAATCGACAAATTGCCGCTTGAACTGCCCGAAATCAGCGAATATCGCCCCACTGAAACAGGCGAACCACCGCTGGGCCGTGCCAAGAATTGGACTACCGAAGATGGTTATCCTCTCGAACTAAACACCATGCCGGGCTTTGCAGGTTCGTCGGCCTACTATCTGCGCTATATGGATCCTCGCAACAACGATGCTTTGGTGAGCGAAGAGGCCAATAATTATTGGCGTCAGGTGGATTTATATATTGGCGGCACAGAGCATGCCACCGGCCACTTAATCTATAGCCGCTTCTGGAATAAATTCCTCTATGATCTTGGCAAGGTGTGCGAGGACGAGCCATTCCACAAGCTAATCAACCAAGGCATGATTCAAGGCCGCACAAGCTTTGTATATCGCATTAAGGACACCAACACCTTTGTAAGCCTCGGTCTGAAAGACCAATACGACACCACTCCAATCCGTGTGGATATTTCGATGGTGAGCAACGATGTGCTCGACACCGAAAGATTCAAAGCATGGCGTCCCGACTTTGCCAACGCTGAATTCATTTTGGAAGACGGCAAATATGTTTGCGGATATGCTGTGGAGAAGATGTCGAAATCAATGTTCAACGTAGTAAATCCCGACGACATTGTGGAGCGCTATGGCGCCGATACATTGCGATTGTATGAAATGTTCTTGGGACCGATTGAACAATCCAAGCCTTGGGACACTAATGGCATCGACGGCGTTAACCGCTTTATCAAAAAGTTGTGGAGCCTCTATTACAACGGCGACACTTGCCTTGTAGATGAAAGCAAGCCATCGGCCGAAGCTCTGAAAGCTATTCACACCTTGGTGAAAAAAGTGAGCGGCGATATAGAAAACTTCTCCTACAACACCTCGGTGGCCGCATTCATGATTTGCGTCAACGAGCTCATCAAGCAAAAATGCCACTCTAAAGAAGTGCTCGAAATGCTGGTGGAAGTGCTTGAGCCGTTTGCACCACATGTTTGTGAAGAATTGTGGCACTCAGCTCTTGGCCACGACACCACAGTGTGTGATGCTCCATGGCCAAAATGGAATGAAGAATGCCTGAAAGAATCCACTGTAAACTATGCAGTGTCGTTCAATGGCAAGGCTCGTTTCAACATCTCTGTAGATGCCGCCACCCCGAAAGAAGAGGTGGAAAAATTGGCCCTTGAGCACGAGAGCGCTGCAAAATGGCTTGAAGGCAAAACTGTGAAGAAAATAATTGTGGTGCCCAATAAAATTGTGAATATAGTGGTTGGTTAAGCTGCTATAATTACAATAAAGCACTTAAAATTACGTTATATTGAGAGGCAGAATTTCACCCTATTCTGCCTCTCATAAATAAAAAGGGAAAACGAATGGAATTAGTATTTGCTACTAATAATGAGCATAAATTGAAAGAGTTGCGCAGTATTGCGGGGCCCGAAATTCGCATATTATCACTCAGCGAAATAGGCTGCAACGATGATATTCCCGAGGATTCCCCTACCCTTGAAGGCAATGCATTGGCAAAGGCCAAGTGGGTAAAAGAAAAATATGGCTATGATTGCTTTGCCGATGACACCGGCCTGGAAGTGGAAGCTCTCAATGGCGAGCCGGGTGTAAGAAGTGCTCGCTATGCACCGGGAAAAGGTCACGACAGCACGGCAAATACAGCCTTATTATTACAAAATTTAAAAGGCTCAACCAATCGCAGCGCTCGATTTCGCACTGTAATAGCTTTGATATATCAAGGCAAGACAGTGACATTTGAGGGTATTGTGAAAGGCGAAATAATGGAAACGCCGGCCGGCACAGCCGGTTTTGGCTATGATCCGGTGTTTCGTCCCGAAGGTTGGTCCAAAACATTTGCAGAAGCAACTGAAAGCGAAAAAAATTCAATAAGTCATCGAGGCCGCGCAACGCGCAAATTGATCGACTACCTTAATAATCTACTCTGTGAAAGAAAATAAAACAACCACATAGCATGATAAAGAAATATATTCTAATTCCAATGATCGCAGCGCTGCCGGCTTTTATGCCCGCAGATATTGTGGCGCAGCACACCCCGGGCTCGTGGACAGTTATGCCCACCCGTGGCACAACTATAGAAACTGTGTTGGACACACCTTCAAAAGTGTTTTATCTCACCGGCGGTGCACTATATTCATACGACAAGGAATATAACGAAACAAAATTCTATACCCCGGGCTCGGATATTTCGGGCACAGGCATCAGCAAGCTTTATTATAACAAGGATGGTAAATATTTGCTGATTATTTATGACGACGCCAACATTGATTTGGTGTATGACAACGGCACTTTGCTAAACTTGCCGGAAATTCGTGATGCAAATATCACCGCCATGCGCACCATCAATGAAGTGGCCTTTAATAACGACCGCATGTATGTAGCTACAGATTTTGGCGTAGTGATATATGATGATAAGCTGCATCAAGTGGTGGAATCAGGCATTTACAATAAGGTGGTGAAACATATCGGTGCCACCGACACACACCTGGTGTTAGCTATCGACAACGATTTATATTGGTCGCCGCTGAGCGAACGTCACAACACATTGGATAAGTTCTACAAGTATGAGAATTTCGGCTTCCAATCATGGCAATATTTTGATGGCGCCACATTTATCTACCTTACATCCAATGATGCAAATTCCAAGGCATTCACTCTTTCCTTTAATTTTGATACAAAAGTGCTGACTGCAAAGCAAGTGGCCGCCACTCCTAAAGCCAAGGCTATTTTGCCGTATCAAAACGGCTACTATTGCTATACCTCAAATGGTATTTTGGAATTTGATGAGCAAGGCAACCTCACCAAGACCACAGCCGTGCCAAGTTCGCTGAGCTCATTCGACGATTTTGGTATGTGGCGCGGTGTAAATTCGGTGTGGGCTATCGGTTCGAGCGGTATCGGCAATTATGATATTTCATCCTCGACTGCTGTAACACTGTCAGAGCCCTATATTCCAGAAGCATCAATGATGAATATTCCAGGCTATGCTGTGACATCTCCTGATGGATTGTCGGTGTATATCAACAATATAGCTCAAAGTGAATCTCGTCCGTGCTACAATTCTCAATGGCCATTCAGTGCTCCATACATTTTGGAAAAATATGAGTGGGCAACAGGCCGTCTTACACAAGAGCACCCTGTGGGCGTTACCAATCTTACAAGCACAACACGTGCCGAACAGAATAAAGGCGTAAAATCATTATTTTATGGCGGTGCAGGCTCCACAGCCATCGACCCTGTGGATCCCTCTATAATTTATCACAGCAACCTGTTAGATGGCCTTTGCGTGTTTAAAGATGGTCAACTCTATGCACAATTTAATAGAAATAACTCGGCAATTTTTAGTGGTTGGGAAAGCCGCGTCTACGATGCTGTAATTGATCCACATGGCAACCTTTGGGTAGGTATGTGGCGTGGTAGCGATACACCACTCAAACCGCAGCAAACACACACTCCATACAAGATTCTACCGGCTTCCGCTCTTGAAAAATTGCGTAAAGATCCAACAACTGTCACTATCGACGATTGGTTGTCTCCCGTATGGCCCGAAACCGACTTGGATGGTAAATGTGATGAAATGATTATTTTCTCGCACAAGTCGGAAAAAGCAATCAATATTCGTGGTACGTGGTCGCAAGCATTGGTGGGTTATGACACCAATGGCACAACAACCACCAGCGACGACCATTCATATTTCTATTCCGGCATTGAAGACCAAGATGGCACCGTCACCACTCCTACATTCTATATTTCGCTGATGGAAGACGCCAACGGCTGGATTTGGATTGGCACTTCGTCGGGTGTGTTCATCGTAAAAGACCTCACACAGATTGGCTACAGCACCACCAGCGGCGCCTTGAAGGCCGTTCGCCCCAAGGTGGCTCGCAACGATGGTACCAACTATGCCGATTATTTGCTGTCGACCGACAATATTCTGTGGATGGCTTGCGACGCTTCTAATCGCAAATGGTTAGCCACCGAATCGTCTGGCATTTATTTGGTGAGCGAAGATGGCACTGAAATATTAGAAGAATTCAACGAAGATAATTCACCGCTGCTGTCCAACACCGTTGAAGTGGTGGCTTGCGACCCGAATGGCAACGACGTGCTGATGGCAACTCCTGAAGGCATGTTTATCTATTCCAGCACTTCGTCGCCCGCTGCGGATGATTATTCCGAGGTATATGCATATCCTAATCCCGTGCGTCCCGACTACACAGGCTGGATCACAATCAACGGCTTGATGGAAAATTCACTTGTGAAGATTTCTGATATGTCGGGCAATGTGTTCTGGGAAGGAACGTCGGAAGGTGGCATGGTGGTATGGGATGGCTGCAACCGCGATGGAAGCCGTGTGAAATCAGGCGTCTATCTTGTGTATGCATCACAGACAAGCGGCGACTCTAACTCGGGCGTTGTAACAAAGATTGTAGTAGTAAACTAAAAAAAGTAGGCTTAAGTATTGGCCGATAAGCGCAAACAATGAATTCATCATTAAAATATATCGACGACACTGATAAAAGCTTGGGCATCGCCGGCATGGCAATCTCGCTGATTGTATGTGAAAGCGAAGAATTGTTGGCCGAGGTGTCGATGGAAAATGGAGAAGACCCGCTGAAGATGGCAGAAGAATTCTTTTTCCATAGCGACCCAAGAGTGTCTGCCAAAATAGCTTGGAACGAAATGTTGAAACAATATCAAATCACAATTGGCATGATATTGGGAAATGTTTTGTGTCGCTATTTGGCTGCCGGTCGCAAGATTGATGATGATTGCGTGAAGGCCATTCACAATGAGATTACTAAGGAGGGTGAAAACTGCTCGCTTGAAAAAGACGAGATAGAAGACCTCTACAATAAGAATTTTAAATATTATCAGCAATTGTTCAGCCATCCCACTGTGGCTATGGTGGCTCGCGATTTTGCTACCACGCTGCGCATGCAGCGCCGCATGTCGTCGAGCGAAGTGATGGACAACCTGCGACAGCTGGCCAATATGTAAGATAATATCATCCTAAATACAAAAATGGCGCCTTCAAATCTGAATGGCGCCATTTTTGTATTTGTGTATTATCACTTATGGTTGATAATTTGTTTCCAATGGTCGAGGAAACGGGAAGCGACGATTTTTACGTCGTTGTGTTGCTCGACGATTTCACGGCCTTGACGAGATTTGGCTCGTAGAACGTCGATATTCGACGCTGCGTCGATAAATAGGCGAGTTATCGCGTCGACTGATTGCGACGGCTCTAGCGGCAATATAGGGCCGTTTTCGGGCATTTTTGCATAATCGTGCATCCCGATGAAGTCGTAGTAGATAGAATTAGCGCCCGAAGCAGCCACTTTTCCGAGTGCCATAGAGTCGAGCGCGTTGGTGGCCGGCGATATGGCGTAGAGTTGGTCTACAACGATATGTGCCGAATGCAATCGTTGCAAATATTCAGAGTAGGAAACACCGCCCACACATTCCACTTCGATAAGGTCGGGGCAAGTAGCTTGAGCCTCTTCAGCGGCTTTAAGCAGGATGTCGGTGCCCTTGGCGGAAACCATTTCGGGCTTCATACCTACAAATATTTTTATTTTACCGCTGCAATCGAGCTCTGAATAGGGGTGAGTGTCGAGGTTGATAGGTATGCCGCCATAGGCTATGCGAGAGCCGAGGAGCGGCTCGGCGGCGATGTGATATTCCGGCAGCACTGATATGGCGCCGTCGATTGTGTCGTAGATTAGGCGGGCGTGACGCTCCATTTCAGGCGAGAGCCAATTGCGCTCGAGGGTGGGGCACTTGGTCGCTAATGGGGTGGGGGATGTGCCGTCGCGCCACTCTGAGAAAGGAAATGTGTGTCCGTCGGTGCACGCTTTCACATAGAAATAATCGTTGGAAGCGAGCGTGAGAAACACAGCACGATTATGGCGGCGAAGGATATTATATAGCCACGATAGCTTGGCCGACTTAAGATGGAGAAACTGAGTGTTGATAAGTTGCACCACGTCGAATCCTCGCAGCTGTGAAACGGTGAGGGCCGACAAGGCAAGATATTTGATGCTGCCGACTATGCCCGGCTGTCGGCACAGGCGCTTATCGACGGCAGTGTTCATATAGCCGCCGCCATCGGCCACGAGCGTTACATCATGCCCACGCCTGCGAAGCTCTTGAGCCAGGCAGGCGTGGAGATTAGAGTAGTCGCCTATAAAAAGTATTCGCATTAGCTGCGGGTGGGAAGCATAGCGGCAATGTATTTGCCGATGATGTCAAATTCAAGGTTGACGCATGAACCCACTTCAATGCGGCAGAAGTTGGTGTGCTCGAGAGTGTAGGGGATGATGGCCACTCTGAAAGAATCTTTGGTGGAATCGCACACGGTGAGGCTAACGCCGTTGACGGTGACAGAGCCCTTTTCTACGGTCATATAACCCTTGGCACGCAT
The DNA here is from genome assembly GCA_964598685.1 of uncultured Bacteroides sp. Taxonomy (GTDB): domain Bacteria; phylum Bacteroidota; class Bacteroidia; order Bacteroidales; family Muribaculaceae; genus CAG-873. The sequence goes on from CAZRCU010000012.1 coordinate 7,480, forward strand.
TTGGTCGGAAATATTATATTTGAAGCGGAAATAGCGGCTTCCGTCGACGTCTTGAATATCGTCGCATATGGCAGTGCAATCCACGTGGCCTTGCACGATATGGCCGTCAAGACGACCATTCATCATCATGGAGCGTTCAAGATTCACGAGCGAGCCCGGGGTGAGGCTGCCGAGATTGGAGCGGTCGAGTGTTTCTTGTATAGCAACAACTTCATACGAGGAATCGGGAAATGTTTCCACCACAGTGAGGCACACACCATTGTGAGCAACAGATTGGTCGATAGAAAGCTCATTGGCAAAGGATGCTTTCACGCGGAGGCGGAGGTTGCCATTGTCGATTTTAGCGGCCACGACGGTGGCCGGCTCTTCTACTATTCCTGAGAACATAGTGATAGGTTGTTAGATTCGATATTAAGAATTCGAGCCACGGGCCAGCGGATGTCGAAAGTGAGTGTGTGGGCGGTGGCGTCGTATTTTGGTTTAACGGTGCGTCCGTTGACGCGGAATGTGGCCGGAGCGGCCACGCGATTGATTACGAAATTCAGGTGGATATTGTCGGGGGCGCCGGTGTAGGAGCCTTCGGCCGAGATTTTGATGCGCGAGCCGTTGGCCGAGCCTTCAAATTTGATAAGGCGGTGGCAGTCGTCGGCAAGGGTGCCGGTCGAGGTGTGGTCGTCGTCGAACATGGTAAATTCAGAGTCGACATCGGCCACCGGATAATAGTTGACGGTGAGGCGAGAAGAATCATAATCGCCGGTGTTTTCCATATTATAGTTGGCCGACGGGATGAATGCTCCGGCGCGAACAAATATCGGCAGCACGTCGATAGGAGCATCCACCATGGTGGACGAGTGGGCCGGGAATATTGCAGCGGTGTTGTTTGGGTCGATCCATTGTCCGTCGGGGAACACTACGGTGCGCGATGTGGTGCCCTCGGTCATCACGGGCGCTACAAGCACTTGCGAGCCCCAAAGAAATTCGTCTGAGATATTGTCGTAGGTGCGCGAATTGTCGGTGAAATTAAGAGGGCGTACCAATGGATAGCCTTTGGCAGCGTTTTCCCAGGCGAGGGTGTAGTTGTAGGGCAGCCAAGTGTAGCGCTGCTTAATGATATTTTTGATTATTGATTCATATTGAGGATAGTTGTAGGGCTCGGCGTAGGCTTGAGCGTGTGTGCGCAGAATAGGCGAGAACAGACCTAATTGAAGCCAGCGCACATACAGCTCGGGCATATATTCCGAGTCTTTATCCACGGCAAATCCGCCCACGTCGTGGCCCATGTAGCCAAGTCCGCTAAGGCCGGAATTAATCATGATGCGCACTTGCGGCTCAAGGCCGCCCCACGAGCGTGAAACGTCGGTCGACCATGGGTAGACGCTATATCGTTGCAAGCCTATTGTGCCGCCACGCATCATAGTCATAAGGCGAGTGTTGGGATATTCTTTTTTGAATAGGTCGTAGATAATTTCGCTCCAATCATTGCCATATTGGTTGTGATAGAGTGGGGCGGTGAGGCCGTTGGCGTGAAGACCGGATAGAGGGTGTACTTCGGGCTCGCCGAGGTCGCCCCACCAGCCGGTGATGCCCATGTCGGTGAGTTGTTTATAGCGATTTGCAAGCCATTGGCGTGTCTTGGGGTTGGCAACGTCAAACATGCCGCCTTCGCCCACCCAAATGGTCACCTCTTGCTGGTTGCCAAGGGTGTCGAGGAGCATCAACGATGAGTCGCGCAAGGCGTTATAGTTGTCGAGTCCGCGGCCGTTGCGCAGTATGTAGGGCTGGCTGATAGCCACGAGGTTGACGCCTTTACGATGAAGGTCGGAGAGCATCTTGCGTGGATTTGGCCATTGGTCGGAATCCCATTCAAGGCGGCCCATGTCTTGCTCTTTGCCATACCAATAGAGGTCGAGCACGATGCCATCGAGCGGATAGCCGGCGCGCTTGAGTGTGTCGACCACGCCAACGGTTTCGGCTTGATTATGGTAGCCGTATTTTGATGTGATGTAGCCGAGCGACCAGAAAGGTGCGAGATCCTGGCGGCCCGTGAGGGCGCTAAGTTGCTCTGTTACATCGGCTATTGTGGATGCGCCGTTGATAAAGTAGTAGTTGACCGGATTTGGATTCTCTGTGATATATTCTATGGGATTGTCGAGAATCATTTGCGAGCGAGCGTAGTCGTCGAAAAGGATGGCAAAGCCGTCGGAAGAGATGAACAGTGGCATTGTGATGTTCATCTGATTGATGCGTGGGTCGTTGCCGGTATAGCCATAGTTTTGGCGGTTGAACATGGTGAGTGTGTCGCCTCGCAGATTCAACTTGTGGCCGCGTTCGCCGGCGCCATACATTGAGCCGCGCGAGGTGGTGGAGAGAGCCATCGACGTTTTGCCGTTGATAGATGTGCGCACGCCGTTATCAGATATAATCTTGTCGGGGCCGGCCGAGATGGTTACGAGGCCCGAGCGGTCGTCGACAGTGGCGGTGATGCCGGTTGCGGTGGATAGTGTGGTGATGAATTTGCCCACTGAGGCGATGTCGGGGCGGGCGTTGCCGGCTTCGAGCACTGTGGCGCGAGATGCAAGCGGTGATTGGCCCAAGCCCGTGTTGGACACGCGCAAGATATTGTCGTTGATGGCGGTGACGGTGACGGTGCGGCCATCGGCGGTTGTGGTTACGATAGACGAGGAGTTGCCAACGCGCGCCGAGACCGTGAGCGCGGCCGTGGCCGAGGCTATGATGAATAATTTACGCAACATTATGTTGAGCTTTTATTGTGTGTTAATTACTTTTTTTGGCGGGGTCGATTCGATATGTGTAAGGCACCACGGTGATAGATGTGTCGCCGGGCTTGCAGTAGGTTTCGCCGGATTGTGGCTTGAAAATGCCTTTTTGCAAGGATTGCGAGGCGGCGGTGGCTATCTTCTTTGTGAAGTTGGACGAAGCAGAGAGTCGCGGAGCCCAATATTCGGTAATGCGTTGCAGACGGAAATTGTTGAGATCGTCGAACAGACCTTTTAATTCTGAGAATTTTTCCAATTCTTCGCGAGTCCACTTGGAATTTTTGTCGAGATAAGAGATTGCAGCGGCTGATGCAGCGGCGCCGGTGGGCTTAGCCTCGGCGGTGGCAGCTTTCTTCTCGGCAGTGGCAGGCTTAGTGGCGGCAGTCGGCTCGGTGGCGGGCACGGTTTCGATAGCTTCGATGCTGTCTGATTGGGTGTCGCCTGATTTCGACGAGCCCGAGCCCATAATAGCCCATCCAAGCAAGAAGCCCACGATTATAGCGGCTATGGCGCCGATTATTGCGTTGCGATATGAGATGCCGGCCGAGCTGCCGGTGTATTCCAAATGATTCACATGGGTAGAGCCTTCGCGTATATCGTCGAGCAATGTATAGCCTTCGATAGGGCTGTCTGGAATATCGCGCTTGGTGTGAATCTCAAAGCGAATAGGGGAACCTAATTCGGAATTTTTCTTTGGAAGCTCAAAGCGATATATTTTCACCTGTTCTTGCAGCTGAATAAGCGCTTGAGTGGTGGATGCAAGGTCTAATTTGGAGCGGAATGTGAAGTAGCCGGTGGCACGAATCACCACGTCGGCGGTGCGCAGCTCGGTGAGAGTCATGGTCACCGGCTCGGTGATTTCAACGCCGTTAACCGTGATTTGAGCATTGTTAACCTGCGCCTTCGACACTTGAGAAGTGATATAGAACGACGCCGGTGATATGGATTTGCGGCTGTCGCCGGTGATGATCGCTTGGGGCTGCATATCCGGCTCGGTGATTTCAATCATTTGCTCAATATCCTCAAAACCGGTGCGTTTCCACACAATTTTCACTTTACCGCCCAGTGGCACCAAAAACGGTTGGTCAAATTGGCTGTGATAGATAAATGGTGTGAATCCGTCTTGGCGAGGTTCGGGAGGCAAAATTTCCACCGTTTCGGCCAATGGCAGGTCGGATACATCGTCCATGCCGTCGGCTGTAACGCCAAGATTCTCGTCGACCAACAGCACCCCGGCATACTTCAAGAAATCCGGTTGATAAAGCTTGTCGCCGAAGAAGTCGCCAAGTTCTCTACCATTATCGCCGCCGTAGTAAGCCACTGCAAAATCATGGCCTTCCGAGGCCACCGTGAGGGGAGCTTCGCTATCAAATTCATATTCTTTGGCAAATATTTCATGAAGCTCGGCCACGTCTTCGGTGCTCACTTCAGAGTTCGACACGATACGAGTGGTGCGATACACAATGTCTTTCATCTGCGCCGGCTCGATTTTCAAGCCGTTGGGCACATATATCGTGGCGGCAAGATGGTCGCCGATTGTATCGCTGCGCAACGAGCGCATTATGGTGAAAAATGAGCCTTCAGGGATGTAGGAGATAAGGTAGAAAAGGTAAATTTCTGAGGCGTCGTAGGAGAGCGACTCGAGTGCTCGGCGCATATCGCGGATGTATCGCTGAATATTTTCAGCGGGATTTATGTTTTGCACGCTTTTAAAACCGCGGCGCGACATCGAGATATATAACTGCAGCTTGTTCATTTGTCGGTCGATAAGGTTGAGTGTTGCAAAGTTAACAAAATTCTGTAAAAACCTGTAAAAACTCGCAAGGAAAAACGGCTAATTCACATTAATTCATATAATCCGGGCTGCCGTCGGTCGCAATTTTTGATTTTGTAAAAAATATTGTACTTTTGTGATATGATATTTAGAAAATCGACATTAGAGGAATATGAATCGCAATTGTTGTCGCCAACTATCTATGGCAGTGCAGCTTTTGCACGCCTCAATGCTGCCAAGGCCGATCTGCTTGACGTGTGGGCGCTGGCCGATGATAAAAATCGACTGCAACTTGGAGCCATTGTTGGCTTGCGTGACGGCCAAGCCTTGATGCCGTTTTCTGCCCCATGGGGTGAAATCGCGGTAAATCGTTCGCAACATGTGACGCTCGATCATGCCACTCTATTTATCAACTCGCTCGTGGAGCAATATCGCGGGCAAGAATTGTCGATTACATTTTCTCCCACATTTTATGCGCCTGCCATCCTGCCTCAGCTGCAAGGCGTGGCAATAAACTGCGCACAGCAAGTGGTGGCCGATTTTAATTATCATTTTCAACTTGAAAATATCGACCGCTGGACCAATATGATCCCCGCTCAGGCTCGAAACAAGCTAAATCAAGCGCTGCGCGTGGGGTTCAATTTTAGCGCGTGCGAGCTCTCCAGGGCCTATAGTGTGATTGCTAAAAATCGTGCCGAGCAAGGCTACCCGCTGGCAATGTCGCTTGAAGCGCTTCGTGCCACCGCCGAGGCCACCGGATTGCAAATCGACACATTTGTGCTCACCACTCCTCAGGGCGAGGATGCTGCCGCAGCCTTGGTTTATCGCATCACGCCCAAGATTGCCGAGGTGATATATTGGGGCGATGTAGAGGCTCATCGCCATTTGCGCCCGATGAATTTGCTCTGCCGCGAGGTGTTTGCATATTATGCGTCAGAGGGTTACGATATTGTCGACGTGGGGCCGGCCTCTACCGACGGGCACCCCAACCTCGGCTTATGCCGTTTTAAGGAAAATATTGGCCTACAGACCACTCTAAAATACACTTGCCGATTTTTCTAAAAAAACATTAAAACCAAGGTTTTTTGCATAAAAATTTGGCTGATAACAAAATTGTGCTTAACTTTGCACTCGCAAAAGTCACTATGGCCCATTCGTCTATCGGTTAGGACGCAAGATTTTCATTCTTGAAAGAGCAGTTCGATTCTGCTATGGGCTACCAATATTAATAAATTCACCACTTAAAACGACATGGCAAATCATAAGTCATCCTTAAAAAGAATCCGCCAGACAGAAAGCCGTCGCCTGCGCAATCGCTACTACGCAAAAACCGCACGCAACGCCGTTCGTAATCTGCGCAAACTCACCGACAAGGCTGAAGCCGAAGCCAAGCTGCGCACCGTCAGCGCCATGCTCGACCGTCTTGCATCGAAGAAAGCCATCTCTAAGAATAAAGCTGCTAACCTTAAGAGCAAGCTTGCACACCACATCGCAAAGCTGTCGTAAGATAACGGCTTAACGAGTTTTTGAGATTTACGGCCCATTCGTCTATCGGTTAGGACGCAAGATTTTCATTCTTGAAAGAGCAGTTCGATTCTGCTATGGGCTACGATCCCCGACCACATCGGCCGGGGATTTCTCGCATACGCATACTTCTTATTATTCTTTTTTTTGTAGCTATTTTTATACCCTAACCGGTATATTTTTACCAAGACGTGATTGTAGCGTGGAAATCGGCTGAAAGGCGTGCTGTAGAGGCGTGCAGTTGGGGTAAATGCGCCAAAGCGGTGTCAACATCGTGATTTATAGCCTCTTTTAGCAGATCTATAGAGCCGAATTTGGTCTCGCCTCTCATAAATTCAAGGAAAGTGAATGTGGCCTCAGCCCCGTAGCAGTCGCCCAGGTCTACGTTTGGCACGAAAGCCTCTACCGACGTTTGACCATTTTCAGCCACGGTGGGGTTGGTGCCGATATTAATCACGGCATTATATTGCTTGCCGTTGATGGCTACGCAGCCGGCATATACGCCTATGCACGGGATAAATTGCGCAGCTTTCAGCGCCAGATTTAGTGTGGGAATGCCGATGGTGCGGCCTATTTGGCGTCCGCGAGCGATTGTGCCGCTTAAGTGAAAAGCCGCGCCGGTGGTTTCAGTGAAAAATTGGCATTGCCCGTTGCGTAAATGCTCGCGAATCAGCGAACTCGAAATTTTGGTATTGGCATATTCCTGAGCAAACACTACCTCGACGCCCACCTCCGCGCCGGCCTTCACATATTCCTGTCGTGAGGCCAAACGGTCGCTTCCAAGCGAGTTGTTGAATCCCATCATAAGCACCTTCACGCCATAATCCTTGGCAATCATGTACATGAATTCTCCGGCAGTGAGGGCGGCCATGGCCGTGGTGAAATTTAGAAATGTCACATTATCAACGCCATAGCCGATAATGCCGTGCTCCACTTCGGTGCGCGATGTCAGCCATCCGGCCGATTTGTGCGGAGCCACCACCGATAGCGGATGATTTGCAAAGGTGATTACACGCGATTCCATTCCGCGCTCTTTAGCCAGGCAAATTAGCCGATGGAGCGTGAAATAGTGGCCGATGTGCAATCCGTCGAAAGTGCCTACGGTGGCTATACAATCTTTCATATTTTGATTGAAGTAAATTCTGTGCCGGGGGCCACAAGAGCAGTCTTGAAGCCAAGCTTTGCAGCTGCGTCGAGATTTGTTTGAGAGTCGTCGAAGAAAAGAGTTTCCTCAGGCACAATATTGAGCGAGGTCGCTGTATATTCAAATATTTTGGCTTCGGGCTTCAGCGAATTGGCTGCAAAAGATGTGACCATGCCATCGAAATAATCTTCGCGCTTCAGGCCTTCTTTTTCAAATTCTGTGCGAATATATGCATCCCACATAATGGGGTTGGTGTTGCTGAGCAGATACACTTTATAATCCTTGCGGAGGCTGCGCAGCGAGGCCAATCTGTGGGCCGGAATGCCAATTAGAAATTGCATAAATGCCCGGTCGATAGCCTCGTCGGATGTGCCGTCGGGTAGGGCACGTCGCATTTCATTGTGAAATTGCTCCACCGACATATCTCCACGCTCCAAGGCCAAAAACGGGCCTTGCTGTGAATATTCACCAAAATATGCGTCGGCATCTTTTAATCCGATGCGCTTGAAGGCGGCGATGCAATTCTCTTTGCGAATGTCCATAATTACCCCGCCGAGGTCAAAAAGAAGGTTCTTAATCATAGACTACAAAGTTACGAATTTTTGGATATATAGCAGATACTTATTAACTTTGAATAGTCAAAAATTAGCGCGAATCAAGGATGAACCTGCATTGCATAGCCCTAAGAACAATCAAATATAGCGACCGCCAGTCGATTGTGTCGGCGTGGAGCGCCGAGCTGGGGCGCGTGGGCTTGCTGGTGCCGGCCGGCGCCGGCCGCGAAGCTCGCCGATTGCGCGCGCTCACAATGCCGCTGGCTGCATTTGAAGGTGTGGTGGATGTGCGCCCGGGGCGCGACCTTTATAATATAAAGGATGTGCGACCTATCGGAGCGGCCATGGATCTCGGCGCCGACCCCGCCAAGGCCGTCGTGGCAATGTTTCTGGCCGAGGTGCTTGAGCGGGTGTTGCGCGAATCTCCGCCCGACAATCTCTTGTCGCAATTCTTATTTGAGTCGGTGGCGGCGCTCGATGCAGAGATCCGACCGGTGGGCGTGGCCAATTTTCCCGTCTATTTTCTGTTCAAGCTCGGGCATTTCTTGGGAATTTCGCCCGATGAGAGCGAGTGGGCAGAAGGCCGATATTTTGATATGATGGACGGCCGATTTCGCAGTTCGCTGCCTTCGCATGGCCGCGCCTTGCTGCCCGGCGATGCGCGCTATGTGGCTTTGCTTGGCCGTCTCACCAAGGAAACAATGAGCCATATTCCGGTGCCGCGAGATGTGCGCCGGCGCATATTATCGCTTATAATCGACTATTATACAATCCACTACACCTCGCTGGCCGATTTGCGCTCGCTGGCTGTGGTGTCAGAGATTTTTTAGACCAATCGGAATGTCTTGCGATGATGCTCGCATGGGCCCACCTCGGCAATTGCTGCACGGTGGTCCACTGTGGGATAGCCTTTGTTCACAGCCCAGCGATAGGCAGGAAATTTAGCATCGAGCTCGGTCATTATGGCGTCACGAGTGGTCTTTGCAAGAATTGAAGCCGCTGCGATGTTGGCAAATTTGGCATCGCCCTTCACAACAGTGGTGTGTGGGATGTTCTCAAACGGCTTGAAGCGATTGCCGTCGACGATAATGGCACCCGGGCGCACGCCAAGGCCGCGCAATGCGCGATGCATGGCTTCAATCGAGGCATTGAGAATATTCATCTCGTCGATTTCCTCGGGTGAGCAAATACCCACCGCCCAGGCTACGGCGTCGCGGATAATCACCTCGCGCATGGCTTCGCGGCGCTTTTCGGTGAGCTTTTTCGAGTCGATAAGCATGGGATGCGAATAGCCGTCGGGCAAAATCACGGCGGCGGCCACCACCGGCCCGGCTAAGCAGCCGCGTCCGGCCTCGTCGCAGCCCGCTTCCAATCTACCCACCTGCATGCAGGCGGGTAGCGGTTGGGATATAGTTTTCTTAGGCAATTGTCTGGTAGTTTATGATAGATTCTACAAGATATAATTTCTTGATTTTAGAGCGGTTAACCTCGATGTCATCATAGTTGGGGTTCTCGCTGTGAAGCACGATTTTAGATTCATCGTTGGAGCAGCGACGCACGCATTTCACCATTCTGTAATCTTCGAGTTGCACCAGATAGATTGCGCCCCACATAATCACAGATGGATCGCGAATTTCGCGAATCGAGATTAGGCTGCCGTCGGGGATGCGAGGCGTCATTGAATCGCCGGATACGCGCACCACCGGAAAGTTGGAGTTGAGGTTGGGCAGGTCGAGATAGCCCATGATTTTGTCTTCGGTGAACATTTGGCTCAGCGGAGCATAGCCGGCTGTGGCCTCGATGTCGTAGACCGGCGCGCCGCGCTTCACCGTCGATTGGCTCACCACGGCGGTAGTGGTGGTGATATGTGCCGGACCCTCGGTGCGAGGGAATGGAATTCCTTCGCCTGAGACGAGCCATGATTTTGACACGCCGAGATTCACAACGATGCGATTAAGAAAGCCCTCGTTGGCGGGCAGGTGTCCGCTGAGCACTTTCGACACCGTGCTGGGGTCGATGCCGATTGCACGGCCAAATTGTGCCTGTGATTTTCTGGATAGATTAATCAGGTATTTTAGACGGTCGATAATTGTGGCCGATGGGGCTGGAAGAATGTCGGGTTCTAAGAAATTTTCCATGAGATATTGCAATGATTATGATGCAAAGATACATTGAAAATTGTCTGACAGCAAGAAAACTGTTGATAAATTTTGATTTTTCGCCCTTTTGAGGCTCTATGTCGGCAAATTTTGCTATTTTTGTAGATAGATTATAAACCAATTACGAATGAAAAAACTATTCACTCTCGCGCTGGCAGTATTTGCTGCATGCGCCGGTATTTCGGCCCAATACTGCTCAACCACCAAGGGTCAGGTGCTTAAATTCCATCAAACCAGCCAAGAGCTTAAGGCTGATTTTGATGTCACAACCACGATAATTGCCGTTGATCGCGATGATAGTGGCATTATCAGCGTGCGTCAAGAGGAGAAGCAACCTTCTCACGAAAATGCCTTTGAAGACCAAATCACATATAGCGGATTTCGTTATAATCCCGCCGACACCACCACTACTGTGATTCTGATGGCTGCCGGCGATTTCAAGAAATTATTTGTTGACGGTATTCGCGCTATGGCCGCTCAAGCCGGTCAATATCTCACTGCCGACCAGCTCAACGAAATCAACGACGCTCTGAAAACATCCGGCGAACTTGCCCTACAGTTCAGCCCCAATGCCGCCGTTGGCTCAAAGATTCCAAGTGCCAAGCTTTCTTGCTCGGCCGAGGGCCAATCAATTGATGTGCGCGTCACAAAAGCTCTATTCCAAGGCTTTGAAGAGGTCGAGACTCCAGCCGGTAAGTTCAATTGCGCCAAACTCACCTACATGATGCGCTATGTGGGCATGGGCCTCACTCCCGACGAGTATGTAACAAGCTGGTATGCCGAGGGCGTTGGCCTGGTGCGCGAAATTTATGCCGATAAGAAGGGCAACCAAAACAGCGAAACCATTCTAACCTCGATTACCAATCCGGCTGAATGACCGATACAGCCACAAAATATAGGGGCGTGACCGTGTATTGCGGCTCGGCGCCCGGCCGCGACAGCCGCTACACCGCAGTAGCGGCTGCCGTCGGTGAAGCTATTGCCGCTGCCACGGTGCCGCTGATTTATGGCGGAGGCCGTATGGGCCTGATGGGCGCTGCCGGCCATGCTTGTCGCCACCATGGTGGCTCCACAGTGGCCGTGATTCCTCAATTTATGGTGGAGCGCGGATGGAACGACCCCGAATCAACTCACACAATAGTTGCCGACGGCATGCACAGCCGCAAGGAGCTGATGGCCGCTTCGGCTATCGGCGCTATAGCACTGCCCGGAGGCATCGGCACCTTTGAGGAGCTCGCCGAGCTAATCACTTGGCGCCAGCTGGGCCTCTACGACGGCAATATCGTAATTCTTAATCTCGACGGCTACTACGACCCCTTTATCGCGCAGCTCAATCGAGCCGTGGCCGAGGGATTTTTACCGGCCGACCACACACAGATGTGGACTGTGGTGGCTACAGCTCAACAGGCTGTGGATGCAGCTCTTGCCAGCCACCACGCATTGCACTTGAAGCCAAAATTCTAAGCTATAAAAATGGAAGTTGATTCACTCACCACTGCCGCCGTTGCCGCCGACTCAATCTTGGTGCTTCCTCGCGATTTCGACGAGGCGGCCCACCCCTTTGATGCCACCCTCGACACCGCGCTATTGCAGCGCCTGCCCGAGGCTGTCGCAGCGCAGCAGCGTGCCGATTCAATTGCCATAGCCACAGCGCCGCCCGCCTGGCAACAGGGCCTGGAGCCCGTGGCGCGTGCCACTCAGCCCGGCAATTCCACCGGATTCTTGCTTGTAATCTCGCTGATGGCACTGGTGATGCTAATCAACTTTCGCCACTTGCCTCGATTGGTCAAAATGTATCTCGACGAGCTGGTGAATATTCGCCAAGGCCGCGACAAGGTGTTCGACGAACACCCCGCCGGCGACAATCGTGTGATGATACAGCTCGTGGCCCAGGGCATTGTGTGCATAGGGCTGCTGCTCACTGCTGCGCAATGTCGCCTCACCGGCCGCTCAATCGACATGACAGGCTCTGCCGTGGCCTCGGTGGTGGGCGTAGTGACGCTCTACTATTTCTTCCAGCTTGTGGCCTACAATGTGGTGGGCTACACATTCACATCGCCCGACGGCCGCCGCGAATGGCTGCGCGGATTTAATGCCTCGCAAGCCTTGTTGGGCCTTGCTCTGGCCATCCCGGCGGTGCTCACCGTCTTCTATCCCGACGCTATTTCTTGGACAGTTTGGATCTCCGTCGGCGTCTACGCCATCATGCGTTTATTGTTCATTTTTAAGGGATTTAGAATTTTTTATGATAAAATCGACGCTTTGCTTTATTTTATTTTGTACCTTTGCACCTTAGAAATCATACCTCTAACTTTAGTCTACCATTGCTCACACTTGCTGGTCTAAAAAGCCGGCGTGTAAATTATTCCTAACGAAGTAAAGCTAAGTGAAAGTGAATAAAATTTTAGTATCCCAGCCTAAACCTTCATCTGACAAATCACCCTATTTCGAAATCGCCGAAAAATACGGCGTCGACGTGGTGTTTCGTCCGTTCATTAAAGTCGAAGGCCTGAGCGCGAAAGACTTCCGCGCCCAGAAGGTTTCGATTCCGGAATGCACTGCCATTATCTTTACGGCAAAGACTGCGATTGACCACTTCTTTCGCCTTGCCGAGGAAATGCGTTTGCACATACCTGATACCCAAAAGTATTTCTGTACCTCAGAGAATATTGCCAACTACCTGCAAAAGTATATCGTTTATCGCAAACGTAAAATCTTTGCAGCCAAGACCGGTAAAATGGCTGATCTGCTGCCTTTTATCCTTAAACACAAGGATGAAAAATATCTGTTGGCCGTTTCTGATGTCAACACCGGAACAGAAGCCGAACTGCTCGAAAAGAATAATATTCAATTTGTGCGCGGCGTGATGTATCGCACCGTTAGCAATGATTTTGCTCCCGACGAGCCTTTCGACTATGATATGTTGGTGTTCTTCAGCCCTCAAGGCATCGAATCTCTGCTCAAAAACTTCCCCGACTTTGAGCAAGACAAGGTGGTGATTGCCACTTTTGGCGCAGCAACCGCCAAGGCCGCCAAAGACGCCGGCCTGCGCGTAGATATCGAAGCTCCCACTGTGAAAGCTCCCTCGATGACTGCCGCCATTGCCAATTATCTTGAAGAACTCTGCGTGCCTGTTGAAAAATAATTCGGCATGAAAGGCTTGCGGCTCTATAAAAAAGAAAAGCTGTGCTCGACCGTTGCAATCGAGCAGCTATTCAGCCGCGCCGCCGGATCTAAAGCCGCTCTCGCCTATCCCCTACGCGCCATTTGGCGTGAAAATGCCCATCGGCGCTCTGATGCTCCGGTGGCTTTCCTTATATCCGTGCCTAAGAAGCGCCTGCGCCACGCTGTCGACCGTGTGGCCATGAGGCGCAAGGTGCGCGAGGCTTATCGTCTTAGCCGCCCGCAATTCCCAATGCCCCAGGGTGTGCGCCTCGATCTCGCTTTTATCTATGTGGCCGACAAACTCACCGATTATGCTGCTGTAGAGCGCGCCATGGCCAAGCTGATGGCGCGTGTGCAGCAGTCTGTCTCTACCTCTCCCGCCATTGATGAAAATGCTCAGTAGGGGTTTAGCTTGGCTGCTATCTCTCCCTATCCACTTCTATCGCCTTTGTATCTCTCCGATGTTGCCTCAGTCGTGTCGGTTCACACCCACATGCAGCCAGTATGCGCTCGAAGCATTGCGCAAGCACGGCCCCATCAAGGGCCTTTGGCTTACGATTAAGCGCATTTGCCGCTGCAATCCTTGGGGCCCTAGCGGCTACGACCCTGTGCCATGACTCGCCCTCTTGATAAATATGCCGATATTCATTCCCACCGCCTTGCCGATGCCGTGCGAGGCGACACTGTGGTGTGCCTGTCGCCCGGCCAGCCTATGCAGCTTGGCGGCATCTACAGCGTGGGAATTCATCCTTGGGACACCACCGCCGACATCCCGTTGAGCCGATTGCGGCAACTCGTGGCTATGGCCCGCGACGAGCGAGTGGTGGCAATTGGCGAGTGTGGCTTTGATGCACTGCGCGGAGGCTCGGCCGAGTGTCAGCGCCGAGTGTTTGAATTTCATGCAAAATTGGCCGAGCGTGTGGCCAAGCCGCTCATAATCCACGCGGTGAAATCTGATGCACATCTTATTGCGGCCATCAAGCGCATAAAGCCGCGGCAGCGCTGGATAATTCATGGCTTCCGTGGCAAGCCGCAAGCGGCCTTGCAGATGCTTCGCGCAGGATTTTCTTTGTCGTTGGGCCTAAAATTCAATCCCGAGGCCGAGGCTGTGATTCCGCCCGATCGTCTTTATCGAGAATCAGATGCAAGCAATGATATTGATATTTAATTAAAATTCACTATCTTTGCCTTGCTATGAAAACCGGTCAACAGAAAACTTGCATTAATTGTGGCTCGCCTCTCACCGGCGAATATTGCTCGCATTGCGGTCAGCGCGATGGCGAGCGCAAGCTTACCACTAAAGCTGTCCTCTCCTCGGCCGTGCAAGAGTTGTTTAAGATAAATTCCGGATTTCTCTTCACGGCCTATCGTCTTGCCACACGGCCCTGGATAGTGATTCGCGATTATATCAATGGGCATCGGGTGCACTACACCAAGCCGTTTACGATGCTCATTACAGTGCTGCTCTATTTGGTGCTGCTTGGCGCTGTGTTTGATGCCGAATTTGAAGTGAGTGTCGAGTTTAATACTGATTTGGGTAGTGGCGGAAATTCGTGGTTTCTGTCTCCGCTTATTCAAGATTTGACTAAATCCATAGTGTTTTGGATCGTGGGCTGTAGCATTCCCGCAGCCTTTGCCACATACATCACCTATTACAAAATTATTGGGCGAAAGTATAATTTTGCCGAGTATCTTGTTGCGGCCGTTTATGCCTTTTGTGCATTAATGGTGTGGGCCACGCTTTTTGTATTTATCAAAGCCGCAAATTCAACGGTTGGTGAAATTTGCAATTTCATTGTGGATGTCTATATCCTCTTTGGCCTGCTTTACCATGCTTTTCCGCTAAAAAATCGTTGGAAACGCTTTGGCATGATGCTCCTATGTATAATATGTATTGTGGTTTTTGTTACCTTGTACATGTCGGTGGTGGCAGCCTTGCTCTTTCTTATTAGTTGAGATCTAAATATTGCGTAGAATCCACCATGCTATAGCAGCAATTGCTATGCCCCAAAGGGCTATAGGCGAGTGGAGCACTCGGCGCCATCGGCGTGGGTTGATAATATAGATAATGATTATTGGGATTGCAAAGAATATTGCAGGATTGAAATGCCATGCCACCGCAATTTGGCCGTGGAGCAGCGCATGAATTGCACGTTGGCTGCCGCATCCGGCGCATTCATAGCCGGTGAGATGCCTAAATATGCATTGTGGCGCCGGCGCGATAGCCGGATCGCATATCCACAGAAAAATAATAAAGGCGATGCCACAGATAGCTGCGGCAATCGCCATTAT
>CAZRCU010000013.1:0-22424 GCA_964598685.1 uncultured Bacteroides sp.
GTAGCGGAGGCCGCGTTGCTTCATGATATCGGTAAACCTTTCACCAAGAGCTTCATCAACAGCAAGGGAGAGACAACACAGATCGCTCATTACTATGACCACCACCATGTTTCTGCCTACGATAGTCTTTTTTACTCCTTCCCAGAGTATGACCGACTGTATGTCGCTACTCTGATTCAGTGGCACATGCGCCCCTTTGAGTTGGAGAAGACATCGGACCCGGAAAATGCCAAGGCTAAGTTCAAGAAGCTCGTCGGAGAAAAAATCTATTGGGATGTCATGGATATTCACAATGCAGACATCCATATCTGAATTTAACTGTAAAAAATGGAGCCATTTATGCGATGCCCCGTTTCGGGTTTCCGCTAAGTGCTGCAATATTATCCTCAACCATGAAGAATTCGACAAGGAAATGCAAGCTCAGAAGGATCGTGCTCGTCGCGCTGCCGCTGTTGAGGCTACCGACTGGCAATTTATCCAAGAAGGCGAGCAAGCATTTGTAGGCTACGACAAGCTCGAGGTTGAGACTTCGATCCTGCGCTATCGCCAGGTGAAACAAAAAAATCGCGAGTTCTATCAAATTGTGCTCGCCGAGACTCCGTTCTACGCTGAAATGGGTGGCCAAGTAGGCGACCGCGGCACATTGACCGACACCCAATCAGGCGAAACAATCGAAATCTACGACACCAAGCGCGAAAATGGCATGGGCGTGCACCTTACCACTAAGTTGCCCGCAAATCCTGCTTCAACATTCCGCGCTGCTGTCGATGCTGATAACCGTGCAGCCATCTCGGCCAATCACTCGGCCACCCACTTGCTCCACTATGCCCTGCGCCAAGTGCTCGGCACCCATGTTGAGCAAAAAGGCTCGTTGGTGACTGCCAACTCGCTGCGATTCGACTTCTCTCACTTCCAAAAAGTGACCAACGAAGAGCTGCGTCAAGTGGAACACATCGCCAATAAAATCGTTCGCCAGGCTATTCAGCTCGACGAGCATCGCGACCTCCCCATCGCTGAAGCTCGCGCAATGGGCGCTATGGCCCTGTTTGGCGAAAAGTATGGCGACGAGGTGCGTGTGATTCGCTATGGCAATTCGATCGAGCTTTGTGGTGGCACACACGTGGCCAACACCGGCAATATCGGTATGATTAGAATCATCAACGAAAGCTCAATCGCTGCCGGCATCCGCCGTATCGAGGCTATCACCGGCGAGGCTGTTGAAGATGCTATGGATAAATTTGCCGATACTATGCAGACTATCGCCGGCATGTTCAACAACGCACCCGATGTGGTGAGCGCCATCCGCCGCAATATCGAGGAAAATGCCAACCTACGCCGTCAAGCCGAGGAAGCGCTTGCCGAGCGTGTTAACAATATGTCGGCCGAATTGATTGGCCGCGCCACTATTGTAAATGGTATTAAGCTTGTGCAAATGAAGGGTATTGCATTGCCCGACATTGTAAAGAATATCGCTTTTGCCGTGCGCGCTAAATCAGCTGAAGCTACAGCCTTTGTAGGCGCCACAATCGACCCATCCGGCAAGCCGCTGCTCACAGTGATGCTCACCGATGATGTTGTGAAATCGGGCCTCAACGCCTCAATGATTGTGCGTGAAGCTGCCAAAGCCATTAAGGGTGGCGGCGGTGGCCAACCCGGCTTTGCTCAAGCAGGCGGCAAGGATAAAGATGGTATTCAGCAAGCATTTGATATCTTGTGTGATAAAATATCAAAATAATCCAACGCCAATCCCATGAAATCTAAACTATTGTCGGCCGTCGCAGCATTATTGCTGTCGGGCCTATGCGCTGAAGCTGCTGTCGTTGACACATTATCGGTGTCATCACCCTATCTTGCAACACCCGACGATGTCCTGGTCGTTGTGCCGGATGCTGCTTTAAGTGGAGATCAACATTTCCCCACAGTGTATATGCTTAACGGCTTTGCGGGCGACCACACAAATTGGCTTGCCCACGCTCACGATAGCTTGCTGCAACTCGCCGATGAGTATGGCATGATTCTCGTGATGCCCGACGGCCGCGATAGTTGGTACTGGGATAGCCCCAAGGAGCCCGAGCTACAGATGGAGAGCTTCTTTGTCAACTCGCTGGTTCCCTATATCGACGCTAAATATCCCACATTGCCGACGGCCGACAAGCGCGCCATCACCGGCCTGAGCATGGGCGGCCACGGCGCATTGTGGCTCAGCATTCGCCATTCAGATATCTGGGGCAATGCCGGCTCAATGTCGGGCGGTGTCGATATTCGTCCGTTCCCGAAAAGCTGGAGTATGTATAAGCATCTCGGACCGCGCGACGAAAACCCGGATGTGTGGGCCTCTCACACAGTGATTAATTTAGTTGACCAAATCAAGCCCGGCACGATTAATATTACTGTGGATTGCGGCGTCGACGACTTCTTCTATGAAGTGAATAAATCGCTGCATCAAGCCTTATTAGATGCTAAAATCGACCACGATTTCACCTCGCGCCCGGGCGCACATTCGTGGGCCTATTGGACCAACTCTATCAAATATCATCTGTTGTTCTTCAACGAGAATTTCAACAAGTGACTACCTCTAACAACTATTATAACAACCTGGTAATCTAATCTCACCAAATGAAATCAAAATTATTAGCAGCAGCGCTATTGTTGTCGGGCCTATGTACTCGCGCAGCAGTTGTCGACACGCTCGCAATCGAATCTCCTTATCTCGCTTCTCCTGAAGCCGTAATCGTTGTCACACCTGATGCAGCTGCCAAGGGCGACACACATTTCCCCACCGTCTATGTGCTTAACGGCCACGATGGAAATCACACCGATTGGATGCGCCATTCCAAGGATACCTTGCTAAAGCTATCCGATGAATATGGCATGATCCTCGTGATGCCCGACGGCCGCGACAGCTGGTATTGGGACTGCCCACAAGCACCACAAATGCAGATGGAGAGCTTTTTTGTGAACACCTTGGTGCCGTATATCGACGCTAAATATCCCACATTACCCACAGCCGACAAGCGCGCTATCACCGGCCTGAGCATGGGCGGTCACGGCGCATTGTGGCTCAGTTTCCGCCACCCCTATATCTGGGGCAATGCCGGCTCAATGTCGGGCGTGGTAGACATCCGACCCTTCCCGCGCCGTGCCGGCAAAGATGAGCTCCTTGGCGACTACGACACTTGCTTCTCTGTGTGGGAATCTCACACTGTGATGAACCTTGTCAACACCATAATTCCCGGCAGCATCAATATCATTTTTGACTGCGGCAAGGACGACGATTTCTTCAAGGTGAACGAGGACCTGCATGAAGCACTGACGAAGGCCAAAATCGACCACGACTATACCGCTCGCCCGGGCCGTCACTCATGGTCGTATTGGAACAATTCAATCAAATATCATCTTCTATTCTTTAACGAACACTTCAACAAGTGATACTCAAATCTATCGCGCTGACAAATTTCAAGAATATAGCCCTGGCTAATCTCGAATTTTCCCCAAAAGTGAATTGCTTTTTAGGCAATAACGGCATGGGGAAAAGCAATCTGCTCGACGCGATATACTTTCTTAGTTTTGCCAAAAGCTTCTCCCGTGTGTCAGATTCCATGCTGATTACGCGTGGAGAAGATTTTGGCATAGTACGCGGCCAATATCTTCGCCATGGAGTCGACGAGGAAATCACGGCCGGATTGCAGCGCGAGCGCCGCAAAAGCTTCCGCCGTGGCGGCAAGGAATATAAGCGTCTGAGCGCGCATATCGGTCTGTTGCCGGCAGTGATGGTGGCACCGTCAGACCTCGCTTTGGTTACCGATGCCGCCGAGGAACGCCGACGCTTTATAGATATGATTATTTCGCAGGGTGATGCCACCTATCTTGAGTCGCTCATCCGCTACAATCAGGCGCTTGAGCAGCGCAATCGCATGCTGCGCGACGGCTTCACCGATGCCACGCTGTTTGAGTCGATTGAAATGATGATGGACAGCGCCGCATATGTAATCACCTCTCGTCGCAAAGCCACCATCGACAAGCTTGTGGAAATTTTCACTCGCTATTATCGAGAAATCGGTGCCGATGGCGAGATTCCCTCAATAGCCTACAAGCAATCTGATGCGGAATATGCCACGCTGACAGATGCGCTGGAGCATGCTCGCACTCGCGACACAATTCTGAAGCACACCACCGTGGGCCCCCACCGCGACGATCTTGTGTTTTCGCTTGATAATATGCCCCTGCGGCAGACCGCCTCGCAAGGACAAACAAAGACATTTACCATAGCCCTGCGCATGGCTCAATATGAATTTTTGCGCGAGGCTGTTGGCCTCTCCCCGCTGTTGTTGCTCGACGACATTTTCGACAAGCTTGATGCACAGCGTGTGGAGCGCATTATCTCAATTGTAAGTCGCGACAGTTTCGGCCAGATTTTTATCACCGACACCAATCGCAAGCACCTCGATGAAATCATGCGAAGTGCCGGCTCGCAATATCGTATGTGGAGCGTGGCTGATGGCAGCTTCACTCAAATTTATCACAATGAAGCAGACTGAGGCACAATCGGTGGGTGAAATCATCCAACACGTGATCGAGGCTGAAGGGCAAACCGACAACTTCGACCGTCAGAAATTGTGCTATCTTTGGAGCGAGGTCGTAGGCCCTGTTTTTAATCAGGCCACGGTGCGACGATACATAGATGGCGACGTCCTTCACGTCTATCTCACCTCTGCGTCAATGAAACAAGAACTTGCCTACACAGCCGACAGCCTTGTCGAAAAGCTCAACGAGGCGGTCGGTAAACATATAATTCGTAAAATAGTATTTCACTGAATATGTCTCAATCAAAAGTACCAGCACCGGCGTTTCCGTTTCGCCACACAATGCCTTGCCAGTTGAGATTCAACGATGTTGACATGTTTGGCCATGTCAACAATTCTGTATATTTGCAGTTTTTCGACCTCGCCAAGCTAAATTATTTTCACACCGTCCTTGGCCGTGATTTCGACGCTCAGAGCATCGCCATGGTTGTGGTAAATATCAATTGTGATTTTTACGCGCCATCGTTTATCGACGAGGCTCTTGAGGTGGAAACGACCACAGTGGCTATCGGCGATCGCTCGCTCACACTTGAGCAGCGAATCGTGAATCGTGAATCGCGTCAGGTGAAATGTATTGGCCGCACGATTATGTCGGGTTTCGACACCGCTACCGCCAAATCAATTGCCATTCCCGACGAATCCCGCAAGGCTGTAGAGGCTTTTGAATGTAGAGCCTTTCCTAAAAATTGCTAACGATATAGCTCCATTAGCAATTAATGGCTATCTTTGCATTATGATATCACGATTAATCGACGATAAAAAGCTAAAAGCCCTGCGCGAGCTGATTGATTCCAGCGAGCGTATAGTGGCGGTCACTCACATGTCGCCCGATGGCGACGCAATCGGCTCTACATTGGCTTTGCGCCACGTGCTCGGAAATATCGGCAAAAATGTGCAAGTGATTATTCCCGATATGATGCTCGCATCGCTGCAAAACGTTCCAGGCGCACGTGATGTGATTGACGCATCGCGCTATCGCGAATTTGCTCAGCAGCTGATTGCCGAGGCCGACCTGATTTTTTGCATGGACTTTAACGAGCCCAATCGCATTAGCCACCTCGGCCCGAATGTGGTGAAATCATCGGCTAAAAAAGTGCTGATCGACCATCATCTCAATCCGGCCGATTTTACTGATATCACCATCTCTTATCCCAAGCTTTCATCGACCTGCTACTTGCTGTTTCGCGTGATCTGCGGTTTGGAATTGTTTAGCGAGCTCGACAAGGCCGCTGCTGAATGTATCCTCACCGGCATGATGACCGACACCGGCAATTTCTCCTACAATGCCGCCGACCCCGAAATTTATATTGTGGTGGCCGAGCTGTTGGGCAAAGGGGTCGACAAAGAGCGCATTTACCGTGAACAGTTTGAGACCCACTCGCTGAATAGCCTTCGCCTTAACGCCTATTCAATGCTCTCCAAGATGGAAGTGTTCCCTGAATATGGCGCTGCGCTGATTTCGCTTTCTCGCGACGAGCTTAATAAATTCCACTATTCCAAGGGCGACACCGAAGGCCTTGTGAATCGTCCGTTAGCCATCCCGGGCGTGGTGTATTCAGCATTTATGCGCGAGGAGGACGGCTATGTCAAGGTGTCGATGCGTTCGCTTGGCTCGTTCCCTGTAAATGAGCTGTGCCGCGAACATTTTGGCGGCGGCGGCCATCTCAATGCCGCCGGCGGTGAATTTGTCGGCACTCTCGACGAGGCTTGCCGGCTTTTCCGCTCTCTGCTCAAAACTAACAAAGAATTATATCTTGCCAATCTATAAGAATATGACTATATACAAAATCGCATTTCTTTGTGTTGCTGCCGGCGCACTTGCCACCGGCATCTCATCGTGCAGCGACAGCAAAACCTATGCCGAGCTGCTCAGCGACGAGAATATGTATGTGAATAACTTTCTCGCCGACCATCGTGTGATTAATTCTATCCCTGAGGATACAGTGTTTGTTTCAGCACAAGACTATATTGATCAAGGCTACTCAAGCGAGGAAGCGCTGCTCCTTGCGCCTTACTATCGTCTTGACGAGGATGGTATGCTATATATGCAGGTGGTTGACCCCGGCACTCCCGACAACAAAGCTACCTACAATCAGCTTATCTACTTCAGATACACTCGCTATAATCTTGCCGGATATTCCGATGGCGAATTTGCTTCGTCGGCCGGCAACGATGATGTGCTCAATGGCGATGCATATTTCCGCTACGGCAATTTTGAGATTGGCACCTCATATTCTTATGGCACAGGCGTGCAAATGCCTTTGGCCTATCTGCCTATAGATAGCAAGGTTAATATCGTAATCAAGTCGCAGTATGGCGCACCCGATGAAATGTCGTATGTGATTCCATACCTCTACAATATGCGATATTTCAAACCGAAAATTTAACGCATCTCTTAACCTGAAAAACTGCATATGTCACTTATTAAATCAATTTCCGGTATTCGTGGCACAATCGGTGGACGTCCCGGCGAGGGATTATCTCCACTCGATGTTGTGAAATTCACTGCTGCATTTGCATCGTTTATTTCCAAAAACACCACACGTGAATCGCGCGTGATTGTGGTTGGTCGCGATGCTCGACTCTCCGGTCCTATGGTTTCCGACCTGGTGTGTGGCACCTTGGCCGGCATGGGATTCGATGTAGTTAATATCGGCTTGGCCTCTACACCTACCACCGAAATTGCTGTTGTAGAAGAAAAAGCATGTGGCGGTCTTATCCTCACAGCTTCTCATAACCCCCTGCAATGGAATGCCCTGAAACTGCTCAACGAGCATGGCGAATTTCTAAATGACGCCGAGGGCAAGGCTGTGCTGAAAATTGCCGAGGACGAAGATTTTAACTTTGCTCCCGTAGAGCAGCTTGGCCACGTTTATCATAACGATACATATAATCGCAAACACATCGACATGGTGCTCGCGCTCGATCTTGTGGACCGCGAGGCTATAGCCAAGGCCAATTTCACAGTGGCTGTTGATGCTGTTAATTCTGTGGGCGGCGTGGTGATTCCTCAGCTGCTTCGCGCTCTTGGCGTAAAAAATATTATTGAGCTCAATTGCGATGCTACAGGCAAGTTTGCCCACACCCCCGAGCCAATTCCCCAAAATCTTACCGATATTTCGCGCCTTGTGGCAGAGAGTGGCACCGACGTGGGCTTCGTTGTGGATCCCGATGTCGACCGTCTTGCCATTGTACAAAATGGCGGCGAAATGTTTGGCGAAGAATACACCTTGGTGTCAATAGCCGACTATATTTTGAGCCACACCCCGGGCAACACCGTGAGCAACCTCAGCTCGAGCCGTGCTCTGCGCGATGTCACCAATGCTCATGGCGGCAAATATTCAGCTGCTGCTGTTGGCGAGGTGAATGTCACCACCGAGATGAAGCGTGTTGGCGCCGTTATCGGCGGCGAGGGCAATGGCGGCGTTATTTATCCCGCTATCCACTATGGCCGCGATGCTCTTGTAGGCGTGGCCATGTTCCTGTCGTTGATGGCTCGTAGCGGCAAAAAAGTATCTGAAATTCGCGCTTCGCTGCCCGAATATTCGATATATAAAACTAAGGTGGAATTGCAGCCCGGATTGGATGTCGATAAGCTGCTGCTTAGCGTTAAGCAAAAATATGCCGGCGAGCAAATCACCGATATTGACGGTGTGAAAATCGACTTTGCCGATTCGTGGGTGCACCTGCGCAAGTCCAACACCGAGCCGATCGTTCGTGTTTACTCTGAAGCTGCCACCATGGACAAGGCCGAAGCTCTGGCCCAATCCATCGTAGCTGTTATCCTCGACATGATTAAATAGTCTAACATAACTTTATTTATGCAGCAGGGAGATTCGCTGAATTTCCCTGCTGTAATATATATTTCGATTCAGATGATATCTATTAATAATCTTTCCGTAGAATTTAGTGCGCGTTCGCTTTTCGACAATATCAATTATGTAATCAACGATAAAGATCGTATTGCCCTTGTAGGCAAAAACGGCGCGGGCAAATCCACTATGCTTAAGATTATTGCCGGTCTACAACGGCCCACGTCGGGCTCGGTGTCGATTCCTAATGATGTGTCGGTGGCTTATTTGCCGCAGCACATGATCACCACCGACGGCCTCACTGTCACACAAGAGGTGCGCAAGGCTTTTGCTCATATCGACGAAATGCAGGCGCGTCTCGACGAAATGAATCAAGAGTTGGCCGGCCGCACCGACTATGAGTCGGACGGCTATCATCATCTAATCGACCGCATGACCACTCTCACCGAGCAGCTCGCCTATGCCTCATCTGAAAACTGTGAGGCCGAGATGGAGCGCACTCTCTTGGGTCTTGGCTTTGTGCGTAGCGATTTCGACCGCCCTACATCTGAATTTAGCGGTGGCTGGCGCATGCGCATTGAGCTTGCCAAGCTGTTGCTGCAACGACCGGATGTGTTGCTGCTCGACGAACCCACCAACCACCTCGACATCGAGTCGATTCAGTGGCTCGAAAATTTCCTTATCACCAAGGCCAAGGCTGTGGTGCTGGTGAGCCACGACCGCGCTTTCATTGATAATGTCACCACGCGCACGATTGAAATTTCACTCGGTAAAATCTATGATTATTCGGTGAACTATTCAAAATATGTGGTGCTGCGAGCCGAGCGCCTTGAGCAGCAAATGCGAGCCTATGCAAATCAGCAAAAACAGATTGCCGACACCGAGGCCTTTATCGAGCGCTTTAGATATAAAGCTACCAAGGCTGTGCAAGTGCAAAGCCGCATGAAGCAGCTGGCCAAAATTGAGCGTATCGAGGTAGACGAGGTGGACACATCCCACCTGAATCTGCGATTCCCACCGGCTCCACGTTCGGGCGATTTCCCTATTATTGCCGAAAATGTGGGCAAGGCCTATGGCGATCATCAAGTGTTTGACGGTGCCACATTCACCATCCGCCGAGGCGAAAAAGTGGCCTTTGTGGGTAAAAACGGCGAGGGTAAGTCTACCTTGGTGAAATGTATTATGGGAGAAATTCCGTTCACCGGTAATCTCAAAATCGGCCATAATGTGCAAATAGGCTATTTCGCGCAAAATCAAGCATCATTGCTCGACGAATCGCTCACAGTGTTTGACACAATTGACCGCGTGGCCGTAGGCGATATACGCACCAAAATTCGCGACATCCTTGGCGCTTTTATGTTTGGCGGCGAGGCCTCGGATAAATTTGTGAAAGTGCTTTCGGGCGGTGAGCGCACTCGCCTTGCCATGATCAAGCTGCTGCTACAGCCGGTCAACTTGCTAATCCTCGACGAACCTACCAACCACCTGGATATGCGCACCAAAGATGTGCTGAAGCAAGCCATTAAGGACTTTGACGGCACTGTGATTGTGGTAAGCCACGACCGTGAATTTCTTGACGGATTGGTTGAAAAAGTCTATGAATTTGGCGGTGGAAAAGTCACAGAATGTTTGGGCGGCATTTACGACTTCCTTGAGAAAAAGAGAATCGCGAATCTTCGCGAACTTGAACTTTCTAAGTCTCCCACCGAACAGCCCAAGGCCACGCCAAAAGCCACCGCACAAGAGGCTGCTGCACCGGCGGTTGCCGACAAGCCAAGCAAGCTAAGCTATGCCGAGCAGCGCGAACGCGATAAAATGCTGCGTCGAGCTCGCAAAAAAGTGGAAGATGCCGAGGCCCAAATTGCCGAGCTTGAAGCCAAGGTGAAAGAAATTGAAAATATCTTAGCCACCGGCGACACCTCCGACCCCGATATTTACAATCGTCATGCTCAAGCTACAAAAGACCTTGAAAATGCGATGAGCATGTGGGAATTAGCTTCCATGGCCCTCGACGACCTCGAAAAATAAACCGCCGGCCGTGGGTCATTGCGATAATTGCTTATAATCGCGCATGATGCCGAGGTAGGTTGGTAGTCCGGCGATAAGGCCTACGATTATGCCGACAACAATGCCAATTTGTTGCCATCCTGTGGCGCAGCTAAAGTAATGAATAATTACGATTACGGCTAAGGGAATCAGAATTAATTGAAATAGGTGGTGACGACGGCGATAGAATTTAGCTTTAGCCGCAATCGTAGTAACACTCTCGGATGATAAATCCATGCTTTTTATACCTTTATATAGGTAATAGTCCATCATTGCTGCTATAGCCAGATAGATCATTACTATTATAATAATGTATAATGGTATTATACGAATAAGTGCGAGTTGAGAGATGCCCCCTAAAGGGACTAATATAGAAATTGTATTTTTATATTGTTTCATAAGATGCTCGCGCGCAGATTTAGTCTTGCCATTGACGATGTCTTTAACCATCGCATCATTTGGTTCTTTTGACATAGCGTTTAATGATTGCCATCCGTTTTTTAGTTCATCAATGTTCATATTCATTAAAATTTTTGATTCAACATTAGTTAACTTTGCAGGGCTATCTTAGAGATTGTGGTCCATGGTGATTAATTTGTCTTTTATGCGATGTAGGCGAACAGCTACGGCATTGCGTGTTTGCCCTAAAATTTGAGCGATTTCGTCGTATGAATATTCATCCAGCCATAGCATTATCAGAGCTTTGTCTGATTTATTTAAGCCATTGATAAGTTTATACATCTCGCTAAGCATTTCCGCTTTTTCGTCGGTGTCGGCAATGAGATGCGCCGCATGTTCAATCGGTTCTGTATTTTTGTTTTGCTTATGCTTCCTGAAGTATGACACGCAGCTATTTAAGCAAACTCGATAAATCCACGTTGTGATTTTTGCTTCACCTCGATATTTAGGAAAGCCTCGCCAAAGATTGACCAAGGCCTCCTGACGCAAATCATTGAAATCATCGAAATCTGACGCATAGAAAAAACATACTTTACGAATGAGCGCATCGTGCCGATCTACCATTTGCTCAAAATCGGCTTCAAGCAATGTCTGCTCTTGATTATGTTTGCGTTGCATCAGCATTGTTAATAGGATTAGATATCATAATATTTTGTTGTTTTCTCTATTTGACGCAGCGATTCTTGAAAAAGTTTCGTTATCATTTAATTTTTTGTGGCTTATGTGGATTGAAAAGGATGCTAAAAATTCTTGGATGTTGTCTATGACAATGGAATTTGCTAACTTTGTAGTCTCAAAACAGTCAATATATGGGATTTTTTAGCATTTTTTCCAAGGAGAAAAAGAAAACCCTCGATAAGGGCCTCGAAAAGACAAAAGAGGGCGTTTTCGGGCGTTTGAAGCGTGCGTTTATCGGCCGCAAAACCATTGATGATGATTTTCTTGATGAGCTTGAGGAAATCTTTATTACGGGTGATGTGGGCGCAGAGACCACATTGCGTATAATTGAGCGCATCCAAGCTCGCGCGTCGCGCGATAAATATGTAGGCATGGACGAGCTTAATGATATGCTTGTTGAGGAAATCACAGCGCTGCTTGCCGAAAACGACAATGAAGTTTCTTCTGATGGAGAATTCCGCATTCCCGAGGGGCATAAGCCTTATGTAATCATGGTTGTTGGTGTGAATGGTGTTGGCAAAACCACCACCATCGGCAAGCTTGCCCACCAATATAAAAAGGCCGGATACAAGGTGATGCTTGGTGCGGCCGACACATTCCGCGCTGCGGCTGTGGAACAGCTCGACGAGTGGGCCAATCGTGCCGGAGTGCCCGTGATTAAGCAAAAGCTTGGCTCGGACGCGGCTGCTGTGGCCTACGACACATTGTCGTCGGCTGTCGCTAATGATATTGATGTGGTGATTATCGACACTGCCGGTCGCCTTCACAATAAGAAGGGCCTTATGGACGAGCTTACCAAGATTAAGCGCGTGATGGAGAAGGTGGTGCCCGGTGCTCCCAACGAAGTGCTTTTGGTGTTGGATGGCTCGACAGGGCAGAATGCATTTGAGCAGGCTCGCCAATTCTCGGCCGCCACACAGGTTACACACCTTGCCGTGACCAAACTCGACGGCACAGCCAAGGGTGGGGTGGTAATCGGTATTAGTGATCAATTCAAGATTCCCGTGAAATATATTGGTCTTGGCGAGGGCATAGAAGACCTCCAAGTGTTTAATAAACGAGAATTCGTAGAGTCTCTCTTCGGAAACCGCTAAATAATGACTCCAACAGTAAATGTTATAACGATGGGGTGTTCAAAAAACCTCGTCGATTCTGAACGTGTTTTGGCGATGCTTGCAGATGCAGGCTTCGCCGCTGTGCATAATGCGGATAATTTCACCGGTGATGCTGTGGTAATTAACACCTGTGGATTTATCGGCGATGCAAAAGAGGAATCTATCAACGCGATTTTGGACGCGTGTGCACAAAAAGCCGACGGCACAATCGGCTCGGTGTATGTGATGGGTTGTCTATCCGAGCGCTATCGCAAGGAGCTCCCGGCTGAGATTCCAGAGGTGGATGGCTGGTATGGCAAATTTGATTGGAAAGAGGTGGTGAAGTCTCTCACGGCCAAATATGATGTGGCCTCAGCACCTCACAAGAGCGAGCGCAGCATCACCACACCATCGCATCATGCCTATATCAAGATTGCCGAAGGTTGCAACAGATTTTGCGCCTTCTGCGCAATTCCGCTTATCACCGGCCGATATAAATCTCGCCCTGTCGAGGAGATTATCGACGAGGTGAAAGAGCTTGTGGCACGTGGCGTGAAAGAATTTAATGTGATTGCTCAGGACTTGTCGTATTATGGCCACGATATTTACAAGCGTAGCGCTCTTGCCGAGCTAATCGAGAAGATGGCGCAGACGCCCGGTGTGGAATGGATTCGCTTGCATTATGCTTATCCGGCAGATTTCCCCTACGATATATTGCCTGTGATGGCTAAATATCCCAATGTGTGCAAATATCTTGACATCGCCTTGCAGCATATCGACGACACCGTGTTGGCCAATATGCATCGCCATATTAACGGTGAGGAGACCAAGGCCTTGTTGGCTCGCATCCGCCTCGAGGTGCCGGGTATTCATATCCGCACCACGTTGATGACCGGTTTCCCCGGTGAGACCGACGAAGCTTTCGACCGCTTGGTGGAATTTGTCAAGGAGCAACGATTTGAACGCATGGGCGCTTTTGCCTATTGTGAGGAGGACGACACTCGCGCAGCTCGCGAGCTATCCGACGACATTCCGCAAGAGGTGAAGCAAGAGCGTTTGGATAAAATCATGGCTATCCAAGAGGGTATTTCGCTTGAGGTGAATGAGACCAAAATCGGCCTGACGATGCGCGTGGTGGTGGATAGTGAGGAAGCCGACTACTATGTTGGCCGCACTCAATATGATTCGCCCGAGGTGGATCCCGAAGTGCTGATTGAAAAATCACATAAACTTACCATTGGCGATTTCTATAATGTGGAAATCACCGGAGCAATGCCTTTTGAACTTTTAGGTCGTCCATGTCTTTAACGTCAGCAATAAAGACCGCCATACGGCATTGCATCAAGCAAGGAATCCCATTTGTTGCATATCGCGAGGCCGGAAGCAAACCCATTTTCATGGCTGATTGCGGCACAGGTGAGTCGCAATCAAAATTTTTGATTAAGCCGTGGGGTGCTTTGCAGCCGATTACGATTTGCGGGCGCTGCAATGCTGTGGATGTGCTGCAATATGCGGGCAACGGACCAACAATGCAGCCCATTCAGTCTGCTACGGCCAAGGCTCAATATTTGCAGGGCGTGGCAGATGTGGTGGCGCGGCTGAAAGCTCAGGGCGGCAAGACGGTGATTTCGCGCACAATCACGCTTAATTGCCCGGAATTTGACATAGCCGAGGTGGCTGATAAGCTGTTCGACGCGTTTGAGGATGCGTTTTGCAATCTGTATTATACGGCTGCGACGGGAGCGTGGATCGGCGCTACGCCTGAGACGTTGCTCCATGTCGGCAACAACGGACATCTTGCCACAATGGCCCTGGCCGGTACGATCTTTGACAATCGCACTTGGGACGAGAAGAATATGCGCGAGCATCGGATGGTGGTCGACTTTATCTCAAATGTTTTATCGCAAGCAAATGTAAAATACAGCGTTGGGGCAACTACGACGCTGGCCTATGGCCGCCTCACCCACTTGTGTACGCCTTTCATGGGCCATGTGGACGATGTGGCCGAGGCTCGGACTATTGCCGACCGACTGTCGCCGACGCCGGCCGTGGCCGGGTTGCCGCGCGAAACAGCCTTGGCTGAAATCGCCACAGTGGAGCAGCATCAGCGCAGATGCTATGCCGGCTACCTTGCTATCGACGATGCGGCCGGATTTCGCAGCTATGTGAATTTGCGCTGCGCCGAATTTGATGAGCGTGGTCATGTGTGCATTTATGCCGGAGGCGGAATTACCGGCGATTCTGTGCCCGAAGACGAGTGGAATGAATCGCAAGCCAAGGCCGCAGCTCTAATATCAATATTTAATAGCCATCAATAGATTTAATGATGGAATCAGACTCGAATAATAATCATCTTATCACAATAGTCGCTTCGGCGGCAGTGACATTAATCGGATTGTCGCTGGTGCCTTGGAGCGACATCACTAATCGCCAATTTAAAGATTTCAACCTTATCGGCGATTTAATGCCACAATCCGACAAGACCTTTATCACACACGAAGTGCTCGACCCTGAATTGCAAAATTTATCGGCCGAGCATCACGATGGGTCGGCCGTTGCCGACAGCTTGGCCGAGCCGACCGAGCTGCAAGAGCTTCCCGAAGATTTTAAGGCTCCCGAGCGCGATGGCTCGGTGCTTATCGAAGATTATTCAGATGGCGTAGAACTATCTCGGCTGAAATCGGCTCTGAATGCCGCGCGCTCGCGAGTGGTGAGAATTGCGGTGGCAGGCGACTCGTATATCGAAGGCGATATTCTCACTCAAGATATTCGCGCATTGCTTCAAGATAGCTATGGCGGCTGTGGGGTGGGGTATATGGCGGCTTATAGCCCTATAGCCGGATTCAGACAATCAATTAGTCAAAGTGGCGATGGCTGGACAGAGCATGAAATTCGCAAGATGGGTGCCGACGACCTGCGCCTGCTTCAAGGTCACTACTTCACATCGAATTCCAATGCAAAAGCCACATTTCGCGGCACCAAGCGCCCGGCCCACACAGATTCATGGACACGCTCGTCGATGCTGTTTGTATCGCCAAATGCCGGATCAATTACAATGACACTATCTGACGGCACCGAGCGCACTTATGATATACAGCCGTCGAACGATGTTCAGATGATTGAGCTCAACGGCTTTACCACTTCGGTGGCGATGTCGACCGATATCGACGGCTTGAAATCGCTTGGCTTGTGGTTTACGGGCGACACCGGCATTTCGCTGGATTGCATGTCGCTGCGCGGCAATTCCGGTATATCGCATAGAACTCTTAATGAGCCCGTGGCGGCTCAAATGCGCCGATATATCAATTATGATGTAGTGGTGCTGGAATTTGGCATAAATGCGTTGTCGTCGGAGCAAACCGATTACACGGCCTATGCCAACGCGATGACGCAGGTGGTGAATAAGGTTCGCACATGCTA
Organism: uncultured Bacteroides sp.; assembly: GCA_964598685.1. Taxonomy (GTDB): domain Bacteria; phylum Bacteroidota; class Bacteroidia; order Bacteroidales; family Muribaculaceae; genus CAG-873. The sequence goes on from CAZRCU010000013.1 coordinate 16,093, forward strand.
TCCAAATGCAGTGGTGTTGATGCTGGGCATCGGCGACCGTGGGCAGAAGCATGGCTCGGACATAGGTTCGCTTGTCACCGCCGGCAATATGGTGCGCGCACAGCGCGGCGTGGCTCGCAGCACTCACGCTCTTTTCTGGGACACTCGTCAGGCTATGGGTGGCGAGGGTTCTGTGGTGGATTGGCATCGTCGAGGATTGATAAATGCCGATTATATCCACTTAAATCATAAGGGCGGAAAGGCTCTGGCCGAAATATTTGTGAAATCTCTTAAACTCTCCATCGGTGAATAAATATTTTATCTGTGCATTAGTCGTGGCGCTGTCGTCGGCTCAAGCTTTTGCCGACGATCAGGCCGAGTTGCGCCAAAATCCAAAGATCGACACGCTAGCTGTGGCGGCTACGTCGGATATTCCACCATATATCAACTTGTCGGCCAACCATATCAATATGAATGGCGACAATTGGGCCGCTCTGCACGAGCTGTTTGATTCGGCGGCGGTGTATCCGGTGAATATCCTTCATATTGGCGATTCCCACCTTCAGGCAGATATGGGCACCGCGGTGGTTAGAAATAATGTGGGCAAGGCCTTTAGCCATTTGCGTGGTCGCGGCTTGATTGTCCCCTTTAAACTGGCCGGCACCAATCAGCCGGTCGACTATTCGATTACGTCGACTGTGGCCTTCACCCAATCTCGCTTGCTCAAGCTGCCGTGGCCCACAGATATGCGATTCACAGGCATCGGCATTCAGCCGCAAGACCCGATTGTGGATTTCACCATACGTACACGCCAAAATTTTGATGCTGTGACAATCTACTATTCAGGCGAGCCAATCGAAATATCGTCGGTAATGGTGGACGACGAGGCTGTGCCGTTTATCACTGATACCGACGCCGGCTCGATTTCGATTTTTCTCACTGCTCCGGTGCAGGAGGTGGTGCTAAATGTTAAGGCCTCCACCGCCACTACATTTCATGGCTTCAACTGCGCGCTGGGCGATGATGGCGTGGCTTATCATGTAGTGGGCAATAACGGCGCCACGTATTCCACTTATACATCAATTGGCGGATTCGGCCGCGATATAGCCTATCTTGAGCCTGATCTAATCATTGTGAGCCTCGGCACCAACGAGGCCTTCAGCACGGTGACCGATGCAGAATTTCGCAGACAAATCGACCTGTTTATTAAGGAGGTGAAGCGCGAAAATCCCGCTGCAAAAATTCTGCTCACCACGCCGAATGAATGTCAGCGCAAAGTGGCCACGCGCACACGTCGTCGCCGTCGCCGCAAAGCCACAGTGACATATACATATTCGGTGAACACAAATGTGGCGCGTATGCGCAATGTGATCTTGTCGTATGCCGCCGATAATCATATCCCAGTGTATGATTGGTATGAGGTGGCCGGTGGCAGCGGATCTTCGGCACAATGGATTGCCGACAAAACATTAAATTCAGACCGTATTCATAAGACATTGGCCGGCTATCAATTGGAGGGACGCCTTTTCTCCACGGCATTAATCGAGGCAATTAATCTTAATCTATCTAATGCAAAATAATGAGTGAATTTCTAAATAATATTAGAATCAATGAGCTTGGCCGAATATTGCAATATGACCCAGCATCACCGCTACTGTTCAATACCGGATTATTCTTGGTGTTGTTTGTCGGTTTTATATTAATCTATCACTCTCTCCGCGGCGCGCATGTTGCAAAAATGCTGGTAACGATAGCATTCTCGCTATATTTCTATTATAAATCAAGCGCCGAATGTTGCTTTATACTGCTTGGCGTGTGCCTGAGCGATTATCTGCTTGGCAATTGGCTCGGGTGGCTCGAGGCCAAGTGGGCAAGGCGAATGGTGGTGGCGCTGAATGTGATTGTGAATGTGAGTATGCTGGTGTATTTCAAGTATTTCAACTTGTTGGCATCGACATGGGCCGAAATGGCCGGCCAGCCATTCGACCCGCTCGACATCGTGCTGCCGGCCGGCATCTCGTTTTTTACATTCCGCTCAATCTCCTATATTGTGGATATTTATCGCGGCGAAATTGAGCCGGAGCGAAATCTGCTTGACTATATCTTTTTCTTGACATTCTTCCCGCCATTGCTTGCGGGCCCGGTGGTGCGTGCCAAGGATATGCTGCCGCAAATCAAGGCTCGCCCTGTTGCCACCTCGGCCATGGTGAGCGAGGGCATGTTTTTGATTATGGCGGGCCTGGTGAAGAAGGTGGTGATTGCCGACTATATCAGTGGCAATTTTGTGAATAGAATTTTCGACAACCCCACGCTCTATACGGGATTTGAAAATGTGGTGGGCTGGCTTGGCTTTACCGTGCAATTATATTGCGACTTTTCGGGATATTCCGACATGGCAATCGGCCTGGCCCTGCTGATGGGGTATCGGTTTAAGCAGAATTTCAATGCACCGTTTAAGGCTCAGAATCCGTCGGAATTTTGGCGCAGATGGCACATCTCGCTGTCGACCTGGCTTCGCGATTATCTCTATATCCCGATGGGCGGCTCTCGCCGAGGCAAATTCCGCACCTATCTCAATAATTTCCTCACTATGGTGTTGGGCGGCTTGTGGCACGGCGCCGGCTGGATGTATTTGCTGTGGGGCGCTTATCACGGCTTGTTGCTGGCTATTCACAAGGCTATGAAGCCTGTGTGGCGTATTCCCGAGGCGTTGCGAGGCACTGCCGTGATGCGAGTGGTGAATATCGTCGTCACATTTTCGCTAATCATATTTGGCTTTGCGATTTTCAGAGCACCATCGCTGGAATATCTTGGCGCCATGATTTGCCAAATTTTTGGAGATTTCCATGCCTCGATAGCGCCGCAATTTGTGGAGAGCTACGTGCTGATTGTGCTGGCAATTTTGGCAGGATTAATCATGCATTTCTTGCCCACGCGCTTAAATTCTGTGGCAATTGGCACGTATTCATCGCTGCCGAGCGTGGCGCAGGGCATCATCCTGGCTGTGGTGATATTCTTTGTGATTCAAGCTCGCTCGTCGGATTTGGTGCCGTTTATATATCTGCAATATTGACGATAATCATAATATATAAAAGCGGCTCGGCAAAATCGAAACTTTATCGACATCCCGAGCCGCTTTTTATGTAGGCAAATTTGCCTAATCGGATTATTCGTATTTGATGGTAAATTCGTCGGCGTCTTGGGCCACCGGCAATCTGCGGCGGGCCGTGGCTACGTCCTTTAAATCTACGGTGGCATACACCACCTTGCCATCCATGATTGTCTGGCCGATCGGCTGCCCATAGGCATCATATATAAATGTGAGGCCATCGTAGGTGCCAAATTGGTCTTCGCCCGAGCGATTGGCGCCAACCACCACGGCTTGATTCTCTATGGCTCGTGCAATTAGCAGGTGCTGCCAAGCATAGCCGCGCGCGGCCGGCCAATTAGCCGGAATGAGCAGCAGATCGTAGTCGTTGTGGTGATTGCGCATCCATGCAGGGAATCGCAAATCATAGCACACGGCCATTGTCACATTCCATCCGCGATAGCGAATGCGGGGCATCGGTTCGGTGCCCGGCACGAATGTCTTCGACTCCATCCCGGGGCCAAACATGTGGCGCTTGTCATAGAAGGTCTCGTCGCCCGATGGTTCGAGGAAAAAGGCGCGATTGTAGTAGTGAATGCCGGTGCGGGCCACGAATGTGCCTGCGATTGCCATGTTGAATCGGCGAGCCAACTCCGTGAGCTTATGGATAGTGTCGCCGCCGTTGGTCTCGGCCACTTCTTCAATCACTTCGCGCTCTTGAACAAAGGCTGTGGAAAATAGCTCGGGCAGCACCACGATGTCGGTTTCGACGGGCAGTGCGGCCATGATTTTTTCCACTTTGGCGATATTTGAATCGGGCTCGGCCCAAGTGATGTCAAGCGATATTGAGGCTATTTTTAATTTAGAATCCATCAGTCAATGGTGAATTTTTCGGGATATTTCCCTTTGAAGTCTTTATAATAGTTTTTTACTGCGAGCAAATCAGCCTCAGCGTCGCCGGTGGGCGTAAATGTGTCTTTTATAATTATTTCTTTGTGGCCGTAGTCGAGCACACCGAGCACGATTGGCACATTGGCCTCTTTAGCGATATGCAGAAAGCCTGTGTGCCATTTGGCGGTGCGACTGCGAGTTCCCTCGGGCGTGATTGCAATTTGCAATTGTTCGCGGCTCCGAAACATCTCAGTGACAGCTGCTGTGAGCGATATGCGCTTGTTTTTCCTGGCCACTGCTACGCCTCCGATTGAGCGGAAGAAACAGCCTAACGGCCAGAAAAACCATTGCTCCTTCATCAAGAAACCTGCATGACGCCCCACTGCGGCATAGGCCAATTTTCCCATGACGAAGTCCCAATTGCTCGTATGGGGTGCCACACAGATTATGCACTTTTGATAATTGTCTACAGAGATGTTAACTCGCCATCCGGCCCATTTTAGGATAAGGGCTGCGATGTTCACAATTATCAGTTTTTAGCGAGAGTTTCGCGCACTTCAGCCGGAATAGCGGCATTCATTTCTTTGACGATAGCGACAACCTTTTCGCCAAATTCTTTGCGCAATTGAGCGTATGCTTTAGCCTCGTATTGGTGACGGGCGCGGCGATATTCGGCTTTGGTGGCAAAGTCTTTTTTCACCTTGTCGTAAGCAAACGACACTTTGGCACGGGCTTCGCTTTGAAGCGATGCAATATCAATCACAATTTTGCTCACTGTTTCGCCGTCCACTTTGCCTGTGAGGTGAGATGCGAGCAACAGCTCGGCTGCTAATTCGCCGCATACTTGTGAGATGCGTTTTTTGAGTTGACGTTTTGTTGCCATAATTAAGCGGGAGAGAGGTTTTAGAGGTTGTTGAGAATTAGTTTTCTGAGAGCCTGATATGTTGGCGCAAGCTTTACGGGCGGCTCAGGTTTTGCCATAAAGCGCGTTAATTGCAAGGGAAGTTCGACGGCGCGTCCGGTGATAGCGGTCATTACGTCGAGCGACTTGGCCGGGTGGGCCGTGGCGGCTATCACAGTGGCGGCATTGCATCCATATTTGTGGGCGGCAGCCACAGCGATGGCGGTGTGGGGGTCGCACATATAGCCCGAAGCCACCAATTCATTCACCATTGTGTCGGCAATCTCGTCGTCGCTCACCGAATATGCGCTAATATCTTTGCGCATATTCTCGGTTGAATTATTGTAGAGATACAGCAAGCGAGGCAGATTTGTGGGGTAGCCCGAGTCCATGGCTTTGGCCAGGGTGGGGCGGCTCGAGGTGTTCACCTTGTTGGGGTCGAGCGAGCCTTCGAGCACGCGCACAAAGTCGTCGTTGGCGCTGCATCCGGCCACGATATGCGATATTGGCAGGCCCATGCGCTTGGCCATTACCGCCGAGGTGAGATTGCTGAGATTTCCGCATGGCAGGGCCACCACCATTTCGCTATGCTTGGGGTTGGTAAGTTTCAGTTGCGCGTAGGCATAGAAAAAATAGGCAATTTGCGGTAAAATGCGCAGCACGTTGTGGGTGTTGACACACACCACCGGCATAATCGCTTGCAGGCTCTCGTCGGCCATAGCCTCGCGCACTAATGCTTTGCATTTAGCAATCGAGCCGCTCACCTCCACGGCGGTGATGTGCTTGCCCGATGCCGAGATTTGAGCCAGCTGGGTGCGCGATAGGCTCCCACGAGGAAACAGCACTATCACATTAATATTATTAGGGCCGGCAAAGGCATTAGCCAAGGCGGCGCCGGTGTTTCCCGTTGTGGCCACGAGCACGGTGAGCTTTTGTGAAGCCGCGGGCGATTTTTCAATCAGCAAATTTGCCATGAAGCGAGCGCTCACATCCTTGAAAGCCAACGTTGGCCCGTGGAACAGCTCCAGCACGTGTGCGCCATTAGAAATTTCCACTAATGGCATTTTGAAATTCAGAGCCTTTTCCACCACTTTTTTCAGCGTGGTTGAGTCGATTTCCTCGCCAAGCATAGTATTAGCAACGACAAAGGCAATTTCGGTGAGCGACATTTGCTCGATATTGTTGAAATAAGCCTTTGGTATCACCGGCAGGCGCTCAGGCATAAAGAGGCTCCCGTCCGGTGCAAAACACTTTCCCACGGCATTGCGCAGGTCGGTGGTATAGGTTTCGTTTGTGCTAACGTAATTCATAGTGCTATTAAGGCTTTTCGCAAAGTTACACATAATTCTTTTTATTTGCAATAGCCAAAATTGCTACCATTTTTTCGCAGTATGCTATAACACTTATGTATAAGCAGTGGTTCATCGCGTAAGATTAAGCAAAAGTTAAATTGTGATAATTTTGAGTTAACAA
>CAZRCU010000014.1:0-5856 GCA_964598685.1 uncultured Bacteroides sp.
TTATTATTTGTTTTTTAGTTTCTTTTCGTTTGGGCTTTAGTTTAGCGGGGCAAAATTACGCATATTTTTTTGATTGGCAAAAATTTCGGGAAATTTTTTGGTAATTTTATGCCTAAATTTTTCGGGTGAGGGATTAGCTGCCCATGGTGCGGAGCAATTCGTCGTTGTCGCGAGTGCGCTCCATGCGGTCTTTGATAAATTCCATAGCCTCGATGGGGGTGCGGTCGCTGAGGAAACGGCGCAAGATCCACATGCGGTTGAGGGTTTCTTCGCGCAAGAGGAGGTCGTCGCGGCGGGTGCTTGAAGCCATAATGTCGACAGCGGGGAAGATACGCTTGTTGCTCAAGCGGCGGTCGAGCTGGAGCTCCATATTGCCGGTGCCCTTAAATTCCTCGAAAATCACTTCATCCATCTTAGAAGAAGTTTCGGTAAGGGCAGTAGCAATGATAGTAAGAGAGCCTCCGCCCTCGATGTTGCGGGCTGCGCCAAAGAAGCGTTTGGGCTTTTGCAAGGCGTTGGCATCGACACCACCCGAGAGGATTTTGCCTGAGGCCGGAGAGACGGTGTTGTAGGCGCGAGCGAGGCGCGTGATAGAGTCGAGCAGAATCACAACATCGTGGCCACATTCCACCATACGTTTGGCTTTTTCAAGGACAATTCCGGCGATTTTGACGTGGCGATCGGCAGGCTCGTCGAAGGTGGACGCAATCACCTCGGCGTTGACGCTGCGGCTCATATCGGTGACTTCCTCGGGACGTTCGTCGATAAGGAGAATCATAATGTATGTCTCGGGGTGGTTTTCAGCGATGGCGTTGGCGATGTCCTTAAGGAGGAGCGTCTTACCGGTTTTAGGCGGAGCGACGATGAGCGCGCGCTGGCCCTTGCCAATGGGGGCAAACATATCAACGACACGTGTGGAGAGGTTGCAGGTGGTGGCGCCACCGGTAAGGTCGAATTTTTCGTCGGGGAATAGCGGTGTGAGGTGTTCAAAGGCTTCGCGGTCGCGAATAAAATCGAGCGAGCGGCCATTGACGCTGAGCACGCGGCAGAGGGGGAAATATTTTTCGCCTTCGCGCGGTGGGCGGATGGTTGCCTCAACCACGTCGCCGGCTTTGAGACCGTTGGCCTTGATTTGCTGCTGAGTAACGAGCACGTCGTCGGGCGACGGCATATAATTGAAGTCGGACGAGCGCAGGAAGCCGTGGCCTTGGGGCTCGATTTCGAGCACGCCTTGAGCTTCGAGGAAGTCTTCAAAATCGAAGCGTTGGTCGCGCGGCAGACGTTGGTCGGCAATAGGTTGCTGGCCGCCGTTCTGGTTGTTTTGGTTGTTTTTATTCTTTTTCTTTTTGCCTTGGCCTTGCTGTTGCTGAGGAGCAGGCTGGCCGGGCTCGGTGATAACAATAGGGGTGGCGGCAGCGGCGCGGCGCGATTCCTCTTTTTCCTGCTGAGAGCGGGGCACGAATTTACGGCCTTCGCCACGTGGGAAGAATGAGCTAAAGTCGCCTTTTGGGCGGAAATCGCCACGGGGAGCCGGAGCAGCGGGGGCTTCGGCAGGCTTTTCGGTCACCTCGACCTTGGGAGCCTCTTCTACGGGGGCGGGAGCCGGAGCTTGCACGGACTCCTCGATATGTTGCGGAGCGGGCTCGGCCACGGGAGCTGATTCGACCGGAGCTTGAGCGGCGGCAGCAGCACGGCGCTCTTCCATTTCTTTTTTAGATGGACGGCCACGGCGGCGCTTTACGGGAGCCTCGACTTGAGACTGAGCTGCTTCGGGGGTCGGCTGAGCAGCCGCCGCCTCGGGCTGCTCGGGAGCGGGAATGCGAGATGGGTCGTTCTTTTTCTTGCGGCCACGTTTTTTAGGCTCGGCACCATCGGGGCGTGATTTTTGCAAAGCCACACGGCTGGCGGCGCCGGCGATAGCCTGCTCGTCAAGAATTTTGTAGATTAAATCTTGTTTCTGAGATAGGTCGATACGTTTGAGCCCAAGTTGCTCAGCCACCTGCTTGAGGTCGTCATCGGCCATCTGTGATAGGTCGGATATGTTATACATGTCGTATTATTGGAACTCATCAACTACACAGCCGGAAATCACAATCTGGAGTGAATCTGCGGAGGCAGAGATGAAAAAGATTGATTCTAAAGTGGGAGTTGTGTCTTTTAGGTAAAAAAAGAAGGAGGTGAAGAGAGGCAAGCGTGGCGCGTGCAAACTGAATTTGGAATTTAAATGCGCCGAAAAGACTTAGTGGAGGAGACACAAAAACTCAGCAAGCTAAGAATGATACATTTGCCGTTTCTGCGCCACAAAGTTACAACATTCTTTTATAAGAAACAACAAATTTGCCAAATTATTGTTCAAAGTGTCAAAATTATCTATGGATAAAGCTGTTAAAATGGATTTTAAGAGCGAAATTTACAAATTATTCACCGGCATTGACAAAAAAAAGCTAACTTTGAGGATTCAAAAACACTCACACGATTGTTTTGATTAAAAACTTCACAATATATAAAATATGAAAGGACGCAATTTACTCATAACCTCATTGATAGTGTTTGTAGCGGCAGCAGTGCTGATAGTGATAAATGCCGGAATAAAGTCGCAAGATTTTGTGGTGATCGGCGGCATATTATTTATATGGGCCGGTGTGTTCAACTTGTTGATTTTTGAGGCCGACCGTCGCCGAGCCGCAATGCCACGCAGCAAGATGTCGATTGCATTCAGTTGGATTTCGAGCTACGCCGCAATTATCTTGGGATTGATTATGCTGTTCAGCAGCTCTACATTTATAGGACTGGTGCCCTACATCTTTGCAATAATATTGCTGGTTGGCGCGGCGTATCAAGTGTTTATCTTGGCCTATGCATCGCGCTCGGTGAAATTGCCTAATTGGCTGTATGTGGCACCGGTGGCAATGATTGTGGGAACGGTGTATCTGTGCACGCTCACTGCGGGCGAGGAGAGCGACCCGGCCATAATGCTTACAACGGGCATTGCGCTGGCGCTTTTCGGCATTGCCGGCACCATCGAGGCTGTGATGATTATGCGACACGAGCGCGCTGTGATCGCAGGCAATGCAGCGACAGCCGAGATAGCCGAAGCAGGCGCGTCGACGACGCCCAAACCGCTCGACGACACAGATGAATAATTAGCTGAAAGGCGCATCAATAGTAGTATATAAGTAATTTAATCCAATTTGATGGTATAAATTACCACTAGGCGCTGCGGTCGGAACAAAAAACATTAAAAAATCGCATTATTTCAGCAGTTTATTATTGCCGATTCAAAAAAAAGCGCGATATTTGCACTTGCAAAATAAGCGAGCATGTTACGACCTCGCAAAAATTAACATTATCATAATAATCGCAAACATAATACTACAATGACTAAAGCAGATATCGTTAACGAGATCTCAAAATCAACCGGCATCGAGAAAGCCCTTGTACTTGAAACCATCGAGAAGTTTATGACCGTAGTAAAGGACTCTCTGACCGAAGGTGAGAATGTCTACCTCCGTGGCTTTGGCTCGTTCATCGTAAAGACCCGCTCTGAGAAAACCGCACGCAACATCTCAAAGAACACCACAATCATCATTCCCGAGCATAAGATCCCCGCATTCAAGCCTGCTAAAGTCTTCATGCAAGAAGTTAAGAAATAATTTCTTAGATCATAACCAATCGCTCCTCAGCTCCTAAGAATAGGATATACATATAATAATTAATAACTAAAACATCGCTAAAATGCCAAGCGGAAAAAAACGTAAAGGCCACAAGATGGCAACCCACAAGCGCAAAAAACGCCTGCGCAAGAACCGCCACAAGAAGAAGTAAGACGGGCCGGCTGAAAGGTCGGCAACGACAACTTCTTCAGCCGTCAAGCCGCAGAGGCTCACGGCTAATCGCAGCGCAACATATCGCGCAACGACAAAGGACAATCCCAGACGTAGCCGCGGTTGCAATCCGCCATTAGGCTCTCGGAGGTTGTCCTTTGTATAGTTTATAACCAATTAAAAGCGTCCCATACTCAAAGCTCATGAAAAGCGAACTAATCGTAGACGTGCAGCAAACAGAAGTGTCAATCGCACTTTTGGAAGATTCCAGATTGGTGTCTTTGCAGAAAGAGGCAAGGAATCTATCGTATGCTGTCGGCGACATCTACCTGGCTAAGGTGAAGAAACTGATGCCGGGGTTGAATGCTGCCTTTGTCAACGTCGGGTATGAAAAGGATGCATTCCTCCACTATTTAGATCTTGGTCCCCACTACGCTTCGTATCAAGCGTATGTCTCACAACTTCTTGGCGAAGACCGTCGGCGCGTCCCCGCCATAGAAAAGATGAAATTATTGCCCGACATCGACAAGCAAGGCGCAATCTCGTCCACACTAACACAAGGGCAAGAATTGCTGGTACAAATTGTCAAAGAGCCAATATCCTCGAAAGGGCCACGCCTGACGACAGAAATCACTTTCACAGGGCGATTCATGGTGTTGATACCATTCAGCGACAAGATTTCAATCTCACAGAAAATCAAGTCGACCGAGGAAAAGCTGCGACTGCGACAACTTATCGAAAGTATTAAGCCAAAGAATTTTGGCGTTATCATCCGCACATCAGCCGAAGGCAAGCGCGTAGCCGAACTTATCAACGAGCTCAAGACCTTGGTGTCGTGTTGGGAGAACACAGTGGCCAAAGCACAAAAGGCCGCTGCACCGGCACTGATATTCGAGGAAGAGAGCCGCATTGTGGGAATGCTTCGCGACGTGTTCAGCCCGTCGTTTGAATCAATTCATGTAAACGACGCCGACGTCCATTCCCAAATTGAGAAATACGTCAGCCTCATTGCTCCGGAGCGCAAAGACATTGTAAAGCTCTACACCAAGCCCGAGCCGATTTTCGACCATTTTGCAATTACACGACAGATTAAGTCGTCGTTTGGCAAGACGGTGTCGTTCCGCTCAGGGGCCTACATCATCATCGAAAGCACCGAGGCACTACACGTAATCGACGTAAACTCAGGCAACCGCTCGCGCGCAGCCAACGACCAAGAAAGCAATGCCCTGGAGGTGAATCTCCGCGCCGCAGATGAAATCGCTCGCCAATTGCGCTTGCGCGATATGGGCGGCATCATCGTGGTGGACTTCATCGACATGAACAAGGGCGAACATCGCCAGCAACTCTACGACCACATGCGCGAAGTGATGGCAAATGATCGCGCTCGACACAACATCTTGCCTCTGAGCAAATTCGGGCTCATGCAGATTACCCGCCAACGTGTGCGCCCTGCGCTTGATATCACCACTACCGAAAAATGCCCCTCTTGCTTTGGCAAGGGCGAGGTGCAGCCATCGCTGCTTTTCACCGACACGCTCTTTGAGAAGCTCGACTATCTAATCAACACACTGGGTGTGCGCAACTTCATAATGTATGTGCACCCATTTGTCGAGGCCTATATCAAGCGCGGATTCCTGACATCGCTCTACGGCAAATGGCGCCGCAAGCTTGGACGCTGCTTCAAGATTATGGCCGACCAATCGCTGGCTTATCTGCAATATCGCGTTCTGGATGAAAATCGCAATGAAATCGACCTCAAGGCCGAAAAGGATATGAACGCGCCATCGGCCGACAAGGTAAACAACCGATTGAGCAAGCGTAATGGCCTGGCCGAAGATGCCGACGACAAATGCGATTGCCAAAACGAAGGCGAGACCGAGGCTCCGAAATCAGAAAGCAAATCGGCAAAAGCCCGACGCCGCAAACGCGCTAAGAAAGCTGCCGCGGCCGCTCTTGCAGCTGCCGAAGCCGAGCTTGCAGCCAACGCTGAACCGACCGAGGCCGAGGCTGAAACTGAAGTTGAAACTGTCGA
>CAZRCU010000014.1:5956-21971 GCA_964598685.1 uncultured Bacteroides sp.
CCGAGCCACAACCAAGATCAGAATCTAACGAGGAATAACAACTCCAATTCCCCCGACCAAACTTATCTGCAATCCCCGATGTTTGATTTACATCGGGGATTTGTTTTTTAAACGTGGAATTGTTAAATTTGCAAGTTCTAATTTACGTCTATACATGAATTCTTTCAACCTGCCACCGGTAGTAAAAAATCTATTAATTATAAATGTCATTTTATGGGCCGTGGGCTCATTGGTGCCATCGCTTGGAGCTACGCTCGAGCGCCTGTTTGCGTTGCATTATTTTGCATCGCCGGGATTTAATGTAGTGCAGCTGTTCACATATATGTTTCTCCACGGGGGGCTGATGCATTTGTTTTTCAACATGTTTGCGCTTGCCATGTTTGGGCGCGTGATTGAATATACAATGGGGTCAAGCCGATTCCTGTTCTACTATATCAGCTGCGGCATAATGGCGGGATTGGTGCAGATGGGCGCCTACGCCGTGATGCTGGAATCATATCGCAGCATGTTCTCACCCGAACAATTCGACCAAATCGTGGAAGAAGGCTGGCGCTTGGTGTCGCAAGGCTACACATTTACCGACCCCACTCTGGGCACAATCAATGCACTGGTGAACGGCCCGATGGTGGGCGCGTCGGGCGCTATCTACGGCGTGATCCTGGCATTTGGCATGCTATTCCCGAATCAACCGATCTACATCATGTTTATCCCCGTGCCCATCAAGGCTAAATGGGTGGTGCTGGGCTATGGCATTATCGAGCTGGTGTCGGGACTTGGCAACCATGTGGACAACGTGGCACACTTTGCACACCTCGGCGGCATGATTGCCGGCGTATTGCTGATTCTATATTGGAAGCGCAAAGGCTTGTTTAACAATCACTGGTTCTTCTGATTTGGCAGCTAAGACAACATCGCGAAGCGGCTGGACAATCTTTGTAAAGGCGCTGCTATGGTTCTTCACAATCATATCCTTGCTGGGGCTGATTGCGGGGTCGTATGGCGGCAATCTCCAGCCATCGGAATATCGTGGGATATGCCTGATGGTGATGCTGATGCCGGTGTGGCTTATTGCCACAATCGTGTTGAGCATTCTCAATCTGTTTTGGTGTAGAAGCGCATTGCTGGCTTGCGTCATAGCATTTGTGGCTTGCTCGCCGGCGATATGGAATTTTTCGCCGCTGAACGTGGTCAATACTAATGCTCAAATCTACAAGGGCTACCCGACGTTTACACTGCTCACGTATAATGTGGCCAATTTTAGCCATTGCGACAGCACGCTGTCCGACGACTACAATCACACACTGTCGTATATACTAAAGACCGACGCCGATGTGGTGTGCCTGCAAGAGGGAGAGTCGCTATTTAGCAACGACCTGCGGCACTACAGCATCCTTCAGGAGCAAGTGGATTCGATATTCAAGGCGTATCCCTATGTGCTGCTGCATAAATCTCGGCAAATATTGCTATCGAAATATCCGGCTAAAGCTCTGCCGACAAGCTACAATTCAAAGGGCGGCAACGGCATAGCCGCATACAGGCTAAATATCCAGGGTGTGCCAGTGACGCTATTTAACGTGCACCTCCAATCGTATTCGCTATCCAAAAATGATAAATCGCTGTATCACAACATCACCGAAATGAATCGCGACGACAAGCTGAAATCGCAGCTGATAAATGTAAAATCGCAGCTTATCAGAAAAATTCAGCGCGCAGCAGAATTGCGCGAGCGCGATGCCGAGAAGCTTGGACATTATGTGCAGCACTATGCCGGCGAGAACGCAATTATTGCGGGCGATTTCAATGATGTGCCCGGGTGCTACACCTTGCAGCGCATGGCAGATTTCAATTTCAAGCAAGTGTATTCAAAGGTGGGCTTCGGACCTACGCACACATTCAATGCAGATCGATTCTACTTTCGCATCGACCACATTCTGTATCGCGGCAATATGGAGCCAATCCTAATTTGGCGCGGCAACACAAAAGCGTCGGACCACTATCCACTGTTCACCGCATTCGCTCTCACCGGCGACTAAATACAATATTTGGCTGTATAATTCTTTTTTCATAAATTTGCATAGTACAAACAAGCTAATATGGCCGTAATTCTCAATATAGACACCACCACTGCCGTATGCTCGGCAGCTCTCACCGCCGAGGGTATGATACTCTCGCATGCTGAAACCTATGATGCACGCAACCATGCCGCGCTGCTTAGCGGCTACATTAAGCAATGTCTTGACTTTGCCCGCGAAAAAGAGCTCACGCTGGATGCCGTGGCTGTGAGCCAAGGTCCCGGCAGCTACACAGGCCTGCGAATCGGGCTGAGCGAAGCTAAAGGATTGGCCTATGCGCTCGACATTCCGCTGATTGGTGTAAACACGCTGGAATTGATGGCCACGCGCGTGATGTTTTCCACCGACGACGTCGATCCCGAGTCGATTTTTGTGCCGATGATTGATGCACGTCGCATGGAAGTGTTCACAGCAGCATACGATTTCAGCCTCACGCCGCTCATCGAGCCACGTCCGCTGATTTTGGAAAACGATCCGTATGCGGAAATTTTGGCCACGGGCCGTCCTGTGCTGTTTTTTGGCGATGGCAGCGAAAAGGCCAAGAGTGTGATTACGGCAAAGAATGCAGTGTTTGTGCCGGATGTAGTGCCGCTGGCCGTAGACATGGTGGCCCTGGCCGAGCGCCAATGGGCACGCCGCGAATTTCTTGATTTGGCCTACTGCACCCCACTCTATTTAAAAGAATTTCAAGCCACCACACCAAAGGCAAAGATATGACCCCCACCACTGATTATTCCGAAGATATTCGAGCCGCTGTCGACACTATGCGCCGAGGCGGAATAATTCTCTACCCCACCGACACCATCTGGGGCATCGGCTGCGACGCTCGCAATTCCGAGGCCGTGAAGCGTGTATTCAAAATCAAGCAACGCGCCGAGGCAAAAGCGCTCATCACGTTGGTGGATTCATTGGCGATGCTCGATAAGACGGTGGACGAAGTGCCCGAAGTGGCCGAACAGCTAATCGAGGCAGCCGTGGAGCCCGTCACTATCATCTACGACCACGGCACGGGAGTGGCGCCGGAATTGCTTGCCGAGGATGGCAGCATCGGCGTGCGACTCACTCGCGAAGCATTCTCGGCAGCACTTTGCCGCGCAATGCGCGCACCGATAGTGTCGACCTCGGCCAACATCAGCGGACAAGATTCGCCGAAATGCTTTGCCGATATCAACCCCGAAATCATCGAAGCGGTGGACTATGTGTGCACATCTCGACGCGATGAGACCACACCTCACCACGCATCGTCAATCATAAAAATATCAGCAGGAGGCTTATTTAAGATTATACGCTAATGAAACAGGAGAGCCGCCTTCGCGCGTCATATATTCTATTTGACTATCTGACTATCAACGTCGGCTGGCTAATCTTTAATATCGTTCGCTACATATCGCTGCCGCAAGAATGGAAAATGATAACGCTGGATTCCTGGCTGTTTACATTTCCACCGGTGGTTTTAGGCCAATTTTTCATTCCGATTATGATGGTGATACTATATGCCATCTCGGGATTCTACAATTATGTGAGCGAGAAATCACGCCTAACAGAAGCCGGAAACACGGCATTTATCTCGCTTATCGGCACTCTTATAATATTTTTTGCAGTGCTGATAAACGATTCCGTGCCGGAGCGAGTTCGCAACTACGAGCTAATCTTAATTCTATGGCTACTAATGTTTTTGCCGTGCTACATTTCGCGCGTGCTCATAACAATGCGCCAGCGCCGACGTCTCAAAGACGGCACCGGCCTTTACACAGCCATTGTAATCGGCCCTGCATCGGCTGTTCACACCATGGTGCGCAAGCTGTCGCCAGCAGGCAAAATCCGCCAATTTAATATTATAGGCACCGTCACCACCGACTCATACAACGATCGCACCAATTTGCAATCGTTCAATATCAATCAGCTTGAACAAGCTATCAACGACCTACAGCCGCAAGTGTTGATTTTGGCTGAAGGGTCGATGAACCTAAGCCAAAAGCTCGACCTTATCACAAAACTATTCCGCACGGGCATTGATATCTATGTGCCGGTGGATTTGTATCGAACCATCACCTCGCGTCCGAAAATTTCATCGCTCACCAACGAGCCGCTTATCAATATCTCACGTCCCAACATATCGGAAGCCACAATCAACCTCAAGCGCATCGGCGACGTAGTGGTGTCGGCTATCACATTAATTTTGCTGCTACCGATATTTGCAGTGGTGGCTATTGCCATCCGCCGAGATTCACCCGGGCCGATATTTTATCGCCAGGAGCGAGTAGGCTACCGCAAGCGCATATTCAAGATTATCAAATTTCGCACAATGTATTGCAATGCCGAGGCCAACGGGCCTACGCTATCCACTGTCGACGACCCGCGCGTGACCCGCGTAGGCAAGTTCTTGCGCAAATATCGCATTGATGAATTTCCACAATTTTGGAACGTGCTGCGCGGTGAAATGTCGATTGTAGGTCCACGCCCCGAGCGCGAATATTACATAAATAAAATTGTGGAGCGAGTGCCCCACTATAGCCTTGTGCATCAAGTGCGCCCGGGCATCACATCGTGGGGCATGGTGAAATTCGGCTATGCCGGCAACGTGGATGAGATGATTGAGCGCCTCAACTATGATTTGCTCTATCTCGACAATGTATCATTCGGGGTAGATTTAAAGATTTTATGCTACACCGTCAACACTGTGATAACGGGTAAAGGAGTTTAGAAAACGTCCTATGACACAAAGATATATCCATAAGAGTCGCCTGAACAGCGCATTTATGCGCCTGATTGCATGGCGCGAACGAAATATAAAGGAGCGCACGTTCGTGCTGTTTCTTGCCTTTTTGGTGGGAATCGGCGGCGGATTGGCTGCACAACTGCTCAAATTCTTAATCCACACCATTTCAGGGTTGCTCACATCGCGCATCGACCTACATTCGGGCAACTATCTCTACATCTTGTTGCCAACGCTGGGCGTGGTGATTACAGCCCTATTTGTGAGATATGTGGTGAAAGACAACATCTCACACGGTGTCACTCGCGTGCTATGGGCAATTTCGCAAAACGAATCTCGACTCAAGCGCCACAATATGTACACCTCGCTATTGGCCTCGTCGGTGACAATCGGCTTTGGCGGATCGGTGGGTGCCGAGGGCCCAATCGTGTACACGGGCGCTGCAATCGGTGCCAATTTGGGATCGGCCTTTCGCATGTCGCCACGCATTTTAATGATTTTGGTGGGATGCGGTGCCGCGGCCGGCATTGCAGGCATCTTCAAGGCTCCAATGGCCGGCATGCTATTCACCATCGAGGTGCTAATGCTTGATTTGACCACTGTGTCGATTATGCCGCTGATGATTTCAGCCATCACCAGCGCCGTGATAGCCTACACCTACACCGGATTCCGCTTTGAATTTTTCTTTGTGCAAAGTGTCGACTTTTCCACTGCAAAAATTCCGGCTGTGATATTGCTGGGCATTTGCTGCGGATTGGTGTCGCTCTACTTCACCCGCACGATGAACATGATGGAGAATTTCTTCGGAAGCTTCAAAAATCCATGGATGCGCACTCTGATAGGCTGCACGATTCTATCGGCGCTCGTGTTCATTTTTCCGCCGCTCTACGGTGAAGGTTACGACTCGATTATGGGCCTTTTGGCCGGCGATGCGCGCTCGATTGTGGAAGGTTCAATCTTCTATGGCGATGGCGGCCAAATGTGGTTTATCGTGCTGTTCATATCGCTCATTATTTTGCTGAAGGCATTTGCCACCTCGGCCACAAATGGCGCCGGCGGCGTGGGCGGCACGTTTGCACCGTCGCTATATGTTGGCTGCATGACCGGCTTCCTATTTGCCTATGTGTGCAATATGATAGGATTTCCCGTGGAGCTTTCAATTAAAAACTTTGCGCTGATAGGCATGGCCGGCGTGATGAGCGGTGTAATGCACGCTCCATTGATGGCAATCTTCCTTACCGCCGAGCTCACAGGCGGCTACGACTTATTCTTGCCGCTGCTGATTGTGTCGACAATAGCCTATGGCACCATCAAAATCTTTGAACCTTATAGTATCTACTCAATGCGTTTGGCCAAGCAGGGCAAGCTGCTCACCCACGAAAAAGACCGCTCGGTGCTCACCCTGCTGAAGATGGATTCTATCATCGAGACAGAATTTTTGAGCGTTCGCCCCGAGATGACACTTAAAGAAATGGTGGACGTGATCGCAAAATCTAATCGCAACCTGTTTCCGGTGCTCGACGCCCAAGGCAAGTTGCAAGGCATCGTGCAGCTCGACGACATCCGCAACATTATGTTCCGTCCCGACCTCTACCGCAAAATGAATGTAGCATCATTTATGACCATGCCTCCCACAAAAATCATAATCGGCGAGCGCATGGATTCCGTGATGCACAAATTCGACTCAACCGGAGCATGGAATCTGCCTGTGGTAGACGAGGCCGGACGCTATCAAGGTTTCATATCGAAAAGCAAAATCTTCAACTCCTATCGTAGAGTGCTCCGCCACTATTGCGACGACTAATCAGCTGCGAATAAGAGCCTAAAAATTGCTAAAATGAGTGGCTATGTCGGTGAAATGTAGTAATTTTGCAGGCAATTTACATTTTAAGCGTTTTTTCGATAGGTGAACATACAAATTCCGCGACTTTCGTCGATTCCCAAGAAGCCCTCGTTGGCCATCTCAGCTGTGCCCATTGCGGTGCTGCTACTTACCTTTATATTAATCATTGTGTTTATGGGGCCGCAGGCAATTTCCGACTATTCACAGCCGGCATTGCTGTGCTCATCGGCCATAGCAGCTATATTGGCTCTGCACGCCGGATCGCTTACACGTCGCAGCCTGATTGTGGGTATGCGCCGCAGTGCCACGCAGATTTTGCCCGCTATCCCGATGCTGATATGTATTGCAGCCTTGGCCACCACATGGATGATGTCGGGCATTGTGCCTACATTAATCGACTATGGACTGATGCTGCTTAATCCCAAGTGGTTTTTGCTCACCACCTGCGCAGTGTGTGCGATGGTGTCGGTGCTCACCGGCAGCTCGTGGTCGACAATCGCCACAATCGGCGTAGCATTTATGGGCATAGGCTCGGTGATGGGCTACAGCGAAGGCTGGATTGCCGGCGCTGTGATTTCCGGCGCTTATTTCGGCGATAAAGTGTCGCCGCTGAGCGACACCACAGTGGTGGCCTCATCTACATGCGGCGTCGACCTGTTCTCGCACATTCGCTATATGATGTACACCACGGTGCCGGCTATGGGCTTGGCGTTGCTGGTGTTTGGCATCAAAGGTTGGTGCACAAATGCAGCGCCGATGTCTGACACGCTCGAAATGATTACCGCGCTACACGACACCTTCAATATCACCCCATGGGCCCTAATCATACCTGCAATCACCATTACGATGATTGTGCTGCGAGTGCCCACAATCACCACCCTGGCGGTCAGCGCCATTATGGGTGCAATCGGGGTATTTCTGTTTCAGCCGCAGATGTCGGCGAGCGTGATGGGCGTGATTACATCAATGTGGAGCGGGTTTGAATCAAATTCAGGATTAGAGGCCGTGGACAGCCTGGCCACAACCGACGGCATTTTAGGCATGATGCCGGTGGTGTATTTGGTGGTGAGCGCCTTGATATTCGGATGGATGATGATTTCCTCGGGAATGCTGGCCACGCTGTCAAACGCCATAACCAGCAAGCTGCGCCGCCGCACGTCGATCATTGCATCGACCTTGGGCGCCGGCATAGTGCTGAACGCTTGCACGGCCGACCAATATCTATCGCTTATCATCGACGGCAATATGTTTCGCAATATCTACCGCCGCAGCGGCTTCGACGACCGCATGCTCTCGCGCACCATCGAGGATGGTGTGTCGGTGACATCAGTGCTGATTCCGTGGAGCTCGTGCGGTGTCACTCAGGCCACCGTGCTCGGGGTTTCCACCCTCACCTATCTGCCATATTGCGTGTTCAACTATCTCACGCCTGTGATGTCGATGGTGATGATATGGACTAATTATAAGATTCGCTATATCGTAGCGCCTCAGAAAGTGGCGCGCGAGTAAAGGCCGATTGTAATGGCCGACACATTGCGACGCATGTGCCAAAATCCATAGCCAACTTCACCGCCTACATTAAAATTATGAGTGAGTCGGCAATCCAATCCGGCCGTGGCATCAAATATAAACGACCACGAAGGATATGCCACGCCCTTTGCATCGAAATTCTTTACAAATCCAGGCATCGCCCTACCCTCAAAGCTCCAGCGGCTCCACGGCAACGACGCGTGAAGCACGCCACCGGCAAACGCCCCGGCTGCATCCACCATCGTAGTGTAGCTGCCACCGGCGGCATAGAGCGGCATAGAGCGAACCGTCGGGCCCAGACAGAATCCCCAGTTATCGCTCATAGGCATATTGAATCTTGCCGAGATAGCCACAGATGTGCCGGCATCAGAGAGCGCCGAGCCTCCGGTAAAAGGCATCATAGCGGTGGTGACAACGTCGACCCCCGGCAGCCAATCGGCATAGATATTGCTTGGCAGCGAAGTCTTTGAGCTCGGAAATATCAAATTGCCCACCAAATAGCCGATTTCGCCCGACACGATGCCGGAGAGTGCGCCCACCAGAATATCCTTGGGATAGTGGGTCTCTGAGAATGTGCGTTGAATAGAGAAGCCGTTGGCAATGGCGTGTGAGCCTACCGCCCACCAGCCTGAATAGGAATACAGTTCGTGAGCCAAAATCGAGGCTCCGGTGAAGGCCCACGATGCATGGGCCGAGCACATAGAATTATTGTCTTCGCCATTGGGACGAGTTTCGTCGACAATAGCTTTAAGCGAATTGGTAATAGCTACATTAACGACAATAGAAGTCCCCGCCTTTACAGCAAAAGGCAGGGGCTCCCAATTACGTTCACTGATTGTGTCGCATTCAGCAGCATTTGCAAATTGGAAGAGAGAGATGCTGATTGCGATCAGCAACAGTGTTGGACGTTTCATTAAAATCTTTAGTTAAGTGAATTATACACCTGGGTGAAAATGCCCGGGCGCAGATTGGCTTTCGGGAAATTGTCGTTGTCGCGTGTTGGGTTGACGCGATTTGCAAGAATGATATAAATCAAATCATTTTTGGGATCAATCCAGAATGCGGTGCCGGTGAATCCGGTGTGGCCTACTACCGAAGCATCGGCCTCCTCGCAGATGGGCGAATTGCGCTCATTCTCCTTGTCGGGCTTATCAAAGCCAAGACCGCGGCGGCTATTGGGCGTCTTCGACGTCAAAAACAAATCCACCGTGGAGGGGCTGAGCACTTGCGCATCGCCATACTTGCCGCCATTGAGCCACATTTGGCAAATCTTGGCCAAGTCGGTAGCGGTGGCAAACACGCCTGCATTACCCGACACTCCGCCAAGCATAGCAGCGGTCTCGTCGTGCACATAGCCATGGACGAGCTGACGACGCAGATATGTGTCGTTTTCAGTGGGCGCGATGTTGTCAAGGCTGTGCGACAAAGTGGGACGATAGCAAGCATCATAAGCGCCAAGCGGTGCCCAAATGCTGTCAGTGACCCAGCGATCGTGGCTTTGGCCGGTGACGCGCTGCTCCAAGTCCATAAGCAAGCAGAAATTCAGACAAGAATAAGTGTAGTTTTTATTATTTCGTAGGCCGATATTATAGATACGGCCCATAATGGTGTCGACAGCGGCCTGGCCCACCCACATATTTTTTGCGGCTTCGTTGGGGAAAAGATCGCTTTGCTTTGTGCTGAGAATGTCGGTGCGCAAGCGAGCGGTGGCGCTGCCATAGGCGCCGCGCATTATAAATTCGGGGTGTGCATCATCGCGCTTGCCAACGATGAGCGGAGCGGTGTAGGTGGTGGTATCCATCATGGTGAGATACATATTCAGGGCAGCGGGCATGCCGCTCTCGTGGTAGAGGAGCTGACGGATGGTAATATCATCCTTGCCGGTGCCGCGCAGGCCGGGGATATAGGCCGATGCGCAGTCGTCGAGCTTGAAAAGGCCTAAATCGTAGGCTTTCATCACGCCGGGCAATGTGCCGACAGCTTTCGACACCGACGCAAGATCATAGAGAGTGGAGGATGTGACGGGGTTTCCACCGGCTGTCTGCAAGCCATAGCATTTATCCACCACTACATTGCCATTGTGGGCCACGAGCACTTGGCAACCCGGAACGGCGCCAATTGAAATAGCATTAGCAACAATAGAGTCGATAGAATCGGTGAGCGAAGCTTTCATACCCTCGGCCACAGGCGACGAATAGCCCAAGCGGCTTTTCTCGATATGCAGGCCGGCGCCCAATGGTGCCAACTTAGGCAGATCAACAGGCAACTTGCCGCCCACCTCGATGCCGCCAAACAGGGCCATGGCAGTGGCACGGCGAGTGGCGGGAATGTTTTCGTAGCCGAGCACGATAGCGTCAGCCGAGCCGAGCAAGTCGCTAAACTTGTCCATCTTGTAGGGCGTCATCATAAACACGCTCACAAAATTAGGCAATTTGCTGATTTGCGAGAAGGCGTGGCGGCACACATTTGCATCGCTATACACAGCAGCCACCACCACATCGTGGTTGCGGATTTCGTTGAGAGTAGCGGTGGAAATAGTATTGTCGCCAATGCTGTAGACGTCGACCTTGGCATACTTGCGGCACATATCCACAAATTCGGTGTCGAGGTCGCTGCCCGAGATATTCACAACGGCGATTGAGCGCTTGGCAAGATTGCCGATGGGCAGGATATTATCGGTGTTGCGCAGCACAGTCACAGCTTGATTGGCCAGCTTGGTGATAATGGCTTCGGCCTGAGGAGTGCAGATTTTTTGAGCAAGATTGTCGGTTGTGGCCAAATCCTCTTGAGCCACCAAAAGCGCATATTTATATCGGAGCACGCGCTTGCAATGGTCCTCGATTGTAGCTTGCGAAATGTGGCCGGCTTTCACCTCGCCGAGCAGCACGTCGATATCCTCGATGGTAGATTTTGAAGGAGCGATCAGCATATCGGCACCGGCTTGCAAAGCCAGCACACAGCTATTTTTGCCGCTAACAAATGCGCCCTTCATGCCAAGCGCATCGGTGCAAATCAGGCCGTCGAAGCCGAGCTTGTTGCGGAGCAAATCGGTGGTCATCTTGTGAGAGAGCGAGGCCGGACGCTTCGACTTGTCAAGCGATGGCACCACAATATGGCCTGTCATAATGCCTGAGAGCCCGGCATTTATAAAGCGCTGAAACGGCACAAGGTCGACTTGCTGCATTTGATGCTCGGTGTGATTCACCACTGTGGATTCCTTGTGAGAGTCGGTGGATGTGTCGCCATGACCGGGGAAGTGCTTGCCTACAGCAAGCACGCCGCCATCTTCAAGGCCGCGGCTATAAGCCACGCCGAGCGCGGCCACGCGTTCGGGATCCATGCCATAGGAGCGACGGCCGATTACAGGGTTGTCGGGGTTGGAATTTACGTCGAGCACCGGCGCAAAGTTGATATTGATACCAACCAAGCGACATTCGCGAGCCATTTCGCGGCCATATTCATACACCAAATTGGTGTCGCTAATGGCGCCTATGGTCATATTGTCGGGAAACTTAGGCATGTCGGCGATACGCATCGACAGGCCCCATTCGCCATCGAAAGTCACCAAAACGGGCACCTTCGACACCGAACGTGTATAAGAAATTACCTCAGAAAAATCGTCGAGCGAACCGGCAGAAAAAATAATGCCGCCCGTGCCATTGGTCTGAATATATCGGCGGATAGCTGCCTTAGAGTCTTCGCCCTGAGTGGGCACCACCTGCGACACGATAAGCTGAGCGATACGCTCGCGAAGGGTTAAAGAGTTATATACAGAGTCGACCCAATGCTGACAGGCAGATTGATCGACACGCGCCATCGTTTTGGTGTGGCCGCCACAAATCGTGGGGGCCAACAACGCTGCGAGAGCTGCAAAAGCGATTATTCGTTTTGACATTGTTGTGTTTTTTGGCTGTTTATCTTGGTTTTAGAGTATGTTAGTTGTGCATTCTTCGTTTCGACGATGGATTAAGAGTCTTGTGCTGCTTAATGTAGGCGAGCACATCGTCGTAGACCACGCCGGCGCTTTGAGCCACAAGCGTGTGATTTTTAAGAGTGGGCATATAGTCGCCGCCCTTGGCCAAATAGTCAATCGTGGCCACGCGATATGTGCGGTCAAGGTCGATTGGCGAGCCGTTGATAGTGACAGATTCAATCTTGGCATCGTTGTAGTCGAGCGCCGCAGTGCCGGCCTCAAACTTGATGTCGACGCCCTCACTCACGCCATTGCCGCCGATGCGAGCCATCTGCTCAAAAGCCGTCATAAGGTCGCGGCCCTTGATGTCGATCACCCACACACGATTGTTGAACGGGAGCATGGTCTTGATTTGGCCTTCGGTGACGGTGCCTTTGGGCAAACCACGGCGGATGCCATATTTATTGAGAATCGCAAAGTCGACGTCGGCGGCCAATTGTCGGCCTCGGGCCAGAATCACGTCGGTAGACCAATTGAGCAATGCATCGCTCGATTGAGGCAACTCGATTTTGGCCTTGCCCACGGGGACAAGCATCAGCGAATCCACACCGTGGCGATAAGGCGCGATAAGCGACACAATTTCAGGGTCGATGCGGCTGTCAAGGCGGCTGTTCACCGGAATCACACGTGATTTAGCCGAAAGATTATCGAGGTCGATAGTGATTTCGCCAAGGCCGCGGCCCATTTTTCCGATTTGCGTGATAAGCACTTCTTTGCCATCAGCATTTGGCACACGCCAGCGATATTTGCCATCGGTGGCGGCAGGGTCGATATAGTCGTGGGAGTGCCCGCCGATAATGAGGTCGATGTTGCGAGTGTTTGAGGCCAAGTAGACATCGCCGGGCGGCACAGTGGGGTTGTAGCCGATATGACTGATTGCAATCACCATATCGCATTTTTCAATATTTTTGAGCCACCAAGCCGATGAATTGGCGGCCTCGACAGCATCGAGATATTCCACTCCATCATAATTTCCCTCGGAAATCATGCCGGCAGGCTGCAAATTTAGGGCAATGAAGCCGATACGTCGGCCGGCTATTTCACGTATGGCATATTTGTGAAATTTGCTATTGAGGGGCGATTTAGACAAATCATAGTTGGTGGCGAGAAATTCGCTGTTGGCAAGGCTGAGCACGGCGGCAAGCGAGTCGACGCCATTATCAAATTCATGGTTGCCAAGGATGCGAAAGTCATAGCCAAGTGCATTCATGATTTTTTGCTCCACTTCGCCGCCATAGAGGTTGAAATAGAGCGTGCCCTGCACCACATCGCCGGCATCAATTAGCAGCACGTGGGGCTCGGAGGCGCGGACGCTGTCAATTAGCACTTTTCGGCGAGCCACGCCGCCAAGGTCTTTGTCGTCGGGGTCGATTTGAGAGTGAGTGTCGTTGGTGTGAAGGATTACAAGACGGTCGGCGCTGGCTGTAATTGTAGCCAATCCAAGCATAGCCGCCGCCACTAATCGAATAGTGGTGATGCGCTTCATTGTGATATATAGATTTATTACGCGAAGTTAACTATTTTTTCGGGATTTTTCCACCCAATGGCAAAGCGCAAGGATTAAAAAATGTTAGCGTCCGCCGGAAAGGGTCGCGGCAAGTTTGGGCGAAATCCGTCGGCAGATATAATAAGCGGCCATCGACGCGAGCGTCAAGGTGATAAATGCCAACACATACGTAGAGATAATGCTTGCCGACGATGCGTAGCCAAACAGGTGGATATAAAATTTACACACCACTGTGATAAACAGCCCGTGCACCGCAAAAATAAAGAAATACGATTGTTTGAGAGCGGTCGACACAGCATTTTTATGATTTACTATATATCGGCCAAGCATTAGCACAAAAGAGAATGTAGAAAACACTTGCATGGTATATAGCATCTTTTCCACAGAATCGGGCAGCTCTACAAACACCTTGACTCCCGCCAAGATTAGACACGCCACAAGGGCCGCAACACAAATGGCTTTTTTGCCGGCTTTTGCATATACCTCGGGATGATAAGCCAACCATGCACCAACTACAAAATACACCAATCCTGTAGGGATAAAATCAACAGCATAATATACCAATAGCAAAATCAGCGACATAATATTCGACCGAGCTATTAGATATAGCACCGGCGACACAACCACATATACAATCAAATCGCGCAGAAACCACAGCGGCAAATCATAGGGATAGACATCTTGCAAAATCCAAAAGCCCCTCAAATATCCCCAAAGGCTAAACGAACCGGTGCTTACCACTTCATAGCCATCGAAATGAAAGCAGTACACTTTAAATAAGAATGTAAACGAAGCTATCAAGTTCCACAAAAGATATGGCACGAGAAGCGTGCGCAGACGCGATTTTAGTTTGTATTTATATGTAGCTAAGTCGTAGCGCTCTACATTATTAAACAATAGGAAACCCGAGATTATGAAAAATGTCGGGACCATCGTATTAATAAAAGCTACTACGTAAAGGGCTAAATTTTCGCCAAAAGCCATCGAATTGTCAGAAAAACTCGATTTTTGAATACTATGTAGCAAGACTACCTCCAGAATCAGAAATAGCTTGGCCCCATCGAGCTCGGGCATATAGCGAGAATTTTTTGCCATTACATTGATTGGTTTACAATTGAGATGCTAAGGTAGGCATTTTTTATTAAAAACATGTCCTGGCAACGAATAATTTTAAAGTATAACAGCTGTTTCTTAATTTTGCAGAGTAAAAGCAGATTTTTATGATACTTATCGCTCCGGATAAATTCAAAGGTACGCTCACCGCTCGAGAGGTGTGCGACATTATCGCTGCCGAGTTGGATGGATTAGGCGCTGAAATCAAGTGCTGCCCATTGGCGGATGGTGGCGAGGATTCTCAGCACGTATTGTTGGATTGCCCCGAAAGGATTGCAAATGGTGTCTACATCGACCGTGCGAGCAATGTGGCATGTGTGGTGACATCTGAAATCGTGGGGCGAACGGCGGTGGATATGACCATCGCACTAATGCAGCGATCATCGAGGCAGCTCGGCCAAGCGATTTTATTGGCGGCATCGGCGCAACCCGACAAGATTTTAGTAGCAATCGGCGGCACCGCCACCAGCGATGCCGGAGCAGGAATGCTTGCAGCATTGGGTGCGAAATTTATTGATAAGCAGGGCCATGACATTTCGGATGGCATCTGCCCCAATAAATTAATTAATGTGGAGAGAGTAGACCTCGGCGGATTGGCACAGCTACCCGAAATTGTGGCTATTGCCGATGTGCATGCAGCGCTGGCCGATGGCCAGCTTTCGGCCATAGATTTTGCGCGGCAAAAGACTTCGGATAGCGAGGACCTCACCTGGTTGCGTCCGGCCTTGGAGCACATTCAGCAAGTGGTGGGCGCTTGCTCGCCGTTCGACGGAGCCGGCGGAGGCATCGGTTTTGCGCTATGCTCGGTGATGGGCGCCAAGGGGTGCAGCGGAGCTCAATATGCAATTCAACGCGCAGCTTTTGATTGGGCCGACATCGACTTGGTGATTACCGGCGAGGGCAAATTGGATGAGCAGACATCGCGCGGCGGCAAATTAGCGCATGAAATGCATGAAGCAGCCAAGCGGCATGGAGTGGAGTGCATGATAATCGCCGGGCAAGTAGCGATGAAAAATCCGCCGTATAGCCATGTTTTCAGCACCACCGACAGCCACGGGAGCACTTATGCCGACAAATTGGCCGCAGCAACACGCCGCGCAATACCACTGATTTCCAAACTATTGAAACTTTCATCGAAAAATAATTGAAAAAATATTTGGTGCATTAGAAAAAAGGCCGTAACTTTGCAACCGCTAAACCGAACAACACGGCTCGCTAGCTCAACTGAATAGAGCATCTGACTACGGATCAGAAGGTTACA
>CAZRCU010000015.1:0-21633 GCA_964598685.1 uncultured Bacteroides sp.
GTTGATTTACAGCGTGGTGAATTTTACTTCACGAGGACGCGGCGGGCGAAGTCGTCGACGGCTACAATGTAGAGGCCGGCGGTGGCGTCAATGGCGATTTCACCAGGGGCTACAGTGCCGGCAAAGATTGTGGTGCCGTCGAGGGCATATACCTTGGCAGTGACGGCATGGTCGGCGTGGAGCACGATTTTTCCGTCGCGGCAGAACGCATCCCACTGATGATAGTCGGGCACGTCGACATTAGAGCCTGACACGAAGGTGGAGGCTTCAATTTGGTCGAGCATAAAGCGTTTGCCGGCGGTTTGGCGAATGCGCAGATAGGCCGAGCTGGCTACATTCAGAGTGAATGTATGTGTGGCATAAGCGGTAGTAGTAACTTGAGCGGAGCCGGCAGAGGTCCAATTGTCGCCATCGGTGGAGTATTCAACCACGAAGGTGGCATCGGCATCTTTGTTGTATTTGGCTGTTTGGAGTGTCACTACGCCGAATCCATAAGGATAAGGCTCGGCAGTGGCGATTTGTGAGGTAGAGCTTGTGCCGAAGCGCACGGCTTGTTTATCAATAACCAGGGTGTCTTGATTGGGGAAAATACCGGCGTTGGTAAAGTTCCACAGACTTGCAGTGCCTTGATAAGTGTGGGCATTGTAGGTTGCAGCGCTTTCGTCCACTACCTCGAAGTCTTCCACAAAGCCGGTGTTGCTCATCACCACGCCACGCAGCACCACTTCATCGGTGGTGTAGTCGCCGGCTGTGGCAACAATAGCAGTGGTGAATACGCCGGCTGTGGCTGAAAGCATGCGCACATAGATGCGGTCTTCTTCGGGGTCGATAGTGATTGTTTGTTGCCACGAAGAGCGGTCGGTGCTCAGTTGGAATGGAGCGTCGACCGACAGCTGAATCGGGTCGGTGATATTTTCAATTAGTAATAGGAGCTCGGCCACGTTGGATTCTTCGCCGGTGATTGAGTTGAATTCAAGCTCGCCATCGTAGAGAAATTCGATGGATGGCTGCGGGGCCAAAGTGGTGACATTTAGCGGCTCGGATGTGAGGTGCTGCGATGCCACGGTGTAGGCGTAGGTGGTGAGCGGATTTAGGTCTTCTACAAGGGCTGATTCGGCCGATGCGACCACGCTGCGCGGATAACCTGAGATAGATTTGCCGTCGAGGGTGACGTCGAGGGTGTAGTTTCCATCAGTGTCTGCATCGCCGATATACGACCAAGTGGCCACGAATGAATCTTCGCCAATTGCCGACACGGGGCCAACGGGGAGGGTGTTGATTGCCGAGGCGGTGAGAGTGACTGAAGACGACAGCGAGCCGCAAGCGACAGTAAGAGTGCCGGTAAAGGAGCCTTGGGCGGTAGGGGTGAATGTGACTGTGGCTGCGTAGCCGTCGGTGCTGTTGGCGTCTTTAGCCGAAATAGTGGCCGGCGACACAACGAAACCGTCGCCCGACACGCTAAGCAACACGTCGGAATCGAGAGAGATGCCCTTGACGGTGACTTGAGTCGAGCGAGGAGCGCCAACAACGGTGGTGCCAAGGTCGACAGTAGAGCCGCTGACGGGCAAAGTGAGGGCGGGGTCGGTGTTGCTCGAGGCAGTCCACTCGGCCGAGGTCATATTACCCCAAATGTATTCGGCAAGCTCGGGGTGGTCGATAAAGGGATTTCGATTTTTCTGAGCGCTGTAGACAGCCTCGTTGCGCTTAATTTCCTTAGCGCTGACGGGGTCTTGTCGGTGCCATTTCAGCAGCAGATTCACAGCCCAAGAGGTGAACGCGGGATATGAATTGCCGGCCAGCATTGGCGAGCTCCAACCTGAGATTTGAGTGTTGTAGCAAGCAGCCATATAAAAATACGAGCGAGCGAAATCGCCCTTATATTCGTCGTCGGGTTCAAACACGGTGCCGGTGTAGCCTTCAAAGGTGCTGGCGCCAAGTTTGCCAAGGGCCTTTACCGAGCCTGAGGAAGGCAAAGTGGTGCCGTTGGCACATTCGCCATAGGGATTATTACTGCGCTGGCCGTTGACCTTGCCATCGGTGGGATAAATGTGAAAAGCATCCGACACCATTGGAGATTTGTCGTTAAACCAGCTTTTTGGGAAAGAGTGTTCACGATTATAGCAATCGCCCACCGACTTGTAGGTGCCACATTGGTTGGTTTTGTAAGTGTATTCTTTGGTGGAATACATATCCCAAATTTTACCGTTGTCCTTAAGGTCGGTTTTTTGATAGAGGGTCCACAAACCATCATAAGATACGGTGGTGTGATTAGAAATAACGCCACAAAGGGCTGTCAGCAGCTCCTTGCCGTTTTTACCCTCGCAAGATAAATAATAGCCTGCCGGCTCGTCGGCCGAAGCAGCCATGCCGGCGCATAAAGCCGAGCAGAGAAGGGCGATTTTGTAGAGTTTCATTCGCTATATAAAACTTGATTTGATTTCTATAAGCGCTATACCGGCGCGAAAAGGATTTACAATCCGAGGTGCAAATTTACACCAAATACGCCGAACGTACAAATCAAATATTATCTGCATTTCGAAGGCAAGAGCCCCGCGCTGCGGCTCTTGCCTTCGATAGGAGGGATCAGCACTTCTCGATGTAATGCTGTGTAGGATGGTTGCAGGCGGGGCATTTAGCCGGAGGCTCGGTGCCGTCTGATTCATAGCCACAGACCAGGCAATGCCAACGCACAGGCTCGTCGCGACGCCAGAGCGAATCGGATTTCAGGAGTTTGAGCAGCTGAGCGAAGCGGTCGCGGTGGAGGCGTTCGACCTCGGCGATAGCACGGAAACGCTCGGCGATGTAGGCAAAGCCCTCTTCATCTGCCACTTTAGCGGCAGCTTGATACATTTCCACGCCCTCTTGGGCTTCCTCGCGAATGGCGATTTCAAGATTTTGTTCGGTGGTGCCGATTACGCCTGCATCAACAGTGACATTGACAGCGACTTCGCCACCTTGCAGGAATTTGAAAAACACCTTGCTGTGGTGAAATTCATTGTCGGCAGTGCGACGAAAGGCCTCGCCGATGGGGAAAAAGTTTTCCTTGTCGGCCTGCTTGGCATAGTAGGTGTAGCGAGTGTAGGCCGTAGATTCGGCCAGATAGGCAGCCACGATGTTTTTCTCGGTTTTGGTGCCTTTCAAACTTTTACATTCATTCATAGCAGATAGGTGTTAAATATGGGAAAAGTGCACATATAACACCATGGGCTGAATAAAAGTTTAGAACGGATATCCGATAGCGAGGTGGAATGCGAGCGATTTGCCGAAAGATTCCATGTTGTAGTAGCCTCCATGGCCGGTGTTGTAGGGCGCGTGGATGCCAATACCGAGGTCGGCACGCACCACCAGCATGCTGATATCAAAGCGCAATCCGGCGCCGGTGCCGGTGGCCAAGTCGCGCAAGAATGTGGAGCCGCGCAGTGTGCCGCCCGGGCGCGATTCATCGCTCTTGAGCAGCCACACGTTGCCGGCATCGAAGAATAATGCGCCGTGGAGCGCTCCTGAAATGGGGAACCGATATTCCACATTGGCCTCGAATTTGAATGTGCCGGTGCGGTCGAAATCTTGCTCGGGCGAGCCTTGCGGCGGCCGATAGCTGCCGGGGCCGATGCTGCGCACGGTGAATGCGCGCACCGAGTTGGCACCGCCCACATAAAATTGCTCTGAATATGGCACCTGAGATGAATTGCCATAGGCATGCTCGGCACCGCAAGCCACACGGCCCACGATGTGATGATCGCTCACCACGGTGCGGTCCCACACCAGTTGGGCCTGAGCCTTGACAAATTGCGAGAATGGAGTGCCGAAGAGGCGTTTCTCGCCATGCGAGCCGCATAGCTGCCACACAGCCCATGTGATATTGCCGGCCTCTTGCAGAGTGAGCTGGAAGTTGGCAGCATTGTATTTATTGAGCTGGCGGTCGTAGGTGTAGGAATAAAGCATCTGCGGCACGAATTGATTGCGGAAGCTGAGAGCCACGGCCTGATTTCCGGCCATGATTGAATCAAATTCGGCGGTGGTGTTCATCAGCTTGGTGTAGGTGAGCTTGAGCGGAGTGAACGAGTTGGACACGTATCTGCGCAAGCGCCAGTCATAACTAATGGAGGCGTTGAACTGCGCCATCTTGAAATAGTGTGGGCGATTGAGCAAATCGGCATTAAGCGACAATCGCGTCCAATTTAGGTTGTAGCGGCTACGCGGAATCCAATTCGGGGCCAGCAATCGCGGGAAAGCCAGCGAGGTGTTGAGCCCGAATTCATAGGAATTAAACAGGCCGCCGCCATGGCCGGTTTGCCATTCATACGTGCCGGTGAGGGTGACGCCGAATTGCTCGCCTCCGCCAAAGATGTTGTTATTGCTAACGCCGAGCGACAATCCCGGGCCGATATAGCTGTTGGATTTAGAGGCGGCATTTACCTCGAGCGACACCTCGAGCGGCATATCCAGTGTGCAATCCACATTTACATTGAGGGTGGGCTCGACGGCGGTGGTGTCGGGCGAAGTGTCGATATTTATCATGCGGAAAATACCGAGGCGCGACAGATTGGTTTGCGTGCGGTCCATGTTTCTCACCGAGAATGTGCGGCCTTGGCGGAATGTGACAGATTCGGGGATAATCTGTTTGCGCAGGCGCGAAGGTTGCATCTGCACCAAAGTGATGCCGCGACTCATCTCAATGGTGTCGGGCGTCTGGCTGCCGGAATAGCGATTTACGGTGACTGTGGTGTGGCCGGTTTTATAACATTGCTTGGCCCACTTGGGCATATTGGCAGCCGGCACCAATCGCAGCGCAATATGGCCGGGATTGGCCACGCTGTCGGCCAAATATTCGATGTAGTCGGGCTGGAAATAATAGTAGCCGCGATTGCGCAGGGCATTGGTGATGCGCACTCGCGCCGCGCTGAGCGAATCGGCTGCAAAAATTGCTCCGGGCTTTAAATAGGTGTCGATTTGCGCTAATGAATCAATCAGATGGTACAAGTGGCAGGTGTCGGCGGGAAGGTCGACAGAATCGAGAGTGAAGGCCGGGCCGGGATTTACCTTATACAGCACCTTGGCCTTGCGAGGGTTGCGAGCCGGAATCAGCTCGTAGGTGGCGGTGCCACGGAAATAGCCGTTGTTGTCGAGAATTTGCTCAATCATGTGGGAGCGCACATTCGGACGCACATCCGACACCAGCACAGGCTCAGCAACCAATTTTTCATATAGCCAGTGTTTAAGGCCCTTTTCGGGATTATCCCAATTATTATACACCCATAGGCCGATAGGCAGCGGATAGCGCCAGCGCACGATGCTCCAATAATTGTTGGGGGCCACGTCGACCGATTCAAAAATAGCCTCTTTTACCTCGGCGCTGATGTGATTGCCGGGCATATCAGAGAGGTATTCGATGGCCTTGGTGCCGATATATAGCTGGTCGTCGTCGGGGATGCGACGAGTGGTGGAGCAGGCTTGCACCACAATAGCAAGCGCCGCCAAGGCTACATAGATAATATTTGCAGATTTATTGGGCATTGGCTGAATTGGACGTTTTCTTACGATGTAGGAATCTAAAAATGCTACCAAAGTTTGACACCTTGCGCTTATAGTCGAAGCCCACGCCGGTGCGAGTGATTTCACCCTCGAGAATACTTTCATAACCGGTGTGACGGAACAGGCGCACATACATGGTCTGCGCGTCATTCAGGAAGTATTCAAAGGATATATCTTTAATCAGATTTTGCGAGAAGTTTTCATCCACGTTGGCATCGGTGGAATAGTTGCCGCCGACCACAATTTTAAAGCGGTCGTTGAAGAGCGATTTCGACACTTGATAGCTATAGCTTGTAGTGGTGGAAGTGGAGCCATTGTAGGTGCGATCGTATTGGTCGATGCCAAAGCTGAGGTCGACGCCCTTGATGGTGCTGGCCGCCCACGAATTAATTTGGGAAGTCAAGAAGGAATATAGCGCATTGCCCGAGAGATTGGAGTCGGCATTTGTGCCCGGGCCCGAATAGATATTATACAGCAACATATTCATGGCCTGATTGGCGCGCTGGTCGGCGCTCATGGACAGCAATTCGTTGGCCACAGTGACATCATCGTCGGTGGAGAGGTCAAAGGCCACGCTCATGTTTTCGAGCGTGCCTGTGACTGCGAGCGACACGTCGAAATTGATAAGTCGGGAATTTTGGCCGCTCTGGGTGACATTGGCGCGAAGCTCATCCACAGCGTTGATGTTGAGCGTGGGATTGAGCATATCGCCTGTGAAGAGCACATATGAATCTTCTTGCAAATTAAACAGCTTTTCGGTCATAAACGGCGGGGTGTATCGAGCGAATCCCTTGGGAATATTCAGTCGGCCTGTTAGGCGACCGTCGCTAAACGGTGTCATTGAATACGACAGGGTGCCGTTGGGCTGGATGCGCACTTTATTCTTGCCGTCGGTGGAGAGGTCGACATTGAGCGTGGTGCCGTTTTCCACGGTGAGCGTGGCATCAACCAACAGCGCAAGCTCGTCGGAATGCAAGCTGTCGACAAGCTCCACTGCGGTGGTGTCGGCAAAGTTGACAAATTTCACCATGTCGGCAGTGGACTGCTGTGATAGTGCGCTTTGAGCGTCGGCCATCACATATGTGAGATTAGTGCCGGACAGCACAGCCAAATTGGCGTTGACTGCCATGAAATTCATATTGCCCTTGACTGTGCCATGAAGGTTGACAGAGCCTTTGCCATAGATGTCGGCGCCCTTGGCAGCGCGCGAGGTGTTGCAAAGCAGGAAGTTGGACGCGTCGAGGGCCAAATCGACTTTTGGCGACGACATTGAGGTGATGTCCACGTTGCCGGTGAGCTTGAGCGCATTTTCATCGGCGCCGCTCACTGCAAAATTATTAAAGCGCACCACATTGTTTTCCACAGGAATCTTGGTGTCGCTGATAGCATAGGTGGTGGCTGTCATGTTTGCTTTTACGGCGGCATCGTCGAATTGCAACCAACCGTCGAGCAGGGGCGATTCGGCGGTGCCCTTAATTTCCATTTGCCCATTGAGCATACCCGACAGCTTTGCCACGCCGCTCGGCAAGAACGGGTTTACCGTGGTGAGCGGGAAATGAATCATTGAAAAATCCATGGCCAAGGGCGAACCGCTCACGGAATCGTTGAGCGCACCGGCCAAGGTGATGGTCTTCACAGAATCTATGCTGATGTCGGTCTTCGCACGAATCAAACCATTGAGGTCGGTGGAGACGTCGATGTCGGCCTGGAGCGAGCCAACGCGCTGGCGGTCGTAGCTAAAGTCGGTCATAGAGACTGTGCCCGAGCCGTTCACGTTGCCCTCCTCGGCGGTGATGCCGAGATTAGCGCTGACGGTGCCGGTGATTGTCGGCGCGAATGGGTTGATATTCACCCAATCCGAGATTTTAATATCGGCGAGATTGATGGTCACTTGCTCTTGATGGTCGGCTTCATCGGCATTATGCTCAGTATAAATTTCCACAGCCGAGCCGGGGGATGTCATGTGAAGATTTGCATCGAGGTGGCGTCGAGCCAAGTTCCAGGTGAGATAATTGTCGTCGTTGACAGTCCAGGGCTTATAGGCGATAACGGGGTCGTTGGGGCTAATATTGACAGTGAGGAGCGAGTCGGCCACAGCCGCCTCAAGGCCCAGCACATATCCCGATTCGCCGGAAATGTTTTCCTGCTCAAGATTGGCAAACAGGCGATTATCATCAAAATAGCCGTTGAGCAGCACATGAGCCCATTCGTCGAACGTGCCGCGCCGATTATTCATAACGATATCATAGACCAGTCGCGAGCCATATTGGGATATATCGGCCGTGATGGTGTCGATGTTGATGGAGGGCGATGAATAGCCCAGCGCACAAGCATTCATGGCAAATGATTCGTCGTTTTCTGCATTGATGAGCAGCGAACCGAGCGACGAGCGGCTACCGGCCAAAATATCGTTTAGGAAATTATTTTTACCGGCATTCAGTTCGAAATTAAATTTCGGCAAAGCGCGCTGCAAGCGGTCGACATTGATTGTGTAGGAGGCTACGTCGCGAGCCAAAATATTTGAGAGGGTGTCGACGCGGGCCAGCACGGTGTCGAGCGGCATGGGCAGGCCGGCAAAGGCATAGAGGTCGCGATTATGCACCGACAGATTAGTGGAAATGCTGTCGGTATTGAAGTGGGTGAGCACATTATCAAGATTGATTGTGCTTATATCGTCTTGATACGATAACGATTTCAGCATCATTCGTGCATTAATCTCGTTCCAGGCCGGAGTGTAGGCCACGTCGGCGGCAAGATTGGCCGTGACGTTGGCTGTCTCGTCAGAGAAGCCGAGCGATTTGAGGTCGGCAAAAGCATCGCTGAGCGAGGCCGACCAGCTGTAGGATTTGCCTACCAGATTGCCTGAAGCCGACAAGATAAATTGCGCTGCGGGATTGGTGGATTGCGCGTCGATGTCGGCATGGCCGTCGGCCACTACGGCGGTAGCGGCAATATTGTTGTAGTTGTAGCCATTGTAGATTGCCTCGGTGAGGTCGAGCGCGGCGTCGAGCTTCATTTCGGGCTTGAAAGGGTCGTAGCCCGAGCCATCGGCCACTAGCGACGCTGTGACATTGCCCACGCCCAATTGCGGCATAAAGGCGTCGACAGGCATTTTATCGAGGTCGAGGGTTAATGCATAGGTTTGCGAGGGCATCAGCCAGTCGGCATCAAGGCTCATGCGGCCTTGCAAAGCGGTGGCAAGGGCTGTAGCGGTGACGTGGCCGCGCTGCATTTGGGCCTTGGCTGTGAGCTGCGTGCGGGGGATATTGATTTGCGAGGCTGTTTGCTTGTCGAGCAGGCCGTTTTTGATGGGGTTTAGATTTATTAAATCGGCTTGCAAGTCGATGTTGCCTGCCATTCGCTTTTCATCAAACATATTGAGTGCCCTACCCTTGGCCTTAAGCGAGGCCACTTGCGCCAAAGATAGCGTGAGATTGCCCACAGAGAGGTCGCCCGAGGTGCCGTCGGCCGAGATATTTGCATAAAGCCTGCTATCGCGACCGAGCATGGCAAAATATGAAGCGAAATCGGGAAACATTTTGGCGGCATCGCCGAAATTGAGATAGCCGTCGAGGGTGAGAGCCAGCGGCAGCGTGGGGTCGGTGGTGAGGTCGCCCATGCCGAGCAGAGCCGCAAAATCGAGGTCGGTGCCGGGCGGCGTGGCAAGGGTGAAGTCGTCGAACTTAATCAGCGATTCGCTAATGTTGAGAGTGCCTGAAGCGGCGAGGTCGACACCGCATCGCTCTCGCGCCGACATTGTGAGCGGCACAATTACATCAGTGGCACGATTATAGAAATTGCGCACACCAATCGCAAGCGAATCGGCCTCGATATAGGAGAAATCCAAGCCGGCGAGCGGCTTATAACCGCGTGTGGTGTAGAGAGCATGGCCACGGTCGAAGCCTACGGTGTCGATTGTAATAGTCCAGGGCTCGCCGGTGGATTCTTTATCGGGGATTTCGGGCACTTGCGCCAGCGTGGCCTCGTCGGGCATCATATACAGCACGTCGAGCCCATGGCCGGTGAAGCCGCCGATTGAGATTTTTTGATTTGCGAGGTCGATATTTGCCTCGGCGAGCGTAGCGACGGGGATGGCAGTGCTGAGAGAGTCAATCGTGGGGAGCATGCGCATTGAAAAGGCAATATCGTCAACGGCCAGCCGGTGCAGGCGAATAGCCATTTGAGTGGGAGATGCGGCCACGGTGTCGGCCACGGTGGTGGTGTCGGGGTTCATCACCATGGCCACGCGAGCATGGCTTAACGAGCCGTCGGCCACGTCGATATTCATATCCTCGAGCGTGATTTTTGCATCGGTGAGGGCCAGACATTGTGCCACGATATTCATGTACAAAGCCGAGTCGGGGCGGCCCATGGTAATGTGGCCATTGTCCATATCGACATATTCAAGCTGCGCCACGCCGCTAAAGAGCGGCTTTAGGGCAACAGATGTAGATAGTCGGTCGGCTGCAATCATTTGCTCGCCGTCGATGTCGACTTGCAATCCGGCGATTTCAACAATCAGCGGGAAATCAATCCGCAACCGTTCGATGGAAATGCGTGTGGCGCTGTCGCGCGTCACGGCCGTGATATATTGGCAAATCAAATCCTCGCTCCACGGAGAGTAGACCAAAGTGAGCACAGCCACCGGCAGCATCACAGCTACAAGCAGCAGCCAAAGCAGCATTTTGATTGTTTTCCGTAGGATTCTCAAATCGGGCCGAGTATTATTATATTAAAACGGATTTTGCGGAAATTAGTTTGAATGACGCTGACGCAAGCGCTTACACAGCTTGGTAAACCATGGCGCCGGCCCCGATACGATGTCGGCCGACAATGGATCGGCAAACGATGTAAGGGCCACTTCCTCGCCAAATTGCTCTGGATAAATCACCAGCAGATTGTTGCGCGAGAAATTGCGCTGGAGCAGTGGCGGCAAATTGGTGACTTCCTCGCCATACGACACCGAATTTGGGCGAGCACTGATCACCACAAAGAGGTCGTCGTCGAGCACACGCCCCGTGAGCAGTATCATCTCGTCGAACGAGGTGGTGGTGCGGAATTCATATCTAATGCCATAATCGCCCTGGTGAATCACACCGCGGATAAATGGCTGGATATCCTGGTGGCAGCAGAAGATGATGCGGCACCCCAGCTGGCGGGTGATGCGGGCAAGGCAGCGCACCCAGCGGCTGAAGCCGGTCTCGTATTGGGCCGATTTAGGCACAGCCACCACGATTCGCGCCACGGTGTTGAGCGGGATGTAGCAGCGCGATATCAGCACCATGCGGTTGGTGCCGTTGAGCAACTGCTCAATTTTTGAGCCATAGAATGAATCAATAAGCGCGCCACGGCGGTGCATGCCCACAATCACCTCGGTGATGTCGCGTTCGGGCAGTGCATTGAGGATGCCTGTGACAGTGTTGAGGTCGTAGCGCTCAATCTCGGCGATTTGCAGCGCGGCGGCAGCGGCTGTGGAGCGTGCAATATCGAGCGAATTGCGCGACATTGCCTTGGCTGCCGGTGCATTATCGTTGCGCACGTGGATAGCATAAAAATTATGTTGGCCGGTGTCGTTGCGCATCAACACGCCAAGCTCCACAAGCGAGGCGGCCGTGAGAGGATTCGACACGGCAATCAGCGAATTGTTGACACGGGTGTGGCGCACCACGTCCTCGTCGTCGGTCATGCTGATTTTAAGCTTGGGAGCGCCGGCGGCCACGATAAGCGGTGCCACGGCACATGTGACCAAAATCACCAAGATGGTGGCATTCAACATCACCACCGACAACATTCCCATCTGGAAGCCGAGAGTGACCACTGCCAAGGCTACGGCGGTGTGGGCCGCTGTAAGGCCAAACATCACCTTGCAGCTGGATTTGCCAAAGCCATAGCGGCGCTTGGTGATATAGGCGGGAATCCATTTCGACACGAGGGCCACGGTGAGCATCACTGCGGCCACCCACAAGGTGTCGACATTAGCAACGACGCGCAAATTAATCATCATGCCCACACCAATCAGGAAATAGGGAATGAAAATCGCATTGCCCACAAATTCTATCGACGACATCAGCGGCGAGGCCGGTGGCACAAATCTATTCAGAATCAGACCGGCCAAAAATGCTCCGAGCACGCCTTCAAGCCCGATTAGCTGGGCGCTCCATGCGGCCAAGAACACCATCATCATCACAAACACATATTGTGTGACGCGGTCGGAGTAGCTCTTAAAGAACCAGCGAGTGATTCGAGGAAAGAAAAACAGCAGGGCCAACACCCAAATCACCACCCTAACGGAGAGCCATAGAAACGCCGCCGGATTTAGTCCGCCATCACGATTTATATTGACTGCCGCGGCAATCACGAGCAGCGAACCGGCCACGGCTATAATTGTGCCAACCACCGCCACCAACACAGCCGGAGCGCGAGTGATGCCATAACGTGCGGCCACAGGATAGGCAATGAGGGTGTGGGCGGCATACATAGCGCCAAGCAGCAGCGATGTGGTGATGTCGAGGTGGAGAATCCACATACTCGACAGTACGCCGATAATGAGCGGCACAAACAGCGTGAGAGAGCCAAAAAACAGGCCTCGGCGCAGATTGAGCTTCAGGTGATACATGTCGATCTCAAGGCCAGCCAAAAACATCAAGTAGAGCAAGCCCACCTGACCAAAAATGGCAAAGCTTGAGTCGTCGTTGAGCACATTAAACCCGTGCGGGCCGACGAGCACACCGGCCACAATCATGCCTATGATGTGTGGGATTTTGAGCTTGTTGAGCAGCAGCGGAGCAAGCAATATAATCACCAATACGATAAAGAATATCGTAATAGGCTGTGTGACAAGTGCAATCGGTATCATGATTGGAGGTAAAAGGTGAGAGGTAAAAGGTGAGAG
Source organism: uncultured Bacteroides sp. (assembly GCA_964598685.1). Taxonomy (GTDB): domain Bacteria; phylum Bacteroidota; class Bacteroidia; order Bacteroidales; family Muribaculaceae; genus CAG-873. Next base: position 12,425 of record CAZRCU010000015.1, read on the forward strand.
GTAAGAGATTTGAGTGAGGAGAGATTATGGGCTAACGAGAGGCCACGTATTCAAGGATTTGCACCGCATTCAGTGCAGCACCTTTGCGCAGCTGGTCGCTAACAGTCCAGAAAGAAAGCCCCGGGCCGGCAAGGTCTTTGCGGATGCGGCCCACATAGACGGGGTCGGTGCCGGCCAAGTGGAGCGGCATAGGATATTTGAGATTTGCGGGATCATCGACGAGCACCACGCCGGGAGCCGATGCAAAGGCCTCGCGAGCCTGCTCAAGGCTGATAGGGCTCTCGGTCTCCACCCAAATGGCTTCGCTATGGGCACGCATCACGGGCACGCGCACACAGGTGGCGCTGACATTGATTTCGGGAGCGTGCATGATTTTGCGAGTTTCAAAATACATTTTCATCTCCTCGCGGGTGTAGCCATTGTCGGTAAAGACGTCGATATGCGGAATTACGTTGTAGGCCAGTTGGTGGGCAAAGCGCTCAACATGGGGCTCGCGACCGGCAGCAATATCGCTGTGCTGCTGAATGAGCTCGTCCATGGCAGCAGCGCCGGCGCCGCTGGCAGCCTGATAGGTGGCCACGTGCACTCGCTTCACGGGCGATATTTTGTGCAGCGGATTGAGGGCAACGACCATCTGTATTGTGGTGCAGTTTGGGTTGGCCACGATGCGGCGCGGTGCATTCAGAGCATCATCGCCATTAATTTCGGGCACCACCAGGGGCACATCGCTATCCATGCGGAAAGCGCTGGAATTATCAATCATCAAGGCGCCATGGGCGGTGATTACAGAGGCAAATTCTTGCGACACCGAGCCACCGGCCGACACTAAGGCATAATCGACGCCGCTAAAATCGCTATCGTGGGTAAGCTGTTCAACGGTGTAGAGTTTGTCGCGAAACGACATTTTGCTACCGGCGCTGCGAGCAGAGCCAAATAGGCGCAAATTGTCGACGGGGAGGGCACCCCCCTCGAGCACTTTTAATATTTCACGGCCGACAGCTCCGCCGGCCCCGACAATTGCAATGTTCATTGATGATTAATCTAATGGGTTTAATAAAAATACTTAGTCAATACGGAAAATCGAGAAATTGACCGAGCCATAGGTGCGGTGGTCAATAAATCCGGGAAGAGAGCTAAAATCGTGTGCTTTTGAATGCTCCACCACGACGAGGGTGCCCGATTTCACAGCGCCGCTATTAAGAATGCGGCCGGGGATTTCGGCAAAGCCATCCATATCGTAGGGGGGATCTGCAAAAATTATATCGTAGGGAACCGCAACGGATTCCAGGAATCGCAGGGCATCGCCCTTGATTAGTGTGAGATTCTGAATATTGAGCTGCTGCGCCACCTTGCGGATAAAGTTGTATTGTGTAGCGGCTTTTTCAACAGCTGTGACCGACGCGGCTTCACGCGAGAGAAATTCCAGCGATATGGCACCGGTGCCGGCAAAAAGGTCGAGCACGCGTGCATCTTCAATGTCGACGATATTTTCGAGAACGTTGAAGAGATTTTCACGTGCAAAATCAGTGGTGGGGCGAGCGGAGATGTTGCTCGGAACGTCGAAACGACGTCTCCCATATTTTCCTCGTATTATTCGCATAGGGGCAAAATCACTAATTCAAAAGGCAGCTTTCCGGCCGAGGCATGATAAAGCGCAGAGGGGAAAACGGCGGGCATTACACAATTAGCAAAGCGTCGCAATTCGGCGCTGAGAGCAGCGCGGCGGGCAGGGTCGCCGGCAATGAGAATTTCATCGACAGCGGGGTCTAATCCGGCCGATTTGATGGCGGCCAGCACATAATATGAGGCGTCGGCGATGTCGGGGCAATGATACGTGGCCAGCGACACCAGGCCCATCGAGTCGTAGGCCACTACGTCGGCCGAATCGCTGCGCAGGTTGACATACACCTTGCCGGTGTTGCCCAATCGGCTCTTATGGCTGAAATACTGAGCCAACACGGCCAATCGATGGCGAGGCACCACGGCACCAAACGTGCGTGTAAGGAAGTTGGCCACGCGATGCTCGAGACGAAACATGAGCCCGTTGCGCGAGTCGACGTCGTCGGTGTAGCGAACGGTGCGCACCGAGCGGTTGCACATCATTTGCTCAAGCGAGTCGAGGGCCGCGGAATCGGCCACGGTGTCGGCCGGCAAAATATAGCAATCGGGGGTAGTGACCACGATGTCGATTTTGCCAAACGGCGCCAGCAATAGTGGGTTGGCATAAATAGCTTCCTCAAACGAGGATTCAGCCGACAAGGGGATAGACGCAGAAATCACGTCGGCCTCGCCTGTGGTGCGCACAGCGGCCACCTCCAACGAGTTGGCGCATAGCAACAGCGACAGCCGCCACAGCGCGGGGTTGTCGACCATGTCTCGAGTAAGGGCCTTTTCGCTCATATAAATGCAAAGTTACAACATTTTCAGCAATATCACACTTTTTAAGCGGAAATTAAGGCAAGAAAAAAGCCCGCAGAAGCGGGCTTTTTATGAAGTGGAATGTGAAATTCAATTAGAATTTGAAAGCGCGAGCGTTGCTCTTGATAGAAAGGGTGCGAAGGTCTTTCTTTTGGCCTTTCTTAGCAGTGGCTTTAGCGTGCTTAGCGGCAGCAGGCAGAGCGAGAACGCATTCTTCGCAATCATAGAGCTGGCTGTTGACAGTCTTGTCGGGTGAATCGAGGAAGGTGTACATCAAGTTGCCCTTAGCGAATGTGATCTTGTTGTTGGCAAGCACGTCGTTGTAGCCGTTCTTGATGATGGTTTCATCGGTCATCGAAGATTGAGAGAGCAGCAGGTAGGAAGCGGCGTTGATGATAGAGAGAGCGCCGTTGTTGTTCTCGGTGTCAATCCAGCCGGTTTCTTGGATGTCAACCTTGATACACTGAGGATTCGAAGCGTCGAAGATGATGTATTTGTCGTCTTCGTAAGCGAGACCGTCGGGCATTACACCTTGCTTGTAGGGATTGAGCATCTTGTAGAGAGTGGTCTCACCGTCGCTGAAGTATTGAATCTGTACGTCGTAGGTTTGGGGAGCTTCGCCGTAGTAGGGATAAACCACACCGTCGGTCCATTGGCCTGTGCCGAGGTCTTCCCAATCGTAGAGGTCGTTTTCGTCGACACCGGGCATCACAATCTTAAATCCGCCGTTTTCGTTGCCGGTGTACCAGCCGCTGCTGTAAGCAGGGATGCGAACAAGGAGTGAAGATTCGGGGAATGTGATGATACCACGGTCAAACTTACCTGCATAATCAATAGCATCAGCTTGATAGCCTTCAGCATCGTCAGCGCTTTCTGCCACAGAAGCTTTGTACATGTAGTAGTTGTAATAGCCGGTGAATTGGAATTCGCCGTAATCGTCGCTGAGCGACCAGCCTGAGTAGAAGATAGCCCAGCCGGTGTTGTCGTAGGCATTACCGCGAGCGTCGCAGAAGTATACGCAGTTGGGGTCGTTGGCATTGATGTAGAGATAGCTGGTCTCTTCGTCGAATGAACCTTGACCATAGTAGGGGCTATATTGCTTGTAGATGTCGGCGAAACGATATACACCGGGCATATATTCACTGTATTGAACAGGAACTTCCCATGTGAGGATATCAACACCAAAGAGAGCGTCGATAAGGTCGTCGGTGTAGAGAGCCATGTTAGAGCCGTCGACTACATAATCTTCCCAAGGAATATAAGTGAGAGTGTAGGTGACTTGGGTGAGGTAGTAGGGAGTATCTTCACCTTCAGTAAGCTTAACGGTGATTTCGTAGGGGACACCACCTTGGAGTTGCTTTGCATTGAAAGAGATAGGCAGGTTGGCTGTCTTTTCACCTTCGGCGAAAGAGACGGTGGTGGGCACGGTGAACAGAGAGGCGTCGGGGTTGGTAACCTCAACAGTCACTGAAGATGCAGCACCATCAGAGAGACGATAGAACGGGATGTCGATCTCATTATCGGTCTCAACGAGGGTAAACTCGGTGTCGTCGAGACGCGACAGGTACACCTCGGGGGTGTTGACGGCCGAAGCGGGAACGTATTCGTTCTCGTCGCTACAAGCGGTGGACACGAGCGCAAGTCCGCACAGGCCGGCTATTATTGATGATTTGAAGTTCATAATTTTAAATCTGATTTAGCGATTAACTGATGCGGAGATTAATTATCGGCTACAGGAGTAGGAACAGAAGCGCCGTTGCTAACGTCGCCGATAGCGGAGTTGGCTTGAGCCTCGCTTTGGATGATTTCATACAGCATCACAGGATCGTCAGCAGCAACTTGGAACACCCAAGCTTCGGGGAAGCCACCGCCAACGCGGTCGATACCCTTTTGGAGACGCATGATGTCGTAGTAGGAGAAGCCTTCGCCCCAAAGCTCGATGCGGCGTTGTTTCCACACTTCGTCTTGGAAAGAAGTGGTGTTGCCGGCAGTGAACGAGTAGTTGGAATCGCGGTAGGTCTTAACGAAGTCGACAAGTGTAGCGGTGCCGGTAGCGGTGCCCTGCATGCCTTGAGCTTCAGCAAGGATAAGATACATTTCCTCGATACGCATCAGAGGCACATCGGCAGAGCCGTCGGTGCCGGGGGTGGCGTCAACGGCGCCAAATTTGATTTGGGTGTAGGGCACGAATGCGCTACTGCCGGATTGAGAAGAAATGTAAGAGCGATATTGAGCGGGAAGGGTTGAGGGAGCTGTGCCGTTCTCGTTGAGCCACCAGCCCTTGCGGACGTCGGTAGAAGAGATTGAAGCGTAGAGCTTTTTGTTAATCTTACGATAAACGCCGGCGCTGCAATAGCCGTTGGAGAGGAACGAACCCATCATAGAGGCGAAGTTAACAACGCCTTGGGTGAACGATTCGGTAGATTCGTTCTTGATACCCCACATAATGTTGTGGTCGGTGATATCATAGAAGGCAGGGACGCCTGCTTCAGCGATTGTGTAGGGCGAGAGGTTCTCGGCCTTGGCAGCGTCGATAGCTTTTTGAGCGTAGTTTGCTGCATCGCTCCATTTTTGCATTACGAGATAAGAACGAGCCTTAAGGCCGTAAACAACAGCGAGGTCGACAAAGTTCTTTTCTTCGCGGCCATAGCCTTGCTCGGCTGCCTTAGTGAGGGCTGTTTCAGCACGGTCGAGGTCGGAGATGATTTGAGCATACATTTCAGCTACGCTGGCACGGGGGTTGCCGTTGAGAGCCACTTCGTCGCGATTTTCATCGGTAACGATGGGGATACAGGGAGCTTCGGGATTAACAGCATAGGTGAATTGATACATCTGGGTAAGATTGTACAAAGAGTAGGCACGGAATGCGAGACCTTGAGCCAAGAAGTATTGGAGCTCACCGTTTTCGGTTTCGTCCGAGATTGAGCCAATAACGAGGTTAGAGGCAAGGATTTCTTTGTAGAAAGTGTTCCAGAAAAGGAGGTTATCATAGTATGTACCACCAAAGTCGGCCATAGAGGCAGCAGCAGAATACCAGTTGTAACCGGTGTTGTCGGCAACCATATCCTGACCGCGAGAGTCGGTGATAAGGAACATCGAGGGAACGCCAAAGTCGGTGTGAATACCGCTATAGTTGGCCATTACATTTTTGAGAGCCTGGGGCAGAGCGTTTACAGCAGCCGAAGCCATTTCGGGATTGCTTTCAACTACGGCCTCTTTCTGGTCGGTAGTGACAGTCGATGACAGAGGCTCGGTGCTAAGGTCGTTACAACCTACTGCTGCCGAACCAAGCAGCGCGATAGCCAGTATTTTATTGAAATTTTTCATAATTTAATACAGTCTTATAAGATAGTTTGTAACACCAAGATTAGAATACTACGCGAAGACCGCCGGAGATGTTACGAACAGCTGAGTAGGTAACATTTGATTCGAGCCAACCGAAACCGTTGCGGGGGTCGAGACCTTTACGACGGCTCCAAAGAGCGATGTTGTCGCCGGCTGCATAGATGCGGAGGCTTTCAAGACCGAGCTTGTGAGCGACCTTGCCGGGGAAGGTGTAGCCAACAGTGATGTTGTTAAGTGAGAGGTAGTTGGAGCTTGTGAGCAGGAAGGTAGAGTAGCTGCCGCCAAGTGAATAAGAACGGAGCGCGTTGAGAGAAGGAATGTTGGTGTTGGTGTTCTCTGGAGTCCAGGCGTTGAGCATATCGGTGTGCCAGTTGTAACCGGCGTTGTCAGTGCCACCATTATGCATAAGTGAACCGTAACCCGAGTCCATTACACGACCGCCAACTTGGTAAGAGAAACCGATGTTAAGATCGAAACCGTAGGCTTGTACCGAGGTGCCGAAGCCACCATAGAGCCAAGGCAAGTTGTTGCCGGTAGCTTTGCGGTTGGTAGAGTTAGCGGTATCATAGTTGGTGGTTTTGTATTCGTTGCCGTCGCTATCTTTAGCCCACCACAGAGGAGAACCGTCTTCGGGGTCAACACCTGCGTATTCTACGAGATAGTATTGGTAGCGAGATTTGCCTTCTTGGAAGATAGTAGAACCTGAGATAAGTTCACCATTCAAGTCGGGCGAGAGTTTCAAAATCTTGTTGCGGATCCAGGTAGCGTTGACATAAACGTCCCAGCTGAAGTCCTTAGAGCGGAAGATGTTGCCGGTGAGTTCGAGTTCAGCGCCATAGTTGCGCATCGAGCCGACGTTCATAGGAATTGAGCTATAACCATTGGAGGGAGCAACAGGCTTGTTGTAGAGCATGTCGGAGGTCTGACGTTGGAAGTATTCCAAAGTACCATCAATGCGGCCTTTGAAGAACGAGAAGTCGAAACCAATGTTGAATGCGTTAGAAGTTTCCCAAGTGATATCGGGGTTGCCTTTGTAGGCGAGGTTACCATCCGACCAAGAGTCGACGCCTTGGAGCGAGTATTGGTCGAGGTAAGCGTAGTTGTTGCCGATGTTATCGTTACCTTGTTGACCGAAAGAAGCTTTGAACTTGAGGAGGTCAACGTTGGTGAAGTCGGTCATGAAAGATTCCTTAGCGATATCCCATGCAGCAGATACCGAGAAGAAGTTACCCCAACGTTTGTCAGGAGCGAAGCGAGAAGAAGCATCACGACGATAAGAGAATGATGCGAAGTAGCGGCTGTCGTAGTTGTAGTTGATACGGCCAAACCAACCGCGAGTAGCGTAGCTTGATTCAGAACCGTAGCCTTTACGACGGTCGTTGTTCAGAGTGTTGTTAACAGCCCAAACGCCTGATTGGTAGAGGTTGTAACCGATAGCTGCAAGAGATTCAGCCTTTAGGTCGTAGCTTTCATAACCGAGCAGGTAGTCGAGGTTGTTGTGCTCGCCGATAGAGTGCTTGTAGGTGGCGAGGTATTGGAGGTTGATAGCGCGAGTGCGGGTGTAGTCTTGTTCAGCGCTACCGCCGTATTCTGCCATTTGACCGTAGAGGTTGCTGGTGGTGGCGTGAGCACGAGTGCTATCGAGATAGTAACCGACGTTGCCGGTAATGTTCAAGTTTTTGATAGGGGTGATAACGGCAGTCCATTTACCATTGAACACGTCCATCAGGTATTGGGTGCTGCTGTAGATAAGGTCGGATACAGCGTTTGATTTGTTGTAGAAGTTACGAACGCCGTTGCTATAGTTGCCGTCGCCATAGTCGTAGACGGGATAGCCGGTGCTGCTGTCGTAGAGGATAGAGCCGTCGGCCTGGCGGATGAACATCGGGTAGATAGGCGCAATTTGGTTGGCCATCAAGAAGACGTTGCTACCGGAGTTAGACGAGGTTTGGTCGTCGGGAGCGTTAGAAGAGGCGTAAGAATACGACATGTTTGTGCTGAGTTTCAACCATTTCTTAGCTTGGTATTCAACGCTGGCACGAGTAGCGAGACGATTGTAGTCGGAGTGTTGGATAACACCTTCGTCGCCCATGTAAGCGGCACTTACATAGTAGTTGAGGCGATCGTTAGCGCCGGAAACGCTTACAGAGTATTCTTGACGGAGACCGTTGCGGAAAGAGTAGTCGCTCCAATCATCGGGAGTGAAGTAGTTGGAACCGTCGCTGTAACCAAGGGTAGCATTGGGGTTGAGCTTGCCGTTGGTACCAACGAGAGATTGGCCGGTGGGGACTGTCCAGATTTGGTAGCCTGCACCAAACACTGAGTTAAGAGCGCTGTTGGCACGAGAGTGTGCACCGGCAGCACCGTAGGTGGGAAGATAGCCGTTGTAGAGAGCGGTGTATTCCATCTCATAGTATTGAGCGGGCGATTTGATTACGCTATAGTTGGGGATTTCGCGCGAGTTGGCACCCCAACGAGCATCGAAAGTAACCTTGGCTTCGCCTTCTTTACCACGCTTGGTGGTGATAAGGATAACGCCGTTGGCACCACGAGCGCCGTAAAGAGCGGCAGCGGCAGCGTCTTTCAACACGGTCATTGATTCAACGTCCATGCTATTGAGCTGGGGAACGTCGCCGGATTGGATGGGCACACCATCGAGTACATAAAGAGGCTGTGTGCCGGCATTGATAGAGCCGACGCCACGGATATAAACCGAGGGAGTAGAACCGGGCTGGCCGTCAGAGTTCAGGATTTGTACACCTGACACCTTGCCGGTAAGGGCGGTGGTAACGTTTGTTACCATAGAGTTTTCAATTTGATCTGCTTTCACCACTGATGCCGAACCGGTGTATTCCGATTTCTTAGCGGTACCATAAGCAATAGCGATAACTTCGTTAAGGCTGTTGTCGGCAGGATTAAGGTGAATAGTCAAAACGGGACCGGAAATAGCAACCGTCTTAGATTCATAGCCAACATACGACACTGACAGGCTATGAGCCGAGGCAGGTACGGTGATAACGAATTCACCGTTGAAGTCTGTAGCGACGCCGTTGCTTTGACCGGCAGCTACAACTGACGCGCCAATCAATGGCTCATCATTAGTAGCGTCGATGACAGTACCCTTAACTGTACGCGTCTGGGCCGACGCACACAAGGCTAAAGATATCACTGTCACAAGTAATAGAAACAGCTTTTTCATACTAAAAAGTAGTTAGACATAAAATAAATAAGTGGATAAAAATTTTCTGGATCTCGTACCCCGGGCACAGTACACTCGGGGATATTTGTTGCAAAGTTAATAAAAATCTACTGAATATTACCAAATGGCAATATTTTTTTCTCGATTTTAACACTCCGAGGTGTCACTTTTACACGAAAAACGCGTCATAAAGAGCACTTGTGACACCTTAACACTGATTAACGCGCCTGTTTTTACAATGCAAAAT
>CAZRCU010000016.1:0-21435 GCA_964598685.1 uncultured Bacteroides sp.
AACTTCTGCAACTCTTCGCGAAAAGCTCGCTCTCGCTCTCGCCAACAACCTCACCCCTATCTTCTGCATCGGTGAAGTGCTCGAAGAACGCGAAAACGGCACCTACAACGAAGTTGTAAAAACTCAAATCGAAGAAGCTCTCTTCAACCTCTCTGCTGAAGACTTCTCTAAAATCATCCTCGCTTACGAACCCGTATGGGCTATCGGCACCGGCAAAACCGCTACAGCCGACCAAGCTGAAGACATGCACGCTCACATCCGCGCAACCATCGCTGCTAAATATGGCAACGAAGTAGCCGACAACACCTCGATTCTTTATGGTGGCTCTTGCAAGCCTTCAAATGCTGCCGAGCTCTTCGCTAAGCCCAACGTTGATGGTGGCCTCATTGGTGGCGCTGCCCTCAAATGTGCTGATTTCATGGGCATTGTTAGCGCATTCTAATTATTACAGATAATCCCATTTTTGCGACTGCAAATTATTTTATAAATTTGCAGTCGCAATATTAATAAACGCGATATGTCATATAAATGCTTAATTTTGGCTGTAGCGATGGCCTCGTCAATTGGTTTGGCGGCTGAAAACCCCACCGACTCGATTCCCATCATCAACCAAATATCTTCAGGCGGCGTTATCACAGTGGAAATGCCGGCAGGCATGGCTTCTCGTCTGGCCCCGGCCGAGCAAGTGGAAACTCCGACAGACGAGCAACAGGCCACGACTACAACTCAAGCCACCACTCGGACAGGATATCGCGTGCAAGTCTACGACGACAACAACCCCCGCACCGCCAAAAACGGTGCACAAGCGCGCAAGCGCCTTGTTGCCGGCAGATTCCCCGAATGGCGCACCTACATTCAATTCAATTCGCCTTATTGGCGCGTGAAAGTAGGCGATTTTCGCACCCGTTCCGAAGCCGAATCAGCCATGGCATCAATCAAGGCGGCCATCCCCTCAATTGCATCCCAACTTAGAGTGGTGCGCGACCGTATAAACATTCAGTAAGCATGAGCAAAACAGATATCTCGCAACTTTCCGATCAAGAGCGTATAGAGCGTATTGCCGCCCACATGGATGAAATAATCACTCTGTTGGGCGAAGACACTTCGCGCCAAGGCCTCGTAAAGACGCCACAGCGCGCAGCCAAAGCGCTCTACTATCTCACATCGGGCTATCGTAGTGATGCCAAGGCAACTCTCAACGAAGCGATTTTCGACCACGACGGCTCGCGAGTAGTGGCTGTCAAGGACATCGAATTTTATTCTCTTTGCGAGCACCACGTATTGCCATTCTATGGGAAAGTGTCGGTTGCATATATCCCCGACGACAAAATTGTGGGATTAAGCAAACTGGCAAGAGTGGTGAATATATGCGCTCGAAAGCTGCAAGTGCAAGAGCGTCTCACCCACGAGATTTGCGAAGTGGTGAAAAGCTCGCTTGGCGCAAAAGGTGTGTTGGTGGTGTGTGAAGCCCAACACATGTGCATGAAGATGCGCGGCGTCGAAAAGCAGGATTCATCCACCTCCACTATCGACTATAACGGCATTTATGAATCGGATGCCACGCTACGTCGCGAGACACTAGATATGCTTAAATAACCGGCCACAATTACATATAAACATAAAATACTGTAAGCCATATACACCGATCAAGAGGTGTGTATGGTTTACCCTTTATAATACGGGAAATAATACTCACTTTTGAGTAGTCACTTTTGATTAATCGCAGCCCGAGCAGGCCGCGATTATTAAGCAAAATTTATATAAATTTGAGTATTGTACACCCTTCAAACGATAAGTAATTTTGCAGCATAAAAATCGCATTATTACTTTATGTTTATTTCAGTAACCAAAAAATTAGCGCTATTTGCGGCTATAGCACTGGTCGGAGCCACATCAACACCGACAAATGCACAAACCAATGAAAGCGACTCTACCCGCTTATTTAAAATATCCAAAAGCCGCCTGTCTGTAGGCGGATACGGCGAGGCGGTGATGTCGAAAAATTTTTACAGCGACAGCTATCTTCGCTACACCGACCCGACAAGTGTCAAGGACCAAACACACGGACGTTTCGATTTGCCACACGTTGTGATTTTTCTCGGCTACGACTTTGGCAAGGGCTGGTCAATGTCAAGTGAAATCGAGTTTGAACATGGTGGCACAGAATCGGCCGTAGAGATTGAGACCGAAGAGGCCGGCGAATACGAATCAGAGATTGAACGCGGCGGCGAGGTAGCCCTCGAGCAATTTTGGATACAAAAATCATTTATGCCACAGCTCAACGTGCGCGCCGGCATGATGGTGGTGCCCGTGGGGCAAACCAATTCACACCATATGCCCACAGAATTTTTCGGCGTGTATCGTCCTGAAGGAGAAAACACCATTTTCCCCTGTACTTGGCACGAAGTAGGCATCAGCATTTGGGGTAAAGCCGGGAATTGGCGCTACGAAGCAATGTTAGTGCCGGGCCTCGACAGCGAGCGATTTGGCAACGACTCGTGGATACACTATGGCTCTGCTTCGCCCTACGAATTTAAAATTGCCAACAGCGTTGCAGTGGCTGCTCGCGTCGACAACACCTCGGTGCCCGGCCTGCGCATTTCAGCATCGGGCTATGTGGGCAACAGCTTCCGCAACACGCTCTACCCCACAAACAATTCAAAGAACGATGGTGTGCACGGCACAGTGTCAATAGGCTCGGTCGACTTTAAATACAAAGGGCATGGCATTTTAGCTCGCGGCAACTTTGACTATGGCCATTTGAGCGACTCAAAGCGCATATCCGACTTCAATATTTCAATGCCCAAAACATCGGTATCGAAACGGCAGAAAGTAGCATCAGACGTGATTGCCACAGGCATTGAAGCCGGCTACGATTTTCTAAGTCTCTGCCCCAAATATCATAATTCCGGCAAAAACCTTTACTTATTCGGAAGATACGAATACTACGACTCAATGTACAAGATGGAGCGCGACACAAAAGAAGACTGGTGTGGCCGCCAACGTGTGGCCGTAGGCTTAAACTACTTTCCAATGCCGCAAATCGTGGTGAAAGGCGAATACTCTATTGGTTTGCTCAAATCGCGCTACAACAACGAGCCCTCAGTGTCGATAGGCATAGCCTACTGCGGATGGTTTATCTAAAACGAACAATACTATATATTAATAAAATATTCAATGAAAAAGTATCTCAAACTTTTACTTATCACGGCTTTCGCCGCAAACTTCTCACTAACATCCTGCTCTGACAATGACGAGCCCAACGGAGATGAAACTTCAACCAAAGAACAAGTGCTCGGCAACGCTGCTACAGCCTACATCAACAACACTGTGTTGCCTACATACAAAAGCATGGCCGACGCGGCAATCGAACTTTACGACTACTGCGAAATAATCCAAGAGAAGCATGCCACCGGCACGCTCACCACTGCCGACATCTCAAATGCCGCTCAAGCGTGGAAAACCTCTCGCAAATATTGGGAACTTTCCGAGGCATTTTTGTTTGGCCCCGCTTCCGACTACAATATCGATCCGCACATCGACTCTTGGCCTCTCGACAAAGACGCAATGGACCGTCTTCTCACCGAAATTCGCAATGGCGCCGATTATTCGCTCGACAATAATTTCGGTTATGGTTTGCTCGGCTTCCACTCGATAGAATATATGCTCTACGAACTCTCTGCCGATGGGAACACATCAAGCATCCACAGCACAAACTATTCCACCGAGGAGCTCAAATACCTTGTGATGGTGGCTGAAGACCTTCGCAACCAATGCGTATGCCTGGAAGCTTGCTGGGCCGGCACTTCAAATGTCAGCTCGGAAAAGCAAAGCATTCTTGAAGAAGCCGAGCTCGACAAAGACAAAAACTATGGTTGGATGATGACCAACGCGGGCAAAGCCGGTTCAATCTACAAGACCTACCAAGAAGTGGCCGAGGAAGTGCTGCAAGGCTGCATCGACATCGCCGACGAGGTTGGCAACACCAAAATCGGACGTCCCCACCAAGGCTCAACAGTAGACGACCGCAACTATATTGAGTCGCCCTACAGCCTCAATTCAATCGAAGACTTCGTAGACAACATCAAATCAATTCGCAATTCTTATTGCGGCTACAACAGCAGCGACATCTCAGTGTCGACCTACATCAAATCTGTAAATCCCGACCTCGACGCTCGCGTCCGTGCCGCTATCGAGAATGCCATCACAGCAATTTCTGCCATTCCAGAACCTTTTGCCAAAAATGCATCTGGCGCAGCCGCCGGCAATGCCGTGACAGTTGTTGGCAGCGACCTTGTAGACGTGCTTGAAGAAGCTTATCAACAAGTATTGAAATAATTATAGAATAAGTACTCATGAGAACTTACAACTATTTTTTAGTTGGTAGTTTGGCTGTCGCTACACTTGCCTTGGCAAGCTGTAGTGACAGCGAAATTATTGACGATGAAAGCAAAACCGAGGTGGCAGAATTGCCCGAATGGTATTATGCCGGCGGACAATTGGGCACCTCGTATCTCGCCACATCAAATGCCTTTGAGCAACCCACTCCGGCCGTTGAACAAGCCGGATTGTATCAACAATTCAAAAATGGCGAAGCCCTGTTTGAAAAGCCTTTTATGTCGAATGTCGACGGCGTGCGCAGCGGCCTTGGCCCGGCTTACGTGCGCACTTCCTGCATTCACTGCCACCCGGCCTACGGCCACGGAAAGCGCGTGCAAGAAGGCTCGTTCAACACCAACGAGATTGGCAACGGATGCCTTCTGGTGGTTTATAACCCCAACACCAATGCCTACGTTTCATGGCTCGCCGGTATGCCTCAAAGCCATGCCGTCGCTCCGTTTAAAGCGCCGCTCGACGAGAGCAAAATCACAGTTAAATGGCATAATCAGACCGACGAATGGGACAATACATTCCCCGATGGTGAGACCTATGAGCTGATTTATCCCGAGGTGACAATACCGCAAAATGCCATCTATGTTGTGAACCAAGGCTATCAAATCACCGACCCTTACGAGGTGCGCCTTGAGAGCACAATCGGCGTGTACGGCTCAGGGTTGCTCGATGCTATCGACGATAACGATCTGCTCGCGCAATACAAAAAAGAGGAGGCCGACGGCTATCTCAACAACGGGCTTAACAGTGCCATCTATGCCAACGGCGCGTGGACTGGAATGTATAGCAACAGCGCACAAGGTGACGGCACAAAATATGCCAAACGCTTCACCTATGCGCTCTCTCGCGGCCCGCTGCAAGACGGCCCCGGAGCAAATGCCATTTGGAATATCACTAACGTCACTCGCTCTGACCGCCGCTATCATTATCTCGATGCCGCCGGAACTTGGGCAAAATATTCTGCAAAAGACCCAGATGTGCAAGCCGGATTTGACGCATATATTGCTAAAGTAGACCCGAAGAAAGAGCATTCAGAGTGGTGGAACGGCGATATGGAAAGCCGCATCCTGGCCTACATCAACAGCAAAGACCTGCCCGTAGAGATGACCGACGACGAATATACCGACTTTATGGTATGGCACCGCGGTTTGGCTGTTCCGGCAGTGCGCAATATCGACGATGCCGACGTGGCTCGCGGCAAGGAATTGTTTGAAGAAATTGGCTGTTCATATTGCCACAAGCCGTCGTGGACCACCGGCGACGATGTTATCAACGACCCTGCAAGATTCTTCAAAGGCAACGAATTGCCACGCTATCCACATCAAATCATCTGGCCATATAGCGACATGGTGCAACACAAATTATGCATGACCAACGACATTCGCACCGGTTGGTGTCGCACAGCACCTCTTTGGGGTCGCGGCTTGCACCAACGTGTCACAGGCTCGGCGACAGCCGATCGCATGCACGACTGCCGCGCTCGCACCACACTCGAAGCCATTATGTGGCATGGCGTATCGTCGCAAAGCGATGCTCGCTACACGATAGAGAAGTTCCGCAAACTCTCAAAAACCGAACGTAATCAGATTATCAAATTCCTCGATTCAATCTAAACGAAACTACACGTGGCAAAAATTCTTCGTAATATTTCTTTTTCGGCTCTCGTGGTGCTGACCATGTTGATGATCAGCGCTACCATAGTAGAGAAGATATACGATACGCACACTGCACTTCAATGGTTTTATCATTCACCGGTTGTCATAGCTCTTTGGGCTGTGACAGCCGTTGTTGCAATGTGCTATATTATCGTTCGCAGCAAACACATATCAATAGCGACATTAGGCTTGCACAGCGCATTTGTCGTTATACTCATCGGCGCGGCTATATCGCATTTATTTGGCGAAGACGGCACGGTGAAATTGGAGGAAAACGGTGATGCGGTCAGCACGTTCGGCAACTATAAATTCGGCTTTAGCGTAGGGATGACAAAATCTGAAATATCATTTTACGATGCGACATCAACGCCAAAAGACTATGCCACCGACATCGAAATCATCGACAAGGGCAAGCACATCACCGGCCACGTATCAATGAACAATGTATTTAGCTACAATGGCTATAGATTTTACCAAACTGCGCTCGGCAGAGGCTACTCGGTGTTGTCGGTGAGCCACGACCCATGGGGCATAGGCATCACTTACGCCGGATATGCCTTGCTGTTTTTGTCGATAGTTGCATTCCCGTTTTCAAAAAAGAGCCGTTTTCGCGCCACTACCCTCACAGCATTTTGCTTGGTGGCCATAAGCTCAAATGCTCAGCAAGTGTTGCAACGACCATTGGCCGAGAATTATGGCAAGATGTTAGTGTACTGGAACGGCCGAGTTGCACCGGTGCAAACTATGGCTCGCGAATTTTGCACAAAGGTGTATGGGAGCAGCACTTATAAAGGGTTTACAGCCGAGCAAGTGCTCACCGGTTGGATATTTTATTACGATGATTGGAAAAACGAGCCTTTCATCAAGATAAAAGATGCCGACCTACGCAAGAAACTGGGAATTAGCGGCAAGTATGCTTCGCTACGCGATTTTTACGGCAACGGCACTTACAAATTGGAACAGTATGTGACCGGTGAAAGCATAGACAAGGCCGCACTGCAAACCGATGAGAAAATAAACCTCATTGCACAAGTGTGCACAGGCAATGCAATGAAAATATATCCAATGATAGCCGACGAAAACAATGTGCAATGGCTGTCGTGGACCGACCACAACGACACGCCCGACATCGACGATGCTATGTTTGCGGCTACAAGCATGGATGATATAGCCCGCGATATAGCTCATGGCCGTTATAATGCGGCAAACGACGTTATCACCGAGATATGCAAATTTCAGCGGCGCGACAGCGTTGGACAATTTATGCCGAGCGAATTCAAAGTTAGCGCCGAGCGCCTTTACAATCAGCTCAACCACTCGCTCATAGCTGCTGTTGTTGCGATTCTGCTGGGCATTGCTGCCTATGTGGGTGTTCGCCGAAAATATATTTACGGCCTCGCCATATTGCTGTGGTGCTATCTGAGCGGAGTGATTGTGTTGCGATGGATAGTGAGCGAACACTTGCCAATCACCAATGGTTTTGAAACTATGCAAGCCACAGCCTGGATAGCACTAACAATCACCATTTTAGCAAGACGCATATCTGTAATTATGCCTATGGGATTGATTGTGGCCGGATTGGCGATGATGGTGGCAATGATGGGCGAGAGCAATCCAACAGTGAGCCACCTTATGCCGGTTTTGGCATCGCCGTTGCTGTCGATACATGTGATGCTGATAATGACGTCCTATGCGCTATTCGCCATAATGATGCTCAACGGCGTAGCCTCGCTGATAAATCGACATCAGTCGCAAAAGCTGGCTAATATTTCAATAAAATTGCACTACCCCGCCACGCTATTGCTTGCAGCCGGCATATTTGTCGGGGCTATATGGGCAAATCAGTCGTGGGGCCGCTATTGGGGTTGGGACCCTAAAGAGACATGGGCATTAGTGACATTATTGGTGTATGCACTGCCTATGCATGCAGCATCATTTTCCACATTCAACAAGGCGCGTACAATACACTTATATAATATTTTAGCCTTTCTAACAGTGCTGTTCACCTATTTTGGCGTGAACTTTTTGCTCAGCGGCATGCACTCATACGCTGCCGGTTGACCATGTTTATGCGCAATAAATGCCAAAGCATCAAGCTTGCCTCCACTCGCTGATAGTGCGAGTTTCGGTTGAGAAGTTTATGCCAAGCTTGACAACTTCGCGACCATCGGCAAGGTATGGCGTAGCGTAGCCTTTATCATTAATCTGCTTTAGCGCTATTTCCGCAGTGGAGTTAATCTTTATCTCAACAACGTAAATATAACGTGGAGTCTTTATGACCACATCAGTAGCGCCGACAGCATTGCGCACCTCAGCAAACACTTCGTTGTGCAGCATGCGGAAAAAGAAATAAAATATAATGTGGTAATGGGCTTCGGTCTTCTCGACATCTGCCAAAATATCTTTATCACCCTTCATAAATGGTATGGAGGCCAGCATAGATTGGAGCAGCAACATAGCATCATCAACGTTTCCCTTGCGTAATGCAGCAGAAGCACGCACGACTATACTCTCCATAGCATCAGTATCTACATCGGCATAAAGCGGCAACAAATTCTGCAACAACCCAATACGCACCTCTGTGTTAGGAATACCTAATGTATAGAGCGACAATTCACGATCGTACTCTTTAATGGTAAGATAACCGGCTTGATAGAGCAATGGAATTGGATCTTTTTGAGCCTCAATTGGCAACTCTAGCACACGCGATGTAATGGGCGATGTGCGCTCCAAATTTTCCGGATTAAATCGTCCCTGTTGCTTATACTTGCGAAGCATTTCTACCAGAGAGTGAGGCGTGCCACTGGCAAACCAATAGCTTCCTAATTTCGAGTCGTCAAACGCATTAAGTAAACTATACGGATTAAATATACCTTCAGACTTATCGCCGAAGTGATAACCATCATAAGCCTCCTTCAGTTTCAATATTACCTCGCCGGCAGTACATTCCAACTGTGTTGACAATTGCTGTATTCCATACTGAAAGTTATCAACCAGTTCACGCTCGGTAATACCACAGATTGAGGCATAGTCATTATTTAGCGAGATGATTTTTATATTATTTACCTCACTAAACATGCCAAGTTGCGAGAATCTTGAAATTCCTGTCAAAAATACAAAGCGCAGCGAATCATCGCACGCTTTCAACGGTGAATAAAATTTGCACAATAAATCGCGCACTTTTTCGCGCTCTGTATCATCATGTATCACCTCTAAGAGTGGCGCATCATATTCATCAATCAGCAGCACTACATTCCTGCCGGTCTGCGCTTTAGCACGATGTATCAAATCCACCATCCTGCGACTGAGCGAAATTGAATCATTCTCTCTGCCGTAAACATTTTCATATTGACGAATCTCTCCTGAGATACTATCTTCTATCTCATTCAGATATTTACTCTTAGCCACACTAAGATCAAAGCGCAGCACAGGATACTCTTTCCACTCGGTCTCCAAGCGTTCCATAGCCAAGCCGGTGAACAGGTCCTTGTGAGCCTCAAAATAATGCTGTAGCGTACTGGTCAAAAGAGTCTTGCCGAAACGACGTGGACGACCGAGAAACACAAACTTATAGTCATGCGTAAGCTTGTAGACCAAGTCGGTTTTGTCTACATAGACGGCATTTCGCTTGCGGAGCTCGGCAAAGTTCTGTAGGCCTATGGGATAGTATGGTTGAGTACTCATGGCATTATATGTCCGGGAGAATTACTTTTTGCAAAAATAACATATCATGCGCAGTTTTCCAAACAATTATCGGTACGAAAAATTTAGTATTAGAGAATAATAATCAAAAGTAAATCGCTAAATTTGCAACATGGAACAGAGCGCGCATATGGAGCCCACTTTTAAGTTCAAACGGTTTGGCATGACAGACCGTCGCTGTGGCATGAAGATTGGCACAGATGGAGTGCTGCTTGGTGCATGGGCGCAGCCGCCACTGCTCAATGCTGCAATAGCTGATATCGGAGCCGGATGCGGCGTGGTAGCCTTGATGATTGCCCAGCGATTTCATAAAGCAACAATTGATGCAATTGAGATTGATAAAAATGCTTCATTGGATTTGATTGAGAATGTGGCCGAATCTCCATTTGCAGAGCGCATTAGATGCCACACAGGCTCGTTTGAGACTCTGTCCGGACATTTCGATCTTATTGTGAGCAATCCGCCTTTTTTCACCGAGAGCGAACATTCGCCGCATGAATCTCGCGCGCTGGCTCGTCATGATTCCGTGTTATCTCCTATCTCTATTATTAGCTATGCTGAAGAGCATCTACACGTCGGCGGCAAATTGGCAATGATTTTCCCTGCCGGACGGCTACAAGAAATCGAGCTTGAAGCAGCGCTGCACCACCTGTATTTGTCGAGACGCTGCGACGTAACCAGCCGCGAAGGCAAGGCCGCCGCGCGTGTTATGGTGGAATTCACATTCGGGCAAGAGCCTCGCACAGTGGAATCGCTGGCGATCAGCGACAGCAACGGAAATTACACCGACAAATACATCGACCTTACCAAAGATTTTTACCTAAACTTCTGAAATTTACTATGGCCAACATAAAATTCTTAGTTTCTCCATCTCGCCGCTTAATATTGCTGCTACTGACCTACATTGCAGGATTAGTAATAACAAGCGTGGCAAACTACGTAATAATGCGAGTTGGTGGAGCCGACAAGGCATTGGCCATGATGCGCATCGGAGTGGTAGTGCAAGATATGTGCATGCTAATTTTGCCTGCGATTGCCACAGCAATGATTGTCACACGCCAATCTGCCAGCCTTCTTGCTATTGATACGAAGCCCGGATTGGCAAGAATTTTAGTGGGTATCGGCATAATTATTGTGTCGGCACCGCTAATGAATATAGTGATTTCGCTCAATGCGTCGATTAAATTTCCGGAATCAATGGCTGCGATTGAAGCTGCTTTGCGGTCGATGGAGGACAACGCAAGCAATAGCGTTGAAATGATGCTTGGCCCCAACACTATCGGGAATTTGATAATAAGCGTGCTTATTGTAGGCTTACTGGCCGGATTCTCAGAGGAGTTGTTCTTTAGAGGCGCGCTCCAGCGCTTGCTCAGCTCTCGACTGAGCACATCCGCAGCGATTTGGACGGCGGCTGTAATTTTCAGTGCGATGCATTTCCAATTTTTTGGATTTGTGCCGCGCATGCTGCTTGGTGCATATTTAGGCTATCTGTTGGTGTGGAGCGGTTCCATTTGGCTACCGGCCGCAGTACATGCCTTTAATAATATAATGTTTATAGTGCTGCGCTACACCACCGGCAACGGAGATGTGGATTTTGGTTCCGGCTCAATATCATGGATAATGTTTGTAGTAGGTACCACCGCCACCGCCGTCGGCTTAGCATGGCTATATAAGACAAGAGTAAAATACAACTAATCACACATAATCTAATATCTATGCCGACTATCACTCGCCCTCGACTACGCTACTTTGACATGCTGAAAGGCGTGGCAATTTTCCTTGTGGTGATGGGCCACGTTATCACCTTTTGCATCCGCGGACTCGACTATGCGTTTATATTCAAGCTTATCGGTGCCGTTCATATGCCAATATTCTTTTTTGTAAGCGGATGGTTTACATATAAAATCACCGACGGGCAGCTGATGTTCCCGAAAATTAAAGATCGCGCTATTCAATTGCTTCTCCCCACTATAGTTGTAGGCTCATTGTGGGTGCTGTATTTTCCTCATTCATTTTTGGAATCACCGCTCGACTCCACATTCAAAGGCATTATTTTTGATAGCATGAAAAATGGCTATTGGTTTACAATCACGCTATTTGAATTTATGCTGCTATACGCAGCTATGGTGAAGCCGCTAAGAATGGCAAAGAACTGGATGCAATGGCTATCCATAATCATTGTAGTGTACATAGCTTTAACAGCCGCTTTAAAGATGCTGAACGACACCGACATTGCCAATCTATTGGGATTGCAGCCGTTGGTCACATTCTATGCTGTGTTTTTCTTTGGCGTAACTGCTCGTAAATATAAAGACCAATTTATGCGGGCAATTGAATGCTCCTGGCTGCAAACATGTGCAATATTAATTTTTGTAGCAGTATTATACGTTGCTTCATGGTGGTGGGAATTCTCTTTTATCAACGATCTCACATTCTTAATAACCTACGTAATTCTGCATTTAAGCCTGCTTACATTCATAATGCCGGTGTTTATGAAGTGGGATTCCGCGGCAAATGCACCAGAGGCATCCTCACTCGCTAAAAAGACAGCTCACTTTTGGGAATATTTGGGCACACAAAGCCTCGCAATATATTTGCTCCACTACTTCTTGCTGTTTCCACTGTATATCGTGCGCCCATGGTTCGATTCCACTCATGCTGCAATTGTCCCCATGGCAGCATTTTCAGCAGCGTGGTCACTTGCAATAATAGCCGTAACGCTATTGTTTATTAAGCTGATTGAACCATCCAAACAGCTCACATTGTTATTAACAGGTAAACGCGCCTCTAAATAATGAAATCACCCATAGCAATAGCATTCGACCTCGACGACACGCTCTATAGCGAGCGCGACTACGCCACGCAATGTCTATTGCATGTGGCACACGTGTGCGCCGACCGCTTTGATGCCAACGGCCCCGAGCTGGCAAAGAAAATGATCGACGCCGCAAATCCCTACGATGCTCTTTGCGATTACGGATTGGGCGACAAACTGCCGATTGAGGAATTTTTGCAAATCTACCGCGCCACCGCACCGTCGTATCTTCCACTCAGAGATGACGCCACCGAGCTTCTCAATCATCTAAAGAGCCACAATCCCGAGATTTCGCTTTATCTTATCACCGACGGCCGCAGTGTGGGCCAAGGCAATAAAATAGCCGCTCTAAATCTGAAAGAATGGTTTGACACGAGCCACATTATCATCAGCGAGGAGATTGGCTATGACAAGACGACGCCGATTCCGTTTATCACTGCAATGTGGCGCGAAAATGCGCAGCGCAAGTGGATCTATGTTGGCGATAATATAGCAAAAGACTTCCGCTGGCCAAATTTGCTCGATTGGCTCAGCATACAGTTGCGCGACACCACAGGCCGCAATGTCCACCCACAGCCCGATCCCTCGACCTATGCCGAGGAGTATCGTCCTAAAATAATAATTGATAATCTAAATCAGATAATAGAATATATAAAGATATGCCAGTAGCTTTAATCACAGGTATCACCGGCCAAGACGGCTCGTTTCTCGCCGAGTTTCTGCTCGACAAGGGCTATGAAGTACACGGTATTATTCGCCGTAGCTCATCATTCAACACTGAAAGAATAGAACATCTGTATATCGACGAATGGGTGCGAGATATGCACCGCAAACGCTTGATTAATTTGCACTATGGCGACATGACCGATTCATCGTCGCTAATCCGCATAATTGGCGAAGTGAAGCCCGACGAAATCTACAATCTCGCCGCACAGAGCCACGTAAAAGTGTCGTTCGATGTGCCGGAATACACAGCCGAAGCCGATGCTGTGGGCGTGTTGCGCTTGCTCGAGGCAATCCGCATCTTGGGCATGGAGAAAAAATGCCGCATCTATCAGGCCTCCACATCCGAGCTTTTTGGCAAGGTGCAAGAAGTGCCGCAAAGCGAGACAACTCCATTCTATCCGCGCTCGCCGTATGCCGTAGCCAAGCTCTACGCATTTTGGATTATGAAAAATTATCGCGAGAGCTATGGAATGTACACCGCCAACGGCATTCTATTCAACCACGAATCGGAACGCCGCGGCGAGACCTTCGTCACCCGCAAAATATCGCTGGCCGCCGCACGCATCGTGGAAGGATTGCAAGACAAGCTGTATCTTGGCAACCTAAATGCACTGCGCGATTGGGGCTACGCTCGCGACTATGTGGAATGTATGTGGCTAATTCTCCAACAAGATAAGCCCGACGATTTTGTAATTGCCACCGGTGAATATCACACTGTGCGCGAATTTACCACCTTGGCATTTGCCCGCGCCGGCATCACACTGCAATGGGAAGGCGAAGGCATCGACGAAAAGGGCATTGATGAGGCAACAGGCCGCATCCTCGTAGAGGTAGATCCTCGATTCTTCCGCCCGGCCGAGGTTGAGCAGTTGCTTGGCAACCCCACAAAGGCCAAAGAACAATTAGGATGGAATCCTCGCTCCACATCATTCCAAAAGCTTGTAGAAATCATGGTAGACGCCGACCTAAAATTGGTCCGCGAAAAACATCATAAAATATGATCGACAAAAACACTAAGATATACGTTGCCGGCCATCGAGGATTGGTGGGCAGTGCAATTTGGCGCAACCTACAAAGCCGCGGTTTTACAAACCTTGTAGGCCGCACACACTCAGAACTTGATTTGCTCGATGGCGTGGCCGTGCGCAAATTTTTCGACGAAGAACGTCCGCAATTGGTAGTGCTTGCCGCAGCCCACGTAGGCGGAATTATGGCCAACTCGATTTATCGCGCCGACTTCATCTATCAAAACCTGCAAATTCAGCAAAATGTGATCGGCGAAGCTTGGCGCCACGGTGTCAAGAAGCTGCTTTTCCTTGGCTCAACATGTATCTATCCGCGCGAAGCTCCTCAACCTATCACCGAGGATTCGCTGCTCACCTCGCCTCTGGAATACACCAACGAGCCCTATGCAATCGCAAAAATTGCCGGACTGAAATTGTGTGAATCGCTCAATCTGCAATACGGCACCGACTATATTGCTGTGATGCCTACCAACCTATATGGTCCACGCGACAACTTCGACCTTGTCAACAGCCACGTGCTGCCGGCAATGATGCGCAAAATGCATCTGGCTCGCCTACTCTCAGAGGGAAATCTCGATGGTCTGCGCCAAGATTTGTGCAAGCGTCCGCTGAAAGATTTTGATGCCGCCAACGCTTCACTACCCGATTTTGCCAAAGTCTTATCGCAATTTGGCATTTATGCCGATAAGCTTGTGCTATGGGGCTCGGGCAAGCCTCTTCGCGAATTTCTGTGGAGTGAAGACATGGCCGATGCATCGGTGCATGTGTTGCTCAACGTGACTTTCAACGACTTGAAAGGTTCAAACCCCGAAGTGCGCAACACCCACATCAACGTTGGCACAGGCCTTGAACTCACAATCGGCGAGCTGGCACAAGCAATCCGCGCAGAAGTGGGCTTCACCGGAGAAATCTGCTGGGACGCATCCAAGCCCGACGGCACTATGCGCAAGCTATGCAATGTAGATAAGCTGCATTCCCTGGGCTGGCGCCACCATGTGGAACTGCCCGATGGCATCGCTCGCCTCTATAAATGGTATCTCGACAACTAAAATTCAGCAAATAAGATGTGATTATTGCACATTTAATACACATAACGTGCGATTTTGCCCACTACATTAGTCTTATTTGAATTTTTTTTACGAACTTTGCCTAATGTAAGCAATCACATCCTCACAACAGAATGGAATTTACTGCAACTCAAATAGCCGCTTTTGTAGGAGGCACCATCGAAGGAGATCCCTCTGCAAAAGTAAACACATTTGCAAAAATAGAAGAAGCCGGCAAGGGAGCTATCACATTCCTTGCCAACCCTAAATATACCCATTTCATCTACTCTACACATGCATCGGTGGTGCTCGTAAGCCGCACATTTGAAGCTGAAAAGCCCATTGCCACGACTCTAATCAGAGTTGACGATCCCTATGCCACGCTATCGCGACTTTTGGAAATGGTGGCACAAGCTATCAATCCACGGCCACAAGGCATCGAACAGCCGGTATATGTGGCCGAGGGCGTTGAGATACCCGACGACTGCTATATCGGAGCCTTTGCCTATATAGGGAAAGGTGCGAAAATCGGTCGCGGCGTCTGCATCTACCCACAGGCCTATGTGGGCGACGGATGCGAAATCGGCGATAATTCCACCATATATTCAGGCGCAAAGATCTATCACAGTTGCAATGTGGGCAAGCGCTGTATAATCCATTCAGGCGCCGTGATTGGTGCCGACGGATTTGGATTTGCACCGCTACCCGATGGCACATACAATAAAATTCCGCAAATCGGCAATGTAGTAATTGGCGACGACGTGGAAATCGGTGCTAACACCACCATTGATCGCGCCACCATGGGCAGCACTATAATTGAGCACGGTGCAAAGCTCGACAACCTGATCCAAGCCGCCCACAACACACACATCGGCCACGACACAGTGATGGCTGCGCAAAGCGGCATCGCCGGCTCCACCAAGCTCGGCAGCAACTGTATGATTGGCGGCCAAGTGGGATTTGCCGGACACATCACCATCGGAAACAATGTGCAGATCGGTGCACAATCCGGTATTCCAAACGATGTCAAGGATGGTGCCCGCCTAATGGGCTACCCCGCTGTAGACAATCGCAGTTTTGCCGAGCAAGTGGTCTACATCAAGCGCCTTGCATCGCTATTCAAGCGCGTAGATGCAATCGAAAAGACTTTTAATCAAGAAAATAAATAGAACTCACCATAATGAAACAAACTACATTACAAGAAGCATTTAGCTTTAGCGGCAAAGGTCTTCACACCGGCAGCTTGCTCAATGCTGAATTTTGTCCTGCTCCGGATAATCACGGATATAAAGTTCAACGTATCGACCTCGAAGGCCAGCCCATTATTGATTGCTTGGCCGACTATGTCGTTGCCACAAGCCGCGGCACCGTTCTTGCCAAGGGCGATGTGAAAGTTAGCACTATCGAGCACGCCATGGCCGCACTCTACGCCATGGGCGTTGACAACTGTCTTATCAAGGTTGACGGCCCCGAGCTTCCAATCCTCGATGGCAGCGCTAAGCAATATGTAGAAGCCATCAACCGCGTTGGCCTCGTTGAGCAGAAAAACGACAAAGAATATTATGTAGTAAAGCGCAAAATCGAAATTGCCGACGAGAACACCGGCTCCAAGCTAATGATTCTCCCCGACGATGAATTTAGCGTTGAAGTAAAAGTAAATTTCAACTCGCCTGTTCTCGCCAATCAATATGCATCGATGGAACATGTGAGCGAATTTGCTCAAGAAATTGCTCCGGCCCGCACATTCGTGTTTGTTCGCGAAATTCAGCCTCTGCTTGAAGCCGGCATGATCAAAGGCGGCGATCTCGACAACGCTATCGTCATCTACGACAGCCCAATGTCGCAAGACGCGCTCCACTCAATCGCCAATTTGGTGAATGTGGAATGCCCCACACTCGACTCGTATGGCTATATCAACCCCGAACCGCTGCAATTTGAAAACGAGCCTGCTCGCCACAAACTGCTCGACGTGGTTGGCGACCTCGCCCTCATCGGCCGTCCGCTCAAGGGCAAAGTGATTGCTACAAAGCCCGGGCACAGCATCAACACCACTCTGGCTAAAGACATCCGCAAAGACATCAAGCGCCAAGAGATTCAGGCACCCGTCTACGACCCCAACAAAGAGCCGCTGATGGACAACAACAAAATCCGCAGCTTGCTCCCCCCCCGCTATCCGTTCCTCCTGGTCGACAAGGTGGTGGAAAAAGGCACCAGCTACATCGTAGGCGTCAAGAACGTCACCACCAACGAGCCCTTCTTCATGGGCCACTTCCCTCAAGAGCCTGTAATGCCCGGCGTATTGATGGTTGAAGCAATGGCACAGACCGGCGGTCTGCTTGTGCTCAGCACCGTAGAAGAGCCCGAACGCTATTCTACCTACTTCATGAAGATCGACAATGTGAAATTCCGCCAAAAGGTGGTGCCCGGCGACACCCTCATGTTCCACGTATCATTCCTCACCGAAATGCGCCGCGGCTGCGCTGTGATGAAAGGCCTGGCCTTTGTCGGCGACAAAGTGGTGTGCGAATGCGAGTTCATGGCACAAATTGTAAAAAACAAGTAAATTTCGATTAGATGAAACAACCATTAGCATATATTCATCCCTCGGCCAAGATAGCCTCGAGCGTGGTCATCGACCCGTTTGTGACTATCGACCAAAATGTGGAGATCGGCGAGGGTACACGCATCTTGTCGGGCGCGACAATCCTTGAAGGCACACGCATCGGCAAGAATTGCACAATCTTCCCCGGCGCGGTGGTTGGTGCAATACCTCAAGACCTCAAATTCCGCGGAGAAGATACACTCGCAATCATCGGCGACAACACCACCCTGCGCGAATGTGTCACCGTGAATCGCGGCACTGCCGCTCGCGGCAAAACAGTGGTCGGTTCCAATTGCCTGATCATGGCCTACTCGCACGTGGCCCACGACTGCATCGTAGGCGAC
Organism: uncultured Bacteroides sp.; assembly: GCA_964598685.1. Taxonomy (GTDB): domain Bacteria; phylum Bacteroidota; class Bacteroidia; order Bacteroidales; family Muribaculaceae; genus CAG-873. Next base: position 18,308 of record CAZRCU010000016.1, read on the forward strand.
AATGTGATTATCTCTAACGCCACACAGCTTGCCGGCGAAGTGGTGGTTGACGACTTCGCAGTGATTGGTGGCGGCACACTCGTTCACCAGTTCTGCCACCTCGGCGCCCACGTGATGATTCAGGGCGGCGCGCTGATTAACAAAGACGTGCCTCCATTTGTGAAGGCCGCTCGCGAGCCAATTGCCTACACCGGCGTCAACTCCATCGGCCTGCGTCGCCGCGGATTCACCAACGAAGCTATCCGCGACATCCAAGAGATTTATCGCTATGTCTATATGTCGAATCTCAACGTATCCGACGCGGTTGAGCGCATCGAAGCCGAGCTTCCGGCCACCAAAGATCGCGACGAGGTATTACAATTCATCCGAAACTCACGTCGCGGCATCATTCGCGGCTATTTCTAACATATTGAAATCTTCGGGGCTGAGGGTCTGTCGCCACATCTTCCTATAGAGGTGTGGAGGAAAGTCCGGGCAACATAGAGCACCATACTCTCTTAGGGGAGCCGGCCGAAAGGTCGGAGCAGAGTGACAGAAAACAACCGCCAACCTAGTGTTGGTAAGGGTGAAAAGGCGGGGTAAGAGCCCACCGGGCGCGATAGCGATATTGCGTGCCGCATTCCTTATGGGTTGCAAGGTCAAGTATACCGGCATTTAAGGGTTGCTCGCCCATTGTCGGGGGGTAGACTGCGCAGATAAATGACAGACGGTAAGGCGCACGTCGGCTTCGTCCGAAACGGCGCCCCCACATAACCCGGCTTATACTCGGCCCCCGAAGATTTCTTTTTTTATTTATATCACCCATGAGCGAGAAAAACGATTGGTGGACAGCACCTGCCGATTCCGACGACGGCCGCCTGATTATGGTGTCGGGACGTCGCGACATTTCCACATTCCGCAGCAATCCCAAATTCAAAATCCGCATCGAAATCCGATGGGAATACGACACAAAGCCCACCGCTACCATGCCATGCGAAAAAGATGCCGAATTGATGGGCGAAGCCACAGATTTGCTGCAAAACGTGCTGGACAAAGATCCCGTAGCCGTGATGACCGGCATTTTCACCGGTGCAGGCGAACGCACTTGGGTGTTCTACACTCTCAGCACTAATATTTTCCAGAAAAAGCTCAATGAAGCCCTTGAGCCGCTGCCACTGCTGCCGCTCGAAATTTCTGCCGAAAACGACCCCGATTGGGAAGCCTACGACGAAATGGCTCAATTGGAAGTTGAATAAAACGCCTTAATCACCTAATGGACTCGCTGCGTCTACTCCTCGAAAGCCAAGCTGCTAAATATAATTCGCCCGACTTTATTGCCGCCGACCCCGTGCAATTTCCGCGCATGTTTTCAGACAAGCGCGACATTGAAATTGCCGCCCTACTCGCCTCCACAATTGCCTGGGGCAATCGCACCATGATTTGCCGCTCGGCCTCAAAGATGTTTGGGCTCATGGATTGGAAACCTTATGCATATACAATGGAGCAAGCCTACGAGGAATTGCCCGACGGGAATATCCATCGCACATTTTTCAACGCCAATCTAAAGCATTATCTGCGCGGGCTCCACGCTATTTATTCGCGACACAGCTCGCTCGAACAATTCGCCAAAAGCATCCACATAGAATCATCAGAAGCGCCATCATGGACCTTGGCGCAGGCAATCAACGACTGTTTGGCGCAGGCCAACAATGGCCAAAACGACTGCCGCTGCCTGCCGCTTGGCCTGGATAAGTCGGCTCTGAAGCGCTTTAACATGGCATTGCGGTGGCTCGTGCGCAACGACGGCATCGTAGACCTTGGCATTTGGGACGTGATAAAGCCGTCGCAACTATTCATTCCTCTCGACGTGCATGTGGCAAATGTGTCGCGCGGCCTGGGCCTGCTGAATCGCCGAAGTAACGACCGATTGGCCGTGGAGCAGCTCACCGCCACTCTGCGACAATATTGTCCGGAAGATCCTGTAAAATACGATTTCGCTCTATTTGGAATCGGAGTAAACGCTCGCGCTACCAAAGATTGAAGCGATAGCCCACACAGGCTTGAGCCGACAGCGCGCTACCAATAAACATTGTCTTGCGATCCGACACTACGGCCGACTCTATCTTGCCGATACCGGCTGCAAACCATCGCCCGTTGTTCCACACTATCGACAAGCCAAAGCGACCATATAGCGACACTGTGGTGTTGCCGTCGGAATTTACAAAGCCGCGTCGCAAGCTGATTGTCGGCGAAATTGTGGTGCCCAACAGCCAATTTTTGGCGAATACCCAGCTATAATTGTATCCCAGACGCACACCATAATTATGCGTACTTACCTTATAATGATAATTGCTCCACCACTCGGGCAAGCGTGATTTCATATACTCAGGCAGCATGTTGAAATCGAAATCATAATTTTGGCCATAATAAGACAAGCCTGCATAAAATGAGCCTTGACTTTTGCGCTGGATACGACTAAACGAGAATGCAGCAGCTTGGGAATACTTTTTGTGGTTGAAGAAATAATACAAATCAGCGCCCCATGTCTTGATGTCGACGCCGCCGAAATCATCGTCGAGCCCTTTGAGGTCGCCAAATTGATTAAGAGTGGTGCCCACACGGTTGTTTTCAAAATATGATTCAAACGATAGCAAACTGCAATTAAACGCGAATCTATATCGTGAACGCGCATTTTGCACACCGGAGAAAAGATTGCTCACGTTGATATCATAGCCCACCGACACCGCCAAATAGGTGGCATATACACCCACCGACGTGGAAGGATCGGATGTCATAGACACTGTGGTGTTGTTAGGTAGCTGGAAAAAATAATGGTCCATCCACGAATCTTGCGTAAACTTCACATTAAATTTATAACCTGTGCCTTGCACATAAGTGGTGTCGTAGGTGTTGAAAAATCTGTCGCCCCAACGATATGTATTTATACAAAAACGAGGGAATTTGCCCCATTCTGCGATTGAGTCCAAACTCAACGACAAGGCACTTGCACCCTGACAACACAAGAACAAGACAACAAACAATATAAAATGCTTAACTATACTTCGTTTTCGCATAAAAGGCAGTTTTCCACTGCAAAGATACGCGTTTTTTATGAACCATACTTCATTTTCGCGTACAAAATTAGCCGA
>CAZRCU010000017.1:0-21116 GCA_964598685.1 uncultured Bacteroides sp.
CGGCCACCGCGGAGAATCCAACCGGTAGCAATCGCACATTGACATTTTGGATAAAAACAGGAATGCGCTAACACGCACATGGCCTGATCTGCATATTTCTGCAATTTCTGAATAAAAAATTCACTTTTGTGGAACAATTTGTTGGAAAATTTGCTATATTTGCATTGTGAAACACATTGTTCGACATATTGAATACCTTATTCAGGGCCATGATTGTGTTGTATTACCGGGAATCGGTGCTATTGAAGCGCATGGCAAGGCAGCTGAGTACGACTACGCAACAAGCACGTGGGCGGCTCCGTCGCGTGTGTTCACATTTAATCCTTCGCTTACCGCATCCAATCATTTGCTCGAAGAATCGGTGGCACGCTACGATCGTGTTTCGTTAGCCGAGGCTGAAGCTACTGTTAACAGCGTCTGCGCCGAGATGTCAGCAGTCTTGGCTGATACAGGCGTGCTTGATTTGGGATTGGCCGGACGACTTACACTTCGCAATGGCGTTAAAGCTTACGAACCGGGTGTGTCGTCGGTAGCTCCTATGCAAATGTGGCTGCCCAATATTCACGTTGAGCCGATAGCTACTGCTGCCGGTATTGCACATGAGGCTGAGGCCGAGCGCCAACGCCGTGCCGGAATTATGCGTGTGGCTCTGCGCCGCGCCGGTCAGGCCGCCGCTTGCATCGCTGTGATTTTGGCAATCGGTTGGGTGGCTATGCAAAATATTAATGAACGGTCGGGCGAACAGGTTGCCTCTGTGGCTCCTACCTCGGCTCGCTCTTTGGTAGAGTTGCCCGGCAACAACGACGCCACATTTGTGTTGGTAATCAATCGCCATGATGATGCCTCGGTTGAGGTGGAGCCTCGCCCCGAAGCTCCAAAGCCTGCTGTGCCTGCACCGGCCGAGATTAGGATGAACGATGCCGATTCTTATTGCTTGGTGGTAGCCTCGTTATCTTCGCTTGAAGAAGCGCAAAAATACGTTAGACAACACACAGATATTAATCTCCGCATTTTGACAATTGATGGGCGGTTTCGTGTATATGCTGCTACCGGCCGTTCGGCTGCTGAGGCATTGCAAGCCACTCACAACCCCAAAATAGCAAGCCGTTATGGCAATGCCTGGGCCTGCCCGCGATAGTCGGTGTGCATAAATTCATTCTATGGAATCACTTCACGACCTCCTGCTGCGTCGTCATAGCATTCGACGCTATACAGATCAACCAATTGAAGCAGAAGATGTAAAAACTATAGTAGAAGCGGCTCTGCTCGCTCCATCTTCCAAGAGTGCTCGCCCTTGGAATTTTGTTTTGGTAGACGATAAAGACGTGTTGGCCCGCTTAGCCACTTGCAAGGCTGCCGGCTCTCGTCCGATCTCTGCTTGCTCGCTGGCTATTGTGGTGTGTGCCGACCCTGAAAAAAGCGATATGTTTATCGAAGATGCGTCGATCGCAGCTGCTTTTATGCAATTGCAAGCCACCGCAATCGGTCTTGGCGCATGCTGGATTCAGGTGCGCAATCGCTATTCTGCCGATGAGGAAGACGCGCAAAATATAGTTCGTGAAATTCTCGATATTCCGGCAAGCCTGGTTGTGGAATGTATCGTCACCGTTGGCCACCCCGACGAGGAGCGCCGGCCGGTCGACCCCTCCAAACTTTTGTGGGAAAAAGTGCATGTAGAAAAGTGGAATCACAACAACGAATAAAGCTGGCAATTGCAGGCGCCGGAAACGTCGCTACACATTTGGCTCGCGGATTTCACCGAGCCGGATGTGATATTGTTAGTGTTAGTTCGCGTGGCAACTTTAGCGCGATCGCCCTTGCCGATGAATTGGGCTCAAAAGCTGTCGCATTATCCGAAATCGACACCGACGATGTCGACTTTGTAGTTATAGCCGTCTCTGATAGTGCGGTGGCTGCTGTGGCATCAGCCATCAAGCCCGGCCGTGCCATAATACTGCACACGTCGGGCAGTGTACCGCTTTCGGCGCTTAATCATGCACGATGCGGTGTGCTGTATCCGTTGCAGACCTTTTCGCGCGATGTTGATGTCGACCTTTCCCAAGTGCCGTTTTTCACTGAAGCGCAAGGCGCCGATGTGTTGCCTCGCATAGATTCTTTGGCCAAATTGCTGTCGCAAAATGTGTATCATGCCGATTCCACCAAGCGCAAGGCGCTGCATGTGGCAGGCGTGCTCACCAGCAATTTTCCGATATATCTTCTTGATATGGCTCAGCGAGCATTAGCTCGCGAAGGCTTTGGTCTGGAAGTGGTGAAGCCGCTTGTCGAAGCCACAATCGCTAAGGCGTTCCGAGTGGGCCCCCACGATGCAATGACCGGCCCTGCTCGCCGTGGCGACGAGGCCGTGGTAAAAGCCCACGAGGCATGGCTCACCGATAAATCAGATAAAGAAATCTACCATATAATTTCAGATGCAATTTTAAATTCTTATCATCGTGAGTAAAATTGATTTTCCGCTTCATCATATCCAGGGCGTCGTCTTCGATTTGGATGGTGTGTTGTCGCCCGCCACTGTTGCTATCGGTGTAGATGGCATCCCTCAGCGAATGACCAACCTCCGAGATGGCTATGCAATAAAGTTGGCTATTAAGCGTGGCTTAAAAGTGGCAATTATCACCGGCGCTGATGCTCCCGGCCTTGCCGAGCGTTTTGCCATGTTGGGCGTGACTGATTATTTTTCAGCGGTAGAATCAAAATGGCAAGTGCTGCAAGATTGGCTTGTGAGCAATGGCATGGATTCCGACGACGTCACATATGTTGGCGATGATGTGCCCGATCTGCAATGTATGCAGCATGTGGGCCTACCCATTGCACCGGCCGATGCATCTGCCGACGCAATCTGCGCCGCACGATATGTCACTGTGGCCACCGGCGGACATGGCGTGGCTCGCGAGGTGATTGAGGAAATTTTGCGCGACCGCCGCTTGTGGCCAACCGATGATGTAGCTTATTCATAACCAATGTATAAAAAAGTAGTTTTGGCGTCGGCATCGCCTCGCCGTCGCGAATTATTGAAGATGGTGGTGCCTGATTTTGAAATCGCCACCGGAATTGATGTCGACGAAACGTATCCCAACGACACTCCCACCGACGACGTGCCCGTGTATCTCTCGAAAATCAAGGCCGAAGCATATCGCTCGCGCCTGTCACCGACCGATGTGCTGATCACAGCCGACACCGTGGTGATTGTCGACGATAAAATATTGGGCAAACCGGCTAATCGCGACGAGGCTGTAGCAATGCTTGCATTGCTTTCCGGCCGCGAGCACAAGGTGATTACGGGTGTCTCGATCACCACCTGCGACAAAATGGAATCGTTTGGCTGCTCCACACTTGTTAAGTTCGATCATCTTTCGCAGGCCGATATCGAATATTATGTGGATAATTATAAGCCATTTGACAAAGCCGGTGCTTATGGCATCCAAGAATGGATCGGCGCTGCCGGAATTAGTGGCATTAATGGTAGCTTTTACAATGTAATGGGGTTGCCGGTGCACGCTTTATTTCTAAAGCTGCGCCACTATATCGCGCTTTAGTCGTCGGCAACGCGGCGATACGACAATTTCTCGTCGTGTCCGTGCTTTCCTTTGATCTCAAACGATAGTATATTGCCGCTGTGCACCTCAATATCATCCAGTGATTGATAGTGCGACAGCTGTTGCATAAAGGCTTGTGTGATTTGCGATTTCCACAAGGCTATTGTCTTGGCTGTTAGCTCGTCGATAACCGGCTGCTGTGCGCCGGTGAGCACATTTTGTGAGAATGTGACACCATTCGGATCTACGTCAATTGATAATGTGGTGGGGTGGAAAGCAATAAATAATTCGTCGTCTTCACCATCTTTCATGGTCCACGCTCCGGTAATAGATGCGGTGGCCGACACGCTCACTTCATATGGCTGCACAAACGAGGCTGTGTCGCCTGCTACTGCTTGTGTAATATTGATAAGCTCTGAGAAGTTTACCACGCCGCTGTTGCCTGTTTCATCAGCTGTAAATTCAATCGACATCAGCGACGATGCTGTTGCAGCGGCGGGAATTTCGTCGGTGAGAGACGTTGGCAGGGTGGCAGTCCAAGCACCGATAAATTCTTTCTTGTGGCTGCATGATGCTGTGGTAATCAAAGCTATGGTGCAAAATAGCTTGAGAATAGTTTTCAGATAAGCGTGCATAGTAATAAATTATTGTGTGAAAAGAAAAACGCCTGCCGAGGCGAGAATGTTCAGCGCTGATTCTCGGGGAGGACCGAGGCTATGGCTTGGCGGGTTTGCTCCATAAGCTGTTGCAAATCGTGTCCTTGCGCATCGGCTTCGATGGGCTTGTGAATGGTGAGTGTGATTTTTCCCCAATGAGGCAATATGGATGTGCGAGGCATTATATCATAGGCACCGTCGATGGTGATTGGCACCACCGGCAGATTAAATTCTGTAGCGAGAATGTAGGCGCCGCGTTTGAATCGTTTCAGCTTGCCGTCGGGCGTGCGAGAACCTTCGGGAAACACCACTACCGACATTCCGCCGGCCAATCGCTTTTCGGCTGTCTCCATGGTCTCTTTAATGGCGTGGGGCGATGAATTGTCCACATATATATGTCCCGACACGCGGCAGCTGTAGCCCACGAGCGGAATCTTTTCAAGAGCTTTTTTCATCATCCAACGGAAGTTGTGGCCAAGGTAGCCGTAGATTGCGAATATGTCGTAGGCCCCTTGATGGTTGGCCACAAACACATATGATTGGCCTTGGCTGATGTTTTCGCGGCCTACCACTTTCACCCTTACCAAGGTGAAAAGGCAAAAGATGCGAGCCCACCATTTAGGAATTATGTAGCCGAGATTTCTACCGCACCCAAGAATTGATACCAATATGGTGAGGATGGCAGCAAGCACTGTGGCAACAAGCACCACCGGCAGCATTATGCAAATTTGATAGATGCGATATAGTATAATCATATGCGGAGAATTTTACGCAAAGTTAATAAAATTGGTCGACGTAGCAAAAAACAATCGCTCGGCTAATAACAGGCCGAGCGACGAAATTGTTGTGGGGCAATAGCAAAGCTTAGAAGAGCCAAGCTGCCGAGATTGTCCAATATTTGTTTTTGCCTTCGATGTTGGCGCCTTCAGAATTAACGTGGAGATATTGAGCGGCCTTTGTGATGCCGAAGCCATAAGATGCACCGATTTGCAAGTGGTCGATAAGTTCAACGCCAATACCTACATTCCATGCAATATCACAGGTCTTGTTGTGAATAAATTCATTGAAATCCTTCTTTGATGCCAAGAATGAGAAGCTTGGACCGGTAAAGATGTAGGGCTTGGCAAGGCTGCCGACACCGGCGAGATTGAGCTTATATTTCAGGTTAAGAGGAATTTCGATATAGTTCTGGCTGAGTTTATATGTTTCTGCATCTGTGGATTCAGCATTTTCTACCATGAATTCCGATGTGCGGTGAACGTAGATTGCCGATAGGTCAAAACCGAGGTTGATTACAGGCACTACAAATTCAATTTCAAGACCGCCGTTGTAGCCAACACGATTGCTTGAGTCGAATGTGGTTTCATCAAAAGTAAGCTGTGATGTGTTAATGCCGACACGGGGACCAATTTTGAATTGGGCCATTGCCGGAAGTGCAAGCACCATAGCAATTGCGAGGATTGAGATACGTTTTAAGAGTTTCATATTACGTTTTTTAATAGGTTAGTCATTGTTGCGCGACAAAGATAAGTAAAAAAAACGTATTTTTGGAATATAATGCGAATTATCGCATAAAAATCTTTATCTTTGCATTTAATATGACACAAGAAGAGAAATTAAAGATAGAAGAGAAGATAGTGGAATATCTTCGCACCGTGATTGATCCCGAAATTGCGATTGACGTGTATTCACTCGGCCTCATTTATAAAATCGACCTCGCCGACGATGGCGCTCTCACCATTGATATGACAATGACCGCCCCTAATTGTCCTATGGCCGATTTTATCGTGGAGGACGTGAATCAAAAGATGAATAGCATTCAGGGTGTGACCTCGGTTGTGGTTAATATCGTGTTTGAACCGGAATGGAATCGCGATATGATGACCGACGAGGCTAAGCTGGAACTTGGGTTTATGTAGCAGTATGGCCGCAGGCAATAAGGTATATTTTATCAGCGATTTGCACCTCGGCGCTTCATATATCGAAAATCCGAGAGAGCAAGAATTGCGCGTAGTGAGGTTTTTGCGCTCAATCGAGGGCGAAGCCTCGCAGCTGTATCTGCTTGGCGATATTTTAGATTATTGGTATGAGTATCGCACAGTGGTGCCGCGCGGCTACACTCGTTTCTTTGGAGAACTTGCCCACCTGTCTGATTCCGGAGTGAAAATCACTTGGCTCACCGGCAATCACGATATTTGGCTTTTCGACTATTTCCCCACCGAGCTCGGTGTGGAAGTGGTGGATTCTCCGCTCATTGAACGCGTAGTCAATGGCCGACATATTATCATGGGCCATGGCGATAGAATTGGTAAGCGTCCGCTCGGTTTCAAAATAATTTGCAAGCTTTTCCGCAACAGATTGTGCCAAAAGCTATACGCCGCTATTCATCCGCGGTGGACAATCCCGTTTGCACATGCCTGGAGCGGTCATAGCCGCGCCGAGGGTGGGGCAAGCGGCCCATCTGTGGCCGCCGTGGTTGAAAAGGAGGCTGCCGAGGTGGCCTCGCAGCACCCCAATGCCGATTATATAATGCTTGGACATCACCACTTGATGATTGACACCCCGCTGCCTCAAAGCCGGGCCGTGTTGATTGTGCTTGGCGATTGGATTTCAAATAATTCCTATGCCGTGATGGATGCCGATGGCTGTATCAGCCTTGAGCAATTTGAAAAGTAGATAAGAAAAAAACACCTATGTTTATAGCATCGCAAAAACGTAAAGAAAATATAGCCGAATATCTGCTGTATATGTGGCAGATCGAGGATTTGATACGTGCCAACAATCTGAATATCGACCTGATTATAAAGAATGTGGTCGACCATTATCAGCTTGAACCGGATCAGCGCAAGCAAATGATTGAATGGTATGAATCACTGATTGATATGATGCGTCGCGAGGAGGTGGCTGAATCAGGCCATCTTCAAATAAATAAAAATGTGATTATATCGCTGGTGCAACTGCATGACAGGCTTCTCAAAAATCCCAAATTCGACCAATATATCAAACAATTCTATAATACATTGCCGTTTATTGTGGAACTCAGAGCAAAGGCCGGAGATAATATGAAGGGCGAGATTGAGACATGCTTCAACGCATTGTACGGCACATTGCTTATGCGCCTTAGCGGCAAAGAAATTTCTGCCGACACCATGAAAGCTATTCAGCAGATTAGCCGTTTTATAGCTATGCTGAGCCACTATCACAAGCTCGATGAGCAAGACGAGCTTTTTAAGGACGATGAATAACCTGCTGATTATTTCTTAATCAGCAGAATGGCTTTAACGGCAAGGTCGAATGAAATAATTTTGGCGTTGCCGTTTAGCATTGTGTCGCGCAGCGCGGCGTCAAGCACTTCGATGAGCCCCTCGACATTGCGCTCGTTGATAAACGGAGAGAATTTCACGCTGAATGATTTCTCTGCAGGCGTTAGCAGATTTAGCTGTGGCACTCCAAGATTCATGATGAAATTTTCACGAACCATTCGCGCGCAATAGTCGTAGAAGCGCATAGAACCCTCTCGACCAAGTTCGGCCACTTTTACACTCCATGCTTTCAGCAAGCCCACTTTGCGTTGCCATGCCAAGCGCATAAGCTCCATAAATAGATCGAGGAATTGTTGCGATTCTTTGTCAGATCCAGCCAACGCTAATGCGCGGCTAAGGCTTCCCTCGGCTGTGGATGCCAATGCTGAGGCCGTAGGACTGTCAATCTTTAGCGTGGAGGACAGCACGGCTGCCACTTCGGCATCGTCATAGCGCTTTACCGAGATTCGCTGCGTGCGCGAGTAGATAGTCGGTAGAATTTTGCGTGGATTGTCCGACGTCATTAGGAAAATAGTGTCAGGGAAAGGCTCTTCAACAAGTTTTAGCAACTTATTAGCAGCTTCCTCGCGCAGGCGTTCGGGTAGCCACATCACCACCACTTTGAATTTAGCGGAACGTGCGGTGAGATTGAGCTTACGCAGCAATTCAGCGGCTTCCTCCACATATATCATTGGCTGGGCATTGGCATTGCCCAGGATTGAGAGCCAATTGTCAAAGTCCATCCACGGATTTTTCTCGAGATATTCGTGGAAATCTGCGGCGTAGTCGTCGCTGATTGTTGGCTTGGAGTTTTTCTTGATTACCGGAAACGAGTAGAATGTGTCGGCGTGGTTGAAGGTCTGATGTTGAAGACAAGCCGCACATTTGCCGCATGAATCGCCGTTGACATGATTTGTGCAGTGGATATATTGGGCCATTGCACGAGCAAGCGCAAACTTGGCTGTGCCGGCAGGGCCTTCGAGTAGCAAGGCATGAGGAATTCTATGGTCGTCGACCATTTGGCGTAGGCGTTGTTTTACATCGTCGTGGCCCGGTATATCCGCAAATTTCATCGCTGTGTCTTTTCGGTTTTTACGACATAGTCCTTAACCTCTTGGAAAAGGCGAGTGGCGAATACAAAATCGTTAAGGGCTTGGTTGTCTGAGGTATAGATTTGTGTCATATCACCCACCCATTCGCGATGACCTTTGTTGATAAATATAATGTTTTCGCCGATACCAAGCACCGAGTTCATATCGTGAGTGTTGATAACGGTGGTCATATTATATTCGCGAGTGATGTCGCGAAGCAATTCGTCGATTAGGATAGATGTCTTGGGGTCGAGGCCTGAGTTTGGCTCGTCGCAGAAGAGATATTTAGGGTTCAGTGCGATAGCGCGAGCGATGGCTACACGCTTTTGCATACCACCAGAAATCTCCGAGGGGTATTTATTTTCAGCACCTTTCAGGTTGACGCGCTCCAAGCAGAACATCGCGCGGTCGCGCATTTCATTATATGTCTTGTTGGTGAACATTTTGAGTGGGAACATCACATTTCCCAACACTGTCTCGGAATCGAATAGGGCAGAGCCTTGAAATAGCATGCCAATTTCTTCGCGAAGCTTTTTCTTTTGGTTGCGATCCATTGAGAGAAGGTTTCGCCCATCAAAGAGAATCTCGCCTTGCTCGGGTTGCATTAGGCCCACGAGCGATTTCATCAGCACGGTTTTGCCCGAGCCACTCTGACCGATGATAAGATTGGTCTTGCCGGTGTAGAATGTGGCATTGATATCGTGAAGCACAGTGCGGTCTTCAAACGACTTTGTAATACTCTTAACTTCGATCATTATAGCAAAATTTTTGTGAGAAGTACGTCGAATAGCAGGATAAGAATAGAGCTTGCAACAACGCTATCTGTTGAGGATTTGCCCACTTCAAGTGCGCCGCCTTTCACATTGTAGCCATAGAAAGATGCGACGGATGCGATAATATAGGCAAATGCAATTGATTTAATGAGCGAGTACCATACATACCACTCTGTGAACAGAGCTTGCAAACCGTAGACATAACGCGACACCGGAATCATATCGGTGAAAGCTGCCACAAGATAGCCGCCCACGAGCGATGTTGCCATACATATAATTACAAGCACCGGCATGAAGAACACGAATGCTACAATCTTTGGCATCACAAGCAGGTTGGCTGAGTTGACGCCCATAATCTCGAGAGCGTCGATTTGCTCGGTGACTCGCATTGTGCCAATCTCCGATGCAATATTCGAGCCCACCTTGCCGGCAAGAATCAAGCACAAAATCGAATTGGAAAATTCCAATAGAATGATTTCACGTGTGGCCAAGCCCACGGAATATGCCGGAGCAATAGGCGACGTCACATTCAATTTCATTTGGATAGTGATAACTGCACCAATAAATAATGAAATGATTATTACCAGTGGAATTGAGCCTATACCAAGTTTATAAACTTCTTGTACTGTGCGCTTCGCGCTTTCGCTCCAACGGTCGGGGATGGTGAACACGCGACATATAAATTGGCAGTAGCGGCCAAAAGTGGCCAACGAGTCGGATAGTATCATGCTTTCTTTTTAGATTCCGACAAAGTTACAAAAAATGCTCGGATTAGTTGGCCCTTGTCCAAAAAATTCTCCCTTTCGGCGAATATTAAAAATGCGCAGAGAATTGCAAAATGATTTGTTTTCAGTGAATTTGTACGACAAAATTTGTTTCCAATTAAATTATATTGTAAATTTGTCGCAGTTTATCCAAAAACAGCTGACTTCTCAATTATCTGACCTCAGTCATTTCCAGTATCTTTTAATTAGTTTACATAATTATCCCAATCGATATTCATTTAATCTATTTCGTATGAAAAAGCTAGTTCTATTATCGATGCTACTTGCCGTTGGCCTTTCAGGGTGGGGCGAGACATCGGTATTCTCTGAAGACTTTGAAAGTCTGACCGACAGCGACCTGGGCTCGTGGACAATCTCCACAACGGGCAATTCAACACAAGCAAAATGGTATTTAGTAGGTGAGGGCAGTGCTCTTGCCGGAAAGAAGTCGATGGCCGGTGGCGGCACAGAGTTCGATGGTACCACTTCAGGCGAGTCCGCTCTTATTTCTTCTGATATCAACCTCGAAGCAGGGAAAGAATATAAACTTGATTTTATTTGGAATGCATCTAAAGCAGCGATGATCGAAAATGAGTGCTGCTCGTTTGAGGTGCGTGTACGCAAATCAGGCACCGACAGTTGGACCACCGTGTTTGATGCTACAAATTCCAACGATGTTGAAGCCTCCGGCATTAGCTATCCTTGGGGTCAATGGGCAGATAATCAGTCGGTCGTTGATATTTCCGATTTCGCCGGACAAACTGTTAATATTGCTTTTGTGTGGGTTAAAAAGCAATTTGAGCGTATGTACTCCAACTGGATTCGCATTGATGAAATCAAGGTTGAAGAATATTCGCGCATCACTACACCTGTGATTGAATGCGCCACCAAGCAATATGTGTTCCCCTCCACGTGGGTAGGGGGCACCAGCAATTCAGAAGCCATTACAATTAAAAACGTTGGCGTCGGCACTCTTACCATTAACAAAATCAGCGGCCTTGACGGCTCGGATTTTGAATGTCGACTCAACCCCGCCACTGTTGCGCTTAAGAAAAACGAGTCGACCAGCTTTAATGTGCGCTATACTCCTACGCTCACCGGCTCGCCGACAGCTACAATGACTATCGAAATCAATGATGGTGGCCAGCCGTATTCTATTGACTTGAAGGGCTCTAAGAAGATTATGCCTGCCGGCTACTCTTATCAAGGCTTTGAAAGTGCTAATTTCCCGCCTGTGGGTTGGAGCAAAGTCGGCAACTGGCGAGCGCTCAATTCATCATTCTCAGGCGATTGGTGTGCCTATGTCAACCTCACACAGGAAGATGCTCACGAGCTTATTTCTCCGCGTCTTGATCTGTCGGGCGACCAAAACTACACTCTGTCGTTCACATACTATGATCAATGGGATCAGACCACCGACGATAGCTACGAACCCGAAAACTTTGTCACTGTATATCTGTCGAAAGACGGTGGCGAAACATGGGAAGATGCTATCTTCACCAACGATGTGTACAACGAGCAGAAGAGCGTAGAGCTCGATCTTGGCTCGCCTGCAAGTGATAATTGCTACGTGAAGTGGGTTTATTATATTCCCGACTTCGATCCTACCGTCTACGATTACGAATATACGACATTCTTCCTCGATGATGTAGTGCTGCCGCCGCTCTATGGCGCAGGTGCCGCTCCTAAAGCCACCTCTGCCGCCGATCCCGCCGACGAAGCTGTTGACGTGGCAAATAATTCGCTTGTCCTTAGCTGGAACGAGGCTCAATTTGCCGATGGCTACAAAGTGTCGTTGGGCACCTCAGCCACAGATTTTAATCTAATTAATTCGCAAGAAGTGGCAGGCACAAGCATTGATGCTCCCCGCTTGGAATATGCCACTAAGTATTATTGGAAGGTGGTACCTTACAACGCCTATGGCGAAGCAGAAGATGTGGCTGTGTGGAGCTTTACCACAATGGCCGACCAAAGCATCTCAACATTCCCCTATTCCGAGGGATTTGAGTCGCGCGACGATCAACTGCCTCTTGGCTGGAATGTCAATGCACAAGGCACTGCCAGCTGGAAGATTTCTAAGATTGGCGTCTTCGACGGCAAGCAAATCGCGTTTGCACAAGGCACCACATCTGATAGCGAAGCCACTCTCATTTCACCCGAAATTGTTCTCCCCGCAGATGATGAAATGATAGTTTCATTCTTCTGGGGAAATAATCCACCTGCCACCCTTTCAAAGGATGTCACCGGAGCTGCTGTGAACACCACCACCGAGCCTGATGGTATTGAAGCCGGATATTTCCAAATCAACGATGGCACAGGATGGAAAGATCTCGTGCTGATTTCCGAGGATAGTCAATATTGGGTGCGCGAAGCCGTTTCGCTCAAAGACTATGCCGGCAAAATTGTGCAACTGCGTTGGCACTATGTGCTCACAAATGGCTACAAACGTCGTGGCTTGTCGCTTGATAATATTACAATCAAATCATCCAAGGATTCATCACTCCAATATTATAATGTGCAAGAATGGGCTGCCGGTGATGTCAACAATGGCTCAAGCTGGGATTCGGCCGATAAGATTTATGTAATTAACGGCTCTACCGAGAGCGCTACTGTGAAATCGGTATCATTCACAACCGACAACTTCTCGGCTAATCTCGCTGCCGGCGCTACAATTAACGCTAATTCAGCCAAAGCCGTCCTTGTAACCTACAATGCCGGCACAATTGCTCAGACCATCAGTGATGAAATGTCAATTGAATTCACTAATGGCTCGCTTATCAAACTCCCTGTTTCCGCTACTACTCTCGCCGCGGATATTCGCTATTTCAGCTTTGAAGGCGACGAATTTGGCTCAACTACCCCCAATGGTCTCACCACAATCGACGTTGATGGGCAAGCAACCGTGATGTCGTCGGTTATCCGTTGGCCCCATCGTGGCGAAGCATTTGCCTACATTGTAATTGATGTTAGCTCTGACAAGGCTGATTGGCGCAACGTTTATCCTCATTCCGGTGAGAAGGTGCTCGCAGCATTCCGCACTCAGACAGAAAATATTGATGCTGAAGACTGGATCGTATCGCCTTGTCTTAAAGCTACAGCCCAATCAAAATTCCGCTTCTTTGGTAAGAGCTACGCTACCACCGACGACTACAATGATTTCACACCTCACTATTTTGAAGTGTGGGTAAGCACCACCGAGCCTACCGTTGCCGGCATGACCGAGCGTGCAAAGTCCACCACCGAACTTGCATACAAAGAAAATCAAGACTTCACCGAATATTCGATTGATTTGTCGAAATGGGCCGGAAAGGATATCTATGTAGGCCTGAAGCACACTACAACAATCAGCGGCTATGTAGCATTCTTTGATGATTTCTACTATGAACATTTCAACGATGCTTCGGGCATTGATGATATTACAGCCGATGACGCTACCACAGTCCAATTCTACAACCTACAAGGTGTGGCTGTGCCGCAAGACAACCTCACTCCGGGCCTTTATATCCGCCGAAGCGGCAACTCTGCACAAAAGGTAATTATAAAGTAAATTCAAACGCCATAATCTAATTTAACAACTATGAACTTTAGCAAGTTTCCGTTGTTAGCCACCATCGCAATGCTGGGAGCCTCGCTCCCGGCATTTGCCGATGTTGAGGTGGCTGACTATTTGGAGTCGTTTTCGGCTTCCTCATTCGACCTTTCAAGTTATGAAGGTTGGAGCAGAATCGTGGACGGTTCGCCTACGTATTCAGTGAATACCTCAGGCATTTCCGGTAATGCGTTGGCTTGTACAAGCTATCAAACCGGCAAGTATGATCTGCTTGTGACGCCACAATTAAAAGGGGATATCTCTTTTTATTTTAAGCGTCCATATTGGAATGCAATGTACAAACAATCGCTCCAAGTGTATAAGTGCATCAAAAATGATGACGGCTCATTCACACGCGGCGACTTGATTAAAGACTTTGCTGATGAAATAGGCTCTGTGACGGAAAACGCTTGGATGACAGAGCCGCTAAAATTGTCGCTTAAGGAATATACATATTTGGGGTTCCGCATGGAATATGCCGTGATTGACGAATTGTCGGCATCGTATGCAATGATGCCTGATAAGGTGGCACTGGAATTTACAGATGCCGACATCACCGAAACGGCAAATCAAGCCATTTATATGGACGAGAGCAACAAGGTGACGCTCCACCCCCAAATTATATTTACCAATATCGGCAATGTTGAATATCCTGCCGGCGAAACATTCACTATTACTCCATCATTCTCGGGCGGTGCCGATCAAGCTGTTACAGTCACGATTCCCGCTATCGCAGTAGGCGGATCCTACACTTACGACACTCCGTTTGAATGTGTAGTGCCTCAGCCTACAGGCAGTGATGTTTTCACTAAGTTTAGGCTAAATATAAAGTGGGGCAGCACCACAAAGACTTCCTCGTATGTTGAGGCATATTCATATGTCGCAATACCGCAGATTCGTCATAACAACGGCATCTACACAGGTGCTGTGATTGATTATGGCACTTTCCAGGGCAATCGTTCTCGTGATATTGAGCTTCAGAATATCGGCGGTGCACCACTAATTGTAAGCTCTGTAACACTGCCTGAAGGTGTCGAAATAGCTTATGCTAACGATCGGACACTTCCTGTCACCCTTGCAGCTTCTGAAAAGCTTAGTGCTACCATTACAATTAGTGGCGAGCATGTAGGCGCTGTGTCCGGCACGGTGGAATTTGGCTTTGACAATGAAAATGTGTTGATGCCGTCGTCGTCCTACACAAATAAATTCAATATTAAAGGTAAGGTGGTCGACGCCAACGTCTACTTCGTAGACTTTGACGACGCCAAGCTGCCTGATGGATGGTTTGCTCCGCTTGGCATGGATCAGTTGGAATTTACCGCCACAGCCTCCTCAGCTATTTTTAAAGGCTATTATCTTAAATTAGGCGGCCAAGTCTCTGCTACCGCAGACAACCGCAGATATTTGCAAACATGCAAGCTTAAATTCAATGAAGGCGACAAACTGGCCTTCTCATTGGCTCGTGTTACAAATGCCGGTGAATTGCATGTGGCTATCTCGCCCGACCGATTAAATTGGACCAATGTGGCCGACTACTCTTACACAGATTTGGAATCAACAATCGGAGCCTTCAAAGAATTCACAATTGATATGCCCGAAGGCGAATGCTATGTGAGATTCTTTGCCGGATATTTCTATCTGGATAATGTGTATGGCGGCAAACAAGTGGAATGTGCCTACGACATCGCTTCCACAGCTGTCAGCTCGGTCGGCAAGAATATGGTCAACTATCCGCTGACAGTTGATTATACTTTTAACAACCTTGGCAACACCATTGCCGATGGCAGCTACAAACTCACTTTGCAAAAGACTGCTGATGGCGAAGCCACCGAACTGGAATCTATCGGCGATATTGAAGCCGGTAGTGAATTTACCGTTAATGTGAAATATTGCCCTCATGAAACCGGAGAGCATGTAAATCAACTCGTGATCTCTACTGTTGGCGACGATGCTCAAGAAATTGCCACGGCAAATATTGATGTGAATATTGCAGCTGAGAGCATTGATAGTGAAAATGTGATTGGCGAGCCTACCGACAATTCATCGTTTGTGCCATTCCGTCCCAATATTCAATATAGTGGTAGCGAAATTGTGTTGCCTCGTGCCACTACCGTGGATGGTGAAGAAGTGCTCACGGCTCTTGGCAGTATGGTTTCAAATGACATTATTGAATTGCGATATTTCTATTACAACATCAATAGCGATAAATCGTATGATTTGAAAGTGTGGCTTGAAGATACGGATGATGCCAAAGTTGGCTCGGCCTTCCATGGCACCGATGGCATGACTCTGTTCTATGAAGGTACATATGTTCTGGCTAAAGCCGGCTCCGGCACAGATTTCCAACCTATTCACATTGTTGGTAAAGAGGCCTTCCACCACGATCCATCAAAGAATTTGCGTATATATGTTGAAGCATATGCGCCTTCTACGGCATGGATTATGATGCTGAGAGACACCAAGAACGGTATCCCCGGTATATACTACACCACCAGCTCAAAGACTGTTAACACTTACAGCTACATGCCTGCCCTTACTATTGTTACACAGGGTAGCCCGTCAGAGCTGAAAGGCCACGCCCTCTATTTTGCAAATAATGACGATGACGAACGATATGTGCCTCTGGAAAATGCCACCATCACTGCCTACAATGAAGAGAACGATGTGATGTACACAACCACATCTGGCGAAGACGGATCATATAGCTTGGCAATCTATCAGAGCGATCTTGATTATGAATATTCAGCTCAGCACAGCGACGTGCTTGATAGCTTTGGCAAGCAAATAATTGTGGTTCTCGACAGCGTCGATTTAACGTCGGACGACAACGACTTTGTGTTTATCGCTACATCAGGCGTGAAATCAATCATCAACGATAGCTTGTATGACGGCGTAGAGCAGTTCTACAATCTTAATGGTGTGAGAATCTCGCGCGAGAATCTTGCACCGGGTATGTATATCCGCCGCATTGGCAACACTGTCCAAAAAGTTATTGTAAAATAAATCTTTTTATTGAAGCTGCTATGATGTTGCAATCATAGCAGCTTCAATCTATCTAAATATCGCTATGAAGAAAGGTCTACTTTTCACGATTATCGCCATTATGGCATCTGTTTTAGCTCCGTGCGCCGTTGCTCAAACAATGGTAACAATCAAAATTAATGTGTCGGCTGTAATAGATGTCGACGTGGCCGGGCTCAAGGTGGAGCTCGCCAACGAGCAATATGGCATAGAATACACTCCGATTACGCTCACATCGTCGGGCAAGGCATCATTTTCAAATGTGCTGTGTGGTGTCAACAAAATTACGATTGACGGCACAGCGCTTGGATTGGAAAATTATGTGAATAATGCTCTGAATGTGACTGAAGATGCAACGGAGTTTAACATCGAACTGCAAGAGGCTGTGCGAGTGCCGTATGCCGTGCAGAGTGCCGTGAGCCACGACGCATTTACAGGCCAAAATAGCATTGACCTTTCGTGGAATAAGGAGACCGATTATTTCTTCGACGATTTTGAAGATTACGAGGCATTCAGTATCAACTTCAGCCCGTGGACCGGCTACGACGGCGACCACGAGGCCACTGCAAGAATCCAAGGTTCATATCCTAATGCGCAGATGCCACAATATGCCACTATCTTCAATCCGCTCACAATCGAGCCGGTGCTGTGGTATGATTATCCCGTGCTGCGCCCGTATAGCGGCAAGCAGTGTGTGGGCTTTATCCGCACAGAGTCGGGCGTGGCCAATAATGATTGGCTGATTTCGCCGAAGATTACTGTTGGCGTGAATAACATTGTGAGCTTCCTGGCTAAGGCGGCAGATGTGACCAAAGAGCGATTCAATGTGCTTGTGTCCACTGCCGGAACGGATATCGCCGACTTTGTGTCGTTGTCGTCAGGCAATTATCAGACGGTAGATTACAAAGGTTGGCATGAAATCACATATTCGTTGGCTCAATATGAGGGGCAAGATGTTTATATTGCTATTCAATGTGTGTCGACTGCGGCCTTTATGCTTATGGTCGACGATTTCTATGTCGGTCCGTCGGAATTGCTTTCGACAGCTAAGCGTGTGCGTCGCTCTCCAAATAATCCCAACGAGACCTTCAATATCTATCTCGACGGCGAAAAAGTGTCCGAGACTGAAAATTTGATGTGCACCTTGCCGAATGTTGCGTCAGGCAACCACATGATCGAGATTGAGGCTTGCTATATTAAATCAAAGAGTGCAAAGGCGGCGATTAATGTAGCGGTGCCGGGTTCTGAATCGTATGCCTCGCTCAAGACAAATGTATCTGCGAATGCTCAGATGGGCGAATCCTTGGCCACATTGAGCATCGTAAATGTGTCGACCGGCGAGTCTATATTGCGGCAAATCAGTGTGCCGTCCACGTTTGAAGTGCCATCACTGGCCAAGGGCGAATATGTGGCAAATCTCAGTGGTAGCGGCTTTATCGACGACACTGAAAATATATCGCTTAATGCCGATGCAACTGTTGAGTTGCGTCTCGTTGAGGATATTGAGGCGCCGGTGAATTTGTCGTATGCGGCTTCTACCAACACCATTTCGTGGAATCGTGATGCCGGATTTGTGGAGGGATTTGAAGATTATGCAGATTTCACTCAGCAGCTCGCCCCGTGGACCACTATTGATAACGATGGTATGCCCACTTATGCGATATCTATCGGCGCAATGAGTAATATTCTCACCGTGCCCGAAACGCGTGGCAAAGTGTCGGCCATGGTGTTTAACCCATATAACACGTTCCCCTACAAAGCATCAGACGATGGATTGTTTATCGCGCCCGAGGGCGACAAATACATCATGTTTAGCTCGGCTGAGCAGGGCCAGTCGGATGATTGGCTGATTTCGCCGATGCTGAATATCGAAAGCGACTATGTGCTGCGTTTTACAGCAAAGAGCTACACGGCCACATATCCCGGAATCGTGCAGATAGGCGTGCTGACCCAAGAGGGCGAAACGTCGTCATTTGAATTGCTGGATGCTCTTAGCTTGCCGGCTGATTGGTCGCGCTACGAGCTTGGCCTTGGCGCTTATGCCGGCTCGCAGGTGCAAGTGGCGTTTCACCATGTAAGCTACGACGCGTGGATTTCATTTGTGGATGATGTCTATGTGGGCCATGAGCAAGATCAAGAGGTGGCTTCGTCGCAGCGTGTTCAGCGCTATGATGTGTTTGTGGACGGAGCGCTGCACGGCTCCACCGCCACCACCGAATATTCTCTTGACAGTCTTGAGGCCGGCAAGCACATTGTGGGCGTTCAAGCCGTATATGCCACCGGCACAAGTGATATTACATCAATTGAGGTGAATATCACATCGGGCGTAAATGATATTGAGCGCGATAATGCATTGACAAAGGTGTATTTCAACCTTCACGGACAGCCGGTGGATGAATCTATGTTGATGCCGGGTGTCTATATTATGCGTAGCGGCGCAGTGGCCCAAAAGGTGGTGATACGCTAAATTTTTAAGTTATTCAATTGCCGTTTCAGCTATATTTCGTAACTTCGTAGCCGAAACCAAGATATTTTTCGAATATGATTATTATAGGCATCGCAGGTGGCACCGGCTCCGGCAAGACTACCGTTGTAAACAAGATTTTGAATAGCTTCCCCGCAGGCGAGGTGGCTGTAATCCCTCAAGATTCTTATTATAAGGACTCAAGCCATGTGCCCGTGAGCGAACGTAGCAAAATCAACTTTGATGAGCCAAATGCCATTGAGTGGACCTTGCTTGTCGACCACTTGTGCAAATTGCGTGATGGCGAAACTATCGAAATGCCCACATATTCATACCTTACCTGCACTCGCCAAAGTGCCACCGTTACAGTCACTCCCACCGACGTGGTGATTGTAGAGGGAATCTTGGTGCTCACCGATCCCGTGCTCCGCGATATGATGGATATTAAGGTGTTTGTAGATGCCGACGCCGACGATCGTCTGATCCGTGTGATTGCACGTGATTGCATTGAACGTGGCCGCACCCCCCAGATGGTGATTGACCGTTATCAAGAAGTGCTCAAGCCGATGCACTGCCAATATATTGAGCCGTGCAAGCGCTATGCCGATTTGATTGTGCCCCAGGGTGGCAGCAATCTTGTGGCAATTAACCTTCTCACAGATTATATTGATAGCCGTCTGCGCAGAGCCGCTCAGAAATAAATCATGGGAATTTCGTTCAGACTCGATCGTAATCGCAAGGAGCAAGAAGAAACCGCGCCAAATATTCTCGATTTGCCCTTTGAAGCTCCGCAAGAAGATGCCGCCGAAATTGAGTTGGCAGTTGATGCTGCAGCCGATGAGGAAGTTGAAGAGCCTCAAGAGCCGCAGAAGATGGTGCTGCGCACCGATAATTTGGTGAAAAAATATGGTAAGCGCACTGTGGCCAACCACGTGTCAATCGACGTGACGCAGGGCGAAATCGTAGGTCTGCTCGGCCCTAACGGCGCCGGGAAAACCACCACATTCTATATGACCACCGGCCTTATCACGCCAAACGAAGGTAGAATCTTTCTGAACGACGTAGATATAACCAAATATCCTGTTTATAAGCGTGCACGTTGCGGTATCGGCTATTTGGCTCAGGATGCCTCCGTATTCCGCAAGATGACTGTGGAAGATAACATCCGCGCCGTGCTGCAACTCACCAACACCACTAAGGAATATCAACGCGATAAACTTGAAAGCCTTATCGCTGAATTTCGCCTAGAGAAAGTGCGCAAAAACCTCGGCGAAAACCTGTCGGGTGGTGAACGTCGCCGTACCGAGATTGCACGATGCTTGGCTATTGACCCTAAATTTATTATGCTCGATGAACCATTTGCCGGTGTCGACCCTATCGCCGTCGAGGATATTCAGGGCATTGTCTACAAGCTAAAAGAGAAAAATATCGGCATACTTATCACCGACCATAATGCGCCGCAAGTGCTTTCAATCACCGACCGCGCATATTTGCTCTTTGAAGGCCGTATCCTTTTCCAAGGCACATCCGAAGAATTGGCCGAGAATCCCATTGTCCGCCAAAAATATCTCGGTTCACAATTCGTCTTCACCCGCCGCCACAGCTGAAAAATACCTGAGTCAAGCCGACTCTATGGCTTTTACGTCGTTGATTTACAGTGTGTTGGATTAGGATGCACCATGGTGCATCCCTACTGGCAGTGGATACGTGTACAACCATCCATGCGCTTTTTTATTTTCCAAAATGTCAATGTGCGATTGCTACCGGTTGGATTCTCCGCGGTGGCCGCTGCCGGTGCGGAGGTTTGAAGTGCGGCGGGTAGCTTGCCGCTTACCAGCTGCTGACGAAGAGGTCTCGTATGTCAATGACCATTTCTTCGTCGGGCGGCTCGATGGGTGGTCG
>CAZRCU010000018.1:0-20880 GCA_964598685.1 uncultured Bacteroides sp.
ACTTTTCAACCCTAACTAACTAATGTTTACGTATGATTTTGGCAGCGTTGCCATCGGCAACAATTACATAGATACCATTGGCAAGAGAAGACAAGTCTATAACATCTGTGTTTGCGGCTTTTGCTACAACATTGCCGGCGATGCTAAATACTGTCACATTGTCAGCGAAGATAGACATTCCATATATGCCATCACCTACCGACCACACTTTGAAGCGTGTAGTGTTGGATGTGATTTCATCGCTAACCGATGTGTTGTTTTCATCATAGTCGTAGGCACCAACTGCGGTCACCTTTTGGCGAGCTACATTGCGCTGATCAACAGTTTCGTCTACAGTAAACGGGGCTTTGTAGTACGACGACATCAAACCGGCAAGGTCGTTAGGCGCAAAGTAGCGCACGATTTTTTCAGGTGCAAGGACCTTGCTGTAGCCGCCATCATCGGATAGTGCGCATGCACCGAATACAGCCTTTGCTGTATTGGCAGAGCCATAGCTATCATAGCCGTCAACTAAAACTTCAGAGAAGTTGTCTTTGATTCCTGAGTCGCCGGTGAAAAGGGCGGTGCCCATAACGTTGCCGCCGTCGGAATTGAATACTGTTTTAACTTCGGTAGTCATTGCATCAACCATGATAGCGGGGACTTCGCCGTCTGTGCCATCGCCCACTACATACGAGTTCATGATCTTGATGGTCGGGGTGACAGTGCCATAAATTCCGGTACCATAAGTCGACACTTGGTCGTGATTGTTGGCAATGGTTGACGAGAATACATACAGCCCTGTTCCGGAGTTCATGTGAATAGCGCCTTTGTGATAGCCGCTGTTGTCGGTAATGGTGGAGTTGATGATATATACTTCACCATGATTGATTCGAATGGCGCTGCCACCGGCACCGCCTTCACCAACGGCATTATTGCCTGTGATGAGCGAACGCTCGAGCATCACTGCGGGGCGGAAATATGAATCGGCGTCGCCGCGTTTACTTTGGTTGATGGCAATGCCTGCGTCTTTGCCTTCGTTGCCCTCAAACACGCAGTCGATAAACTGTGTGCGTGAACCGCTGTTAGAGAATGCTGCTCCGGCATTGACGCACTTGTTGCCGGTGAATGTGCAGTGGCGAATCACCACTGTGCGAGACATGTCGCAGTTGATAGCGCCGAGCTCGGTGCCTTTAGTGCCGCTATAGTATGCGCCGGTGAGGGTGAAACCTTCGATGAGCACCGAACGATTGGCATTACTTAATAGACCTGAAGCCTTGGTGGTTTGCACGAAGATGAGGTTGCGAATATCGCCCTCGTCGACCTTGCCATTGCGATTGATATCGCCGTTGAGCACAGTCGGAGTGGAAGTGGGGTAGGTTAGCGCCGGTTTGTCGGTGCCGGTGAGGTCGGTGGGATAGCCGCCATGGAGGTTCACAAACTTGTTTTGCATCTTGATGCCTGTGACCATAGCTGTGCTGTCGGCGCGCAGTTTGGGGTAGTAGTATGTGCCGCCGGCAAAATAAACGTTATCGCCGTCGGCTACGGTTTCTGAATTGATTGCGGTGATGGCGTCGGCAAGATTGAAAGCGGTTTCCCACGACTTTCCATCATTCTCTGAAGCGCCGTCAACTTTGACGAACCAATCAGCTGCCGAAGCAGAAGAAGCAGCGCTCAAGGCTGCTACGGCAGTAAGAAAAGATAAATAATGTTTCATAAGAAAGTGTTTTTAGATGGTTATTGATTGTATTATTAGAATTTATTTATTTTGTTAGTTCATATGCTTCGGCGGCTTTGTAAGCGGCAGCGCCTTCGCGGTCGACGTTGGTGGCATAGCCAGGGCCGCCGCCGGCGACATATCCGTTGCTTTCTCCGGCTGTAGAGGTGCTTACCCAGAATGAATATAGATCTGTGTTTTTCAAGTTGAATCTAAACTTTACCGCACGACCTCTTAATTCCGACAAGTCGTCGACGCCATCAAAGGTGACATGATATATTGTGGAATTGGCCGACACCGGATTACATTTGTCTGCTGAAAATCCAGGGATAATATTGCCATCGGAATCAAGAATTTCTACGGTCATTTCACCATTTGAGCTATCTACATTTACAAAGAGATGTGAGCCATCAAATGCCACTGTGCGAGTCATAACGGTGTGGATGTCGCTGTCGTGCGACGACAGCGAGCAGAATCCGTCGCGGCGCAATAGGGCCATGCCTGTCGCTCCATTCGCGTGCATGCCATACGATGTGCCTGGACGAGAAGAATCGCCACTGAATCCAATGTAGTAAAATCTCAGCCAGTCGCCAACTACCGAGCACACACCGCCAACAGACTGCACATAGCCTTTGTCCCATGCGTCGCCGCCGGAAGATGGAATAAACGACTGACGGTCGGGACGAGACCAATGGAATCCATCGCGCGAGAATGCCACTTTGAGGTCTGTGCGCTTGGGAATGCCTTGAGCTTTGCAATCATCGTTCTGAGGACCGAGAAAGATTTGCATCATTCCCAGCATAACACTTTCATAAGCGATGGCGTTGACATTATAGAGCTCGGCATCGATCCCGACTTCAGGATCCGGTTCATCAAGACGGTCGGCACCGCACCAAAATACCACGCTGCTCGTCGACCATTTCGCACCCGAAAGGAAATTGGAACATTCGCGATACCAGCGGTTGCGGCCATTTGGTGCCGGAGACAGTCCGCCGCCATTGCGTAAGCTGAACACATATTTTTTGCGAAACGGATTGTAGAACATCGTGCTGCGGTCGCCGGATGCGCCTGTAGCGATGATGTTGTTCCAATGAATACCATCGGCAGATACAGCAGCGTAGCCGGTACTATTGTCTGAATAATCGTTTGGCGGACGCATATAGATTTTGTAGCGTTCGGTTGCCGGTGCATCATAGTCGACAATTACGCCACACGAGTTTGGCACATAACCGGGCAGTATCTGATTTAGCTTGCCTACACCTAACGATGGCCTATCCCATGTGATGCCGTCGCGGCTTGTAGCATATGCCATAGAATTGAGCCAACCGGCTTCATACCAGGCCTTGAATACACTGTCGGCCTGATCCCAATATATGCCACCATCTTTGGCAGACGCTCCGGGAATGCCATTAGAAGGCCGTTCCAGATCGGTTTCTGCTTTTAGAATCGGGTTGGCCGAATATTTTACAGGTTGATAGAACTTGCGCTCAATATTGTCGTCCATGCTCTCGATGAGAAAATCGTCGATAAATAGCTGTCGACCAATATTGATGGGTATTACTGTCGGGATGTTCTCTTCTTGCAGATATGTCACGGTCATCGGATTGTAAGAATATGGCGACATAGAGCGTGGTGGCCACACCGCAGGCAAGACAATGCCGTTGTACAACACCTCTTGTGCTGCATCTGCGTCATTATTGTTTTCAGGAGTTCCGGTGATGCTGTTTTCAGCGATGAGGCAACGTTCTACTACAACTATTGGGTCGTAGGATGTATCGCCCGCCGAACGGCGCGAGGCTCGGATAGCTGCACCGGCATCACCTGCAATATTGCGTCTGAGCACATTGTCAACAAGATGCACTTGTGATCCGCTTGCCGATACACCTGCCGCACCGCCATAGCGACATTTGTTGTCTTCGATAATGCAGTGGCGCACCGTGATGCCACGTGATAGGACAGCGCATATGGCGCCCGGTTCGTAGGCATTTGTGCCACCATAGTAGCACCCTGTAAGCGTGAATCCTTCAATGAGAACGTCGCCGTTGTTCATCGGATTGCTGCTATTGTCGATATAGAATATGTTGCGAGCGTCGCCTGAGCTTGGCTTGCCGTCGAGGTTGACATCGCCGGTAATTATTGTCGGAGTCTCCGACGGATAAGATAGCTCCGGCACTTGCATAACTTTAAGGTTAGGCGAATAGCCGCCACGCAATTCTATAGACAGGTTCTTTATAGTTAAAGGTTCGGTAGATGTCATGCGATATACGCCTCCTGCAAAATATATGCAGTCTCCATCGACGAATACACCATTGGCGAGGCGTTGAGAAAACATCTCAAAACTCATCGCCGCCGCCCAGGTGCGTCCTGACGTTTCCCCTGTTGCATCAGCCTTGACGAAATAGTTCGTTGACCATGCAGGCAGAGTAGAGAATATTAGGCAGAGAGACCCTATCAATTGTCTAAATTTCATAATATGGATTGTGGTTAATTCAATTCTTTACAAATTGGTCGTCGGTCATGTCTGTAGTAGTGGGACGCATAAATATCAGTTGCAGAACCACAGAAATCGCTACAGCGCCAATCATAGTAACAAATACCAAGTTTTGCCAACCGCCGTTTATGGCGCTACCCAACACTTCGGTGACCATTGCGCCGGCAGCTATGCCGACAAAGTTCATAATGCCATAGCAAGTAGCGCGATAGTGTGAAGGGAAGAATTGGCATATAATTGGCATATTATTTGTGTCGTACATGCCGAATCCCAACCCGAAGATAACACCGCCCAGCAATGTAATCCAAAGCGAACCGCCGAACAGCATTAACAATAGAGCGGGGATAATCATAGTTAAGCCCATTGCGCTGGTGTAGATGCGGCCGCGGACCTTGCGTTGTACCCATGCATCAGAAACAAATCCACCAACAAACACGCCGATAAACGATGAAAGTGCAAGCGTTGTTGTCCACATCGGGCCAACTACAGCCATGTCCATATCAAGATTTTCGCTAATCATTGTTGGTAGCCAGTTTTTTGTCACCCAACCGGGCAAATTAAGCGCTGCAAAGTAGAACAGCATCACCCAGAATACAATATGGTTGAACAACATTACGAATCCGCGCAATTGGTTTGAACGGCTTATGTTTGCGGTAGTCGGTGAATAGACCTTTTTCTCATGTAGCAATGCTATCAGCACGATGGTGTAGGCAATCCCAACCAAACCGAATGAGTGGAACGTGAACTGCCACGATGTGTGTGCCGACAGCGTAGCTCCGAAACCTCCGATAGCCTGGCCAAGATAGATACCGGATGTCAATGCTCCAATTGCGATAGACCTGGTTTTCCCCTGATGGTAGTCGGCTACCATTGATAATGCCGCCGGAATATAAAAGGCTTCGCTGATGCCCATTATGCCGCGCAACACATAGAGGGTGTGAATGTCATAGACATATCCCATGCACAACGTGACACCCGACCACACAAATAAGCTGACTATGATAAGCCACTTGCGATTAAATTTGTCGGCTATTACACCTGATAGCGGACTCATAAAAGCGTACACCCATAGGAATATAGCCATTAGGCGTCCGAAGATTGTAATGTCGCGCAAGCTCTCTATGTCTTCCATCATATATGGACGCATAGTAGCCAGCATTTGGCGGTCGAGATAGTTTAGAAGTGACACTACGGTGAGCAGCACCACAACTAACCACGGATAGAATTTTTTGTCTTTGAGAGCCATGTTAATATTTGATTTTCAGTACTACCTTTTTCACCATCGTGGTGCTGTCGCTGTCTTCACAGCGCATGCTGGGACGGTGAGCGTCGTCCGGAAGGAAAACATAGTAGTGAGATGAATCTGCTGTCTGATATTCAGCATCTACGCCATCAGGCTCGAAAAATTCAATATCTTTTTCATCGCTATACGGCTCTATTGAACGCAAGTCTTTGGAGTGTGTCACACCTATTACCTCATTGCCGCTTACGATATATTGTAGGTCGATGTAGCGCTTGTGGGCTTCAAACTTACAATTTGCGGCGGCTTTGGGAATGTATTCGCTGACGATGGCATACACTTCTCTATCCGGCATTATATCGTATTCACCAATAGAGAGTGTGTCGAGCTGCGTAGAGCTAAGAAAATGTAAAGCGGCCTCCCAGCGCGCAGCGTTGTCGCTGATGTGTTGCGCCACCTTGGCGCTGTCGCTCAGAGATGATAGAATTGCCGAGCCGGTGGGGAGAACTGTCACAACCGCAGGAGCAGCGGATTCTTCCACCGATTCGCGATTACTATTATTGTGTTGTGTACAAGAGGTCATATTTGAGAGAATGCTAAGTGAAATGACGATTGCACTTGCCGAAATCAAATTTTTCATAGTGCTTCGTCAATTAGTTGTTTGATAAGCGTGGCGTTGGTTGTAATCACCTCCATAGCCTTGTCGGATACAGGCTTTAGGGGGCATGCATATATGTTGTCGATGATGCCCATGCCGAAAAGCACAGATTTAATACCCTTCATGAAGCTCATTGGAGTGCCATCAATGGCATAGATGTCTGTAGACACCTTCATCACGATGCGCTGTAAACGAGCTATGCGCGCTTTGTCGCCGGCTTTGCAAGCGTTGTATAGGGCAACATATAGCTCAGGGAACATATTTGAACCGGAGTTTACGCCGCCGTTGCCGCCGACCGACATAGTAGATGCCAACATTTCGTCGGGCCCCACCAAGATGGAAAAATTAGGGTTGATGTCTTTTACTTCGGCAAGCAAAGTGTTGAAGTATGTTCCGTTGCCCGAGCTGTCTTTCATACCTATGATGTTGGGGTGGGTGCAAAGACGTTTTACGGCATCCACAGAAATCATCAACTTGGTTTGAGCCGGGATGTTGTAGAGGAAGAGTGGCAGCTTTACGGCATCTGCAAGACGAGTGTAGTATTCTACAATTTCGTCGTTTGTGAGACCCAGATAGAAGGGTAGGGCAGATACAAGATAGTCTACTCCACATTTGCGAGAATATTCAGCAAGACTGATGCTTTCTTCGAGGCAACAGTCGGCAATGTGAACAAGCACTGGCACTCTATGTGCTATGTATTCGGTAGCTTGTTTGATAAATTCGCGCTTTAGACGGGGCGACATGCTGGCGCCTTCGCCGGTAGTGCCCATTAGGAATATGCCTGACACGCCGCCGGCGATGAGGTGATCAATGAGACGGTGGAGAGATGCGGTGTCAATAGTCTCGCTGTCAATAAAAGGAGTCACCATTGGAGTGACGATGCCTTTGAATATTTGATTCGTTGCCATTATGTGTTTGGTTTTGCTGTTATGGGATTAAATACTGTTATAGTATGTGATAATTCAATTGTTATTTTATTTGTGGAGAGCGGTCATAAGCGTAGGAAATGAGCGAGCCTTTTCGTAGGCTTTTATACCCTCGTTGTCAATGCCGCCTTTAAATCCCGGGCCTCCGGCCGCGTTATATCCACGGCTTTCACCATTAGTCGAGGGGCTTACCCAAAACGCGTAGATGTCGCCTTTTCCTCTGATGATAAATCTAAACTTAACGGGCTGACCGATGAGAGCCGATAGGTCGCGAACGCCGCGCCACGAGAGCTGGTAAATCGTCGAGTCTGTGGTCATTGCTTTGCAGTTTGATGCCTCAAATCCTTGGATCACATTGCCGTCCTTGTCAAGCACTTCTGCAACAAGACTGCCATAGGCGCAGTCGGCGTTAACAAAAAGGTATTTACCTGAAAACTGCACCGGACGTGTCACCACTTCGCCACCATTATCTGCATGCAATGAAACAAAGCCATCGCGACGTAGTGCGGCAATACCAGTCGAACCACCGTAGTGCATACCATTGAAGTCGGATTCGGCGCTACGCTTCTTAGGATTGCCCTTGAAGCCGATGTAGTAGAACCATAACTCGTCGCCTACGATTGCGCAGATACCGCCACACGATTGTACATAACCGCGATCCCATGCTTCCTTGCGTCGCTCAGCTGCGATAAATGTGTCGCGGTCAGTGCGATCCCAATTAAATCCGTCGCGCGAGTATGCCACTTTCAGTTCAGTGATTTTTGGTACACCAAGGTTGCGACATTTTGCATTGTCCGGGCCAAGGTGTATTTGTGGCAGGCTAATCATAATGCTTTCGTATGCCACTGCCGATAGATTATAGAGCTGCGGGCGGTCACCTATATATGGGTCGGCCTCGTCTTTGTAGTCGGCACCAAGCCAGAATAGAAGATTGTCGTAGTCCCATTCCGCGCCATGCATAAAGTCGGAATCCTCGTGATAAAGTCGGTAGCGGCCGATAGGGCTGCGATTGACATCGCCGGCATTACGCAATGAGAATACCCATTTGTCGCGGAAGGGATTGTAAAACATAGTGCTACGGTCTCCGCAACGTCCGGTCTTGACCGGTTCGCTCCAATGTATGCCGTCCGGTGAAGTCATGCAATTGCCATAGTTGAATCGCTCGGTAGAGCCGGGTATGCTGTTAGGCGAGCGTAGAAACATCTTGAAGCGTTCATCTGCATTATCGGTAAAATGGTCTAACCACACAGTAGACGAATCCGCCACAATGTCGGGAACAATGGCGTTGGTGCCTGGTATGAAACCGAGATCCGGACGCACCCAATTAAGCCCATCTCGGCTTGTCGCATAAGCCATGCGATTCAGCCATCCGGCCTCATACCACATTTTGAAAACTTGGTCTTCCGGATCCCACCACACACCTCCATCCTTGGTGGCTGCTCCCGGGTTGCCATTAATGGTCTCAATTTCAAGAGGCGTCTCCGGCGCTAATACAGGATTAAATGGCATCTTGCGAGGAGTGTGCGACACTCGTTTAAGTGATGTGGTGTCGATTAGAAATGTGTCTACAAATAATTGCCGACCGAGATCAATTGGCACTACTTCAGGACGTGTTTTGAGGTAGGGGAGAGGCATCGGGTCGAAGCTCATTTGGCGATGTGGCGGCCATTCTTCAGGCAGCTCGATGCCATTATATAGGACTGTGCCGCCGGCTTTGGCACCCCCGTCAGTCACGCTATCAGCAGCCGCTGAAGATAATATGCCATGACTGATGCCGGGGATGCAGAGCCCGCCGAAAGCGAGACCGGCGTTTTTGAGAAAATCTCTTCGTTTCATTAATTAGTTTGCTATAGGACTATCCCATCCCGGATTTTGTACAAGGTTGGGGTTTTTGACAATGGCTGTTGATGGAATTGGCGCTAAATAGTCGCGATCTTCGTCCCAGCACTTTGTCTTTTCTGTATTGACCACAAGGTAGCCTGAAGATTCCCCTGTAAGTTGTATATCGCTGCCGATTTTGAGCGCCTTGGCACCCTTGAGAATTGGGGTCGGTGGCTTAGAACCGGTGTAAAGGTAGATTTCGTTGCTGCCGTCGCCGTTGAGGTCATAACCACCGGTGCGTGGGAAGTAGACGCCGCGGAATTGGCGGACAAAGAGCGCACCGGCTTTCCATCGCATCAGGTCGTCGTAGCGCAGGCCTTCCATCACCATTTCAATGCGGCGCTCGCGGCGTATCTCAAGGATAACACCTTTGTTAGCTCCTGATACAGCAGGGTATTTGTCTGCCAGGAAGGGATCCGGGTTGGCGTTTGCTTCAGAGAGCACTATGCCGGGCATATCTACACGTTGACGTATTGGGAGAATTGATATATCGAGGTCGGATTGTGTGATTGTGCCAAGTTCGGCAAGAGCCTCTGCATAGTTGAGAAGCACTTCTGCATAACGGTAGATGATAACGTCGTTTTCGTTGGCGTTTTGGGCATCTGATGCGGCCGAGGTTACGTACTTAATAGGCATATATCCGGTGACGCTATGGGTTACACCCGTAGTGAGATCATCAGCCACAGGCTCAGTTGCGCCTACGCGTGTGAAACCGGGGCCACGGACGGTCTGAAGCAGACGTGGATCTCTATTTTGGAATTCGTCGTAGAACGACATTGTATTCCAATCCGGCTGATCGGTAAAGCGGCTGCCATCGGCCATTAGATACGAGTTGATAAAGTCTTTCTCGAGACCAACCTTTGTGCCGGCTGAATTGGTGATATTATAGTTCTGACCGTGTTTCACACCAAGTGCAAAGCTGTAGGCTTGAGCGTTGATAACTTCAATATCGCTTGCGGTTGAGTTGGTGGGCTGAGCGAATAGGTCGCGATAGGCATATTCTTTGCCGCCGGTGTTGTCGATTTTGTATTTTCCTGAGTTTATAATCTCACGTGAGGCTTCGACACATAGATTGAGGAATTTTTCGGAACCATCAATATTGTGGTATTTGCGGAATGTGCCTTCAAAGAGACAGAATCTGCTTTTGAGAGCAAGTGCCGACCATTTTGTGATGGTGTTCATGCTCTTGTTTGAAGGACACCCGTCGATTGCGGCATCAAGGTCTTCGAGGATTTTGTCGGCGACGTATTCTCGAGAATCGCGTGGATTGTAAAGCTCGGGTGAATCATCGTCAAGTACAGATGTATAATATGGCACACCACCAAACGTTTTTAGTTTGTCGTAGTAAAACTTTGCGCGGAGAAAGTGGGCCATGGCCCCATATTTGGTGCGTGCGGCCTCGTCCGAACAATTTTCGTAGTACTTGAAGAATATATTAATTTTGCGGAGATTGGTCCACGACCAGCTGCCGGCATCAATTGTCGACGAGCGTTGTCCGGTCATATATGTTGGCAGACTGATTTCTATGCCGTTGTCTGCTTTTTCCAAAGTAGAACCGCTGAGTTGCGAGAGAAGTCCGTTGATATAGAGCTGAAGTTCGGCCTCGGTGCGGAATGATGTCTCCGGCGTGAGGTCAGACTGTGGCAGCTGGTCGATGTCGCACGACGCAAGCATGATTAGCGCGGCGGCACATACGGCGAGACGGGTCTTATTGTGAAGCATATTGTGCTGATTAATGGTTTTGTAACATTGTTATAATTTCTATTCTCAGAATGTGATATTAATACCGGCTGAGAATGTGCGTGAGAATGGATAGATGCGGGCATCGCTTGACGACATTGCCTGTTCCGGATCAATATAGTCTGTGTGGAATGGCGACCAATAGCAGAGATTCTCGCCTGTTACATATATGCGCAGACGTTCTACATAGAATCTGTGAGTAAGGTTGGTCGGGAGAGTGTATCCGAATGAGAGGTTTTTGAGGCGCAGGTATGCAAGATTTTGCAAGTAGCGGTCATTTACCACGGTCATTTGGGCATTGTCTTTGTAGGCAGCACTACCACGCTCAAGGCGTGGAAAGTATGCATCGGTGTTATCTTCGCTCCAAGCCTGTTCAGCCAGCCCGAGAGGTAAGAATGCGCTGTTGACACGGCCCCATGAGCCCCAGAATTTTTCCATTTCCTTGTTGGGATAAAGATCGCGGCGGCCAATGCCTTGGAATGTTACACCCAGGTCAAAGCCCATCCAAGAGAGGTTGGCTCCAAAACCATAGTTGTAGCGTGGGGTGGTGTTACCGATTATCTCAAGGTCGCCATGGTCGCTAACTGTATTGGCGCCATTATCAATTTTGCCGTTGCCATCGATGTCGATAAATTTTAAATCGCCGCCACGTGCCACCGACCATTCACCTGTTGCAGTGCGGATGTCGCGATTCACTTGTGTGTGGTCGATACGCGAGGTGTATTCGAGGGCTTCTTCGTCTGACTGAAAGAGACCATCAATGCGGTAGCCCCAAATTTCGCCGAGAGTCTGTCCTTCGTAGTAGTCGGTGAGCAATCCTGCGTCGTTGCCCTGATATTTGGTTACCTTAGAGGTCGCATCGCCGATTGATGCGAAAATCTGATATCTGAGGGGTTTGCCTGCCAATATGAATTGATCTTGCCAAGAAAGTGAAATCTCATAGCCATTGGTGCGGAGCTCGCCGGCATTCTGTCGTGGAGGATCTGTGCCATATACGTCGGGTAATGTTACGCCGTTGACAAACATGTCTGTAGTGCGACGATTGAAAATGTCGCCACTGAAAGATAGTCGATTGTTGAGTACTGCAAAATCAAGGCCAAAGTTTAGAGTATGCACCTTTTCCCATGTGTAGTCGCTTGCAACGGGCGAAGGGGTTGACAGGTAATATACCAGCTGACCATCAACGATTGTGCTTGATGACAGTTTTTGGCTGATTGTGCTGTATGGATATAGTGAAACACCGAGCTGGTTGCCGAGGACACCATACGACGCACGAATTTTAAGATTGTTGATAGCGGTAAGACTGCTCATGAAGTCTTCTTCGCTCATACGCCATGCGGCTGATACGGATGGGAAGAAGCCATATCTGTTGCCTTTGAGGAATCTAGACGAGCCATCATAGCGTCCGTTGACCTCAACCAGGTATCGGTCGCGATAGTTGTAGTTGGCTCGGAAGAAAAGTCCGAAAAGTTCGTAGGCTGATGCACCGCCTGTGGCTTTAATATCATCACCTACTGCAAGGTCTAAATCATTGAGATCGTCGCCAAGCACATTAGTGCGATAACCATAGAGAGTGTGGTTTTTCTGAGATTCATAGTTGATGCCGACTACAGCGGCTACATTATGGATTTTATTAAACTGGTGGTCAAAGTTGAGATAGGCATTGAACACGTGTGAGGGGTTGAATGTCATCTCTTTCTCATAGTAGTCTGTCTTGTGCGCTGTGGTAGTGCTAAGCTGGGTCTTGCCTTCATAGCCCGAAGATACGTAGACGGTACCCTGACGTTTCCAATTGTCATCCATAGTGAACATGAATGTATAGTCTGCGTTAAGTGTCAGACCGGGAATTATTGAGAAGGCACCCGAGAATGTGTTCTTGAATCGGCGGTAGCCTACACTACCTTTTGATACTCCACCCATGATGTCTGCAAAACGAGCTTCTCCTAGGATTTTGCCGTTGGCCATAACACCGGTATAATTGCCGTCGGGGCCAATGGGTACATAGTAGGGCGCGCAGTTAATCATCGTGCGGGCGAAGGCTGCATTTGATGCGTTTTCGCCGGGATAGGTGTGCGCGCGGTCAAAGTAGGTAGTGTTGTTGGTGATATGTAGTCGAGGCGATAGCTCGGCCGAGATTTTGGATGTAAAGGTGTACTGGCGATAGTTCTCATCTGCAATGCGGATGAACCCTTCTTTGTTGTAGATGCTTGCTGAAACATAATATTGCACTTTGTCGCCACCTCCTGAGATCGAAACGTTGTGAGATTGGGCGAGCGCGTTGTTTTTGTACATCCAATTCCACCAATCAAAGTTGCCATAATAGTGGTATTTGCCTGATGCGTCTTTTACTACCCAAGGACGTTCTGGGTTTTCAGTCTTGTCATAACGGCGAGCTTCGAGTTCGGCATAGTCGGCTTCAGTGTATCCGGTGGCAGAGCTGCCAACACTTTTATATGATGTGTCATATATGTAGGCGTGGTCATAACCGGTAGTGACAAAGTCGGTGCATACTGTTGGTGAGGACCATGAAACATATCCATCGTATGTCACCTTGGTTTTTCCGCTTTTGGCTTTTTTTGTGGTGATTAGGATAACACCAAAAGCAGCACGAGCACCATAAATAGCGGCTGATGACGCATCTTTTAGCGCTGAAATAGATTCAATATCAGATGGATTTAGCTGATCAATACTGCCGGGCACTCCGTCAACCAATATTAGCGGTGAATTGGAGTTGATCGACCCTGTGCCGCGGATGGATATTGTGCCTCCGGCACCCGGTGAACCGGTGTTGACCGATACATTTACGTTTGGCATTGCACCTTGCAGCATCTGTGCAACTGAGTTGGTAGGGCGATTTTCAAGCACCGCAGAGCCAACGGCAGAAACTGCACCTGTAAGGTTTACTTTTTTCTGCGTGCCGTAGCCCACCACAACCACTTCTTCGAGCAACTCTTTTGATGGGTCGAGCTTGACATCTATGGTGGTGCGACCGTTTACTGCAACTTCTTGTGCTTGATAGCCAATGTAATTGAATACTATCACAGCTTGATCGTTGGCGCTGATTACATAGCGGCCATCAATATCTGTAGTTACTCCATAGCCTGAACTGCCTTTGATGGTT
Source organism: uncultured Bacteroides sp. (assembly GCA_964598685.1). Lineage (GTDB taxonomy): Bacteria > Bacteroidota > Bacteroidia > Bacteroidales > Muribaculaceae > CAG-873. The sequence continues at coordinate 13,754 of CAZRCU010000018.1, forward strand.
ACCGATACTCCGGTAAGTGGCTCTGAAAGTTCGTCGGTTACGATGCCCTGTACAGTGATTGAGTTTGATGCAGAGGCTGTGGAGAAGAGAATGGCGAACACCATTAGCATGGTCAATCGCCTTAAAATTGCTGTATTAGCAGCAAATGCGGTGAGCCTTTTCTGTTTCATGGCTGTCGGTAAGATTATTTTGTTTTAGATTGGTTTGTATCGCTTGGTCTAATTCTTCACGCGTGGGAATAGATGTAATTGCTCCTTGGCGTGTGACAGAAATCGCTGCGGCTTGATTCGCAAACTTAACGGCATCTATAATATCAAGCCCTTCGCTTAGTGCAACTGTGAGCGCTCCGCAAAATGTGTCGCCTGCAGCAGTGGTATCCACGGCGTGAACTTTGGGTGAAGGCACCTCTATGCATTCTCCGTTTACACATACCATTGCACCACGCGATCCGAGCGTGAATATAACGATGTCGATACCCTTATCGGCCAATACGGCTAAGGCACGGCGGTGCGCTTCATCGCTGTCAAGGGTGATGCCTGTTATTAGCTCGGCCTCTGTCTTGTTAGGAATAATAATATCTATGTTGTTGAGAAGCAAATCGGGCAGCGGTTCAGATGGAGCAGGCGCCGGATTTAGAATAACTGTAGCACCATGTTGCTTGGCAATTTGTGCGGTGTAGGCTACCGTTTCTATAGGGGTTTCCAGTTGTACTACCACATATTTGGCGTGTTCAAACGCCGGAATTGCATCGTCAATGTCTTTCTTTGATAGTAGATTATTGGCACCGGAGGCTACAGTGATACAGTTCTCACCATTGTTGTCTACATTAATCAGCGCCACTCCCGATGGCTGGTCATCGGTTGTTGTGATATATGTGGTGTCTATATTTTGTCGTTCAAGGAGGGCTAAGGTTTGCTTGCCGAATACATCGTTACCGAGTTTCCCGACAAAGCCTACATTTCCACCAAGTCTGGCGGCAGCGACAGCTTGGTTTGCACCTTTGCCGCCTTGCGTGTTCATGAATCTCCCACCGAGAACGGTCTCTCCGGGTCGTGGTAGGCGCTCGGCTCTTACCACCATGTCGGTGTTCATGCTTCCTATAACAAGGATTAGGTCTTTATTTTGCATCGCATTAGAAGTATATGGTAATAGTTGTTTATTTGTAGGGTTGAGTAGTAGCTAAAATGTTTGCGCAAATTTAAATAAATAAAATTAATTAATTAGCATTTGTAGTCGAAAAAATTTTGCTAAACTTTGAATTATTTTAGCGCGCAATTGCGCTACATGCTGATTTTCAAATTGTTGTTGATTGAATTTTTAACATTTCGCATGCTTATGTACGCAAAAAAATGCGCTGCGAGGATGTCGTAGCGCATTGTGCATATTGTTGGGATGTGGTTGGTTATGTATTAATCTTGACAGAGCTGCGGTGTATCATTGTTGGGGCCAAAAGCATGCTGGATGTGAGCGGCGTTGTGGGATCCAGGATATGTTCCATTATGAGTTTTACTCCCATCATTCCGATATTGGCAAGCGGTTGAGCGATTCGAGTGATTGGCGGATTGAGGAAGTCAAGATATATGTCGTCGTCAAACGTGATAATAGAAATGTCTTCGGGAATAGATAGGCCACTCTCATATATGGCTTTGAGTGAGCCCAATAAGATTGTGCTTGATAGTGCAAGGATTGCTGTGTATTTTGTCTTTGAACAGAGTGCTAGTTTTGTTTCGACGTAGCCGTTGCACAACGAGTATTCATCACCACATATGTGCTTTTCGCCATCGGGGTATATCGAGTCGATGGCATCGCAATATCCCCGTACTCGTTCCTTGGAAGTTACCGATAGCGGCGACCCTTGGATACATAGTATATGTTTGTGCCCCGATAGCAGTAAGTGGCGAGTTGCTTCGTAAGCGCCATTATAATTATCTGATGCTACGTATGGTAGATCCACGCCTTCGAAGTAGCGGTCTATGAGAATCAGCGGTTTTGTTTTGCGTATTTCCAATAGCCGTTTTGGGCTTTCACCGGTAGGAGCCATAATGATGCCGTCAACGTTTCGCGACATTAATGTTGTCAGTGCTCGCTCCTCCTCGGCAGGATTGTCGCGAGTGTCCAACACCATTACCGGATACATATATTTATTTGCCTCGTTGATTACTACGCTTGCAATATTCGCAAAAAACGGATTCTCAATGCATGGTACAAGAAGTCCGATTGTGTGAGTCTTCCGCATTCTAAGACTTTGGGCAGCGCGATTGGGTGAGTAGTTTAGTTCTCGCGCAACTCTAAACACCAAATCTTGTGCTGATTTGCTGATACGGGTTTGTTCGGCCTTGCCATTTAGAACCCTTGATATAGTTGTTATTGACAATCCTGTGGCCGCTGCGATGTCAGAGATAGTTGCGTTTTTCATTGTGGATTTGTTAAACTTTCCACAAAGTTAATATTATTTTCTTTAATTATTCAAATTTTGAACCATGTTAAAATTAAGTATTGTGGATATTTGTCTATAGTGGGCTTGAGAACAAATTGTTAAGTTCGGCTAAAACGATTGCGCGGAAATCTGCGTAATCGGCAATTGGCATTATTATTTGTCGCTGCGGGGATATTTTATTAAATTTGCAATTGAATTGTTAAAACAGCCATTGTACTTTTCATTGCTGATGCTTGATAATTTTATGATATAAAATATGTTACCCTTAAGTCGTGATGCCTCGGAGCCGTCGCCGCTGGTAGTGAGCGCTGATATTCGATCTACTCTTGATGTCTTAAATTCACCGCTGCAAATCCCGGATTATCAGCGGCCTTATGTGTGGACGCAAGATAATGTGTATCAATTATTGCAGGATATTAAGGCGAGCATGGAGCAGGGACATCAGAAATATCGCATTGGAAGTGTTATACTTCATAATAATGATATTGTGGATGGGCAACAACGAATCACTACGCTGGCCATGATTAAAAAGGCCTTTTGCGATTTATCAGGCGACCAATCTAATTTGCGCTGCAACCTTGAATTTTCCAATAGATTGTCGTTTGGCCACATTAAAGAAAACTACACGGCTATTAAAATGTGGCTAAATAGTCACACCGACAATATATTGCAGGCTTTAAAATCATATATCGACGTAAATTGTGAGTTTGTGGTGATTCGTATTTCCGGCAAGGATAGTTTGTCGTTGGCATTTAAGCTGTTTGATTCTCAGAATGGACGCGGAAAGCCATTGGAACCATACAATCTACTGAAAGCTTATCATTTGCGCGCCATGAATTCTTTATCAGAGGATAGTAAAATTAAATATGATAGGGCTTGGGAACTGTCTACGCGATATAATATCAAATCTCGTGGAGTAGCTTACGATATTTTAAAGCATCTATTTGATGAACAATTATATCGAACCAGGCTGTGGACGCGAAATGGCGAAGCATATTCGTTTACTAAAAAGAATATTGGCGAATTTAAAGGCATTACGCTTGAAAAAGGTCGACCGACCGATTTCCCCGCGCAAAATCGCCAAATGCTGGTGTTTATCGCTGAGTCGTTTTATGGCTCGTTACTAAAAGATGTGATGCCGATTCGCAGCCGATTTATCCTGGGTGATGACAACTATATAAATCCGTTCGTTTCTATAAATCAGCCGATTGTAAATGGAAAAAGTTTCTTTGATTATGTCAGGACTTATAGCGAAATTTATAAGAAGCTGTTTCTTGAATTAGATTCAAGCGAAATGCGTGAATTTAAGCAATTCTACATAAAGAATTGTCTTAATTATCGTGGCCATTGGCGTATTGGCGACAATTATATTAGAGAGGCATTTAAATCGGCTGTTATGCTTATGTTTGACCGATTCGGCGAAAATGCCGTAAATGAGTATTATCCACAGCTATATGTATTGCTTTACAATCTGAGAAAACAGAAAACCAGAGTTTACTACACCGCGGTGGCCAAGTATCCGCATGAGATATTTTCGATTATTGAAAATGCTCAATCATTGGGCAAATTATCAAAGCTTAATGATATGGTGGCAAATCTTCAGGATTCAAATAAATTTGAGTTTCCAAACTATGATGAAGTGCTAAATTCATTGAAATCTAAACGTCTATGAGCGATTCGGTGGAAGTCTTATCAGTCAAAGATATATTTAAGTCGAAATATATTATACCATTATATCAGCGAAATTTCGCATGGGGTGAGGAGCAAATATCGCAATTGCTCCAAGATATTTACGAAAGCATTCATAATAACGACGAAAAATTCTTTCTCGGTAGTCTAATAGTGATGCAGCGACCCTCCGGCGATTTTGAGGTGATTGATGGCCAACAGCGCCTGTCAATATTGTCGTTGCTATCTATAGTGCTTAAAATGGATGTGAAGCCATGCCTCAGATATGATTCGCGCCCCGAAGTTACATCGTTCTTTGAAAAAGCATCCGGCTCAGACTTAGCAGATGGAAACGAAGTAGATAATGCGATTTCCCACTTTATCTCGGCGATGGATATTATAGAGAGCACGCAGCTCGACCCACGCGTAATAGATTCAATAACATTGCGGAATGATAGCTGTAAAAGGCAGATGTCCGACTACATTTTGCAACATGTGTTTTTAGTGCGCGAGGTGATGCCCGACGACACCGACGTGGCCTCGTATTTTGAGATAATGAACAATCGTGGCGAGCAACTCAAAGAGCACGAGATCGTAAAAGGCCTGTTATTAGGCAAGCTATCCAATAATAATCAGCAAGATTTATCTGCGATTTGCTCAAAGATATGGGATAGCTGCTCTAACATGAACGAGAGAATTCAAAAATCATTTGCCGGAGCTTCTCGTATAGCATTGTTTGGAGATAATTATGATGAACTTGGCTTGTCAGGGCTGCCTGCCGATGCAAATTTCGCCGCAAATAATATCCCGTTGCTTCAACAGATTTCTATTGTCGGCACGATCGAATCACCCAAAAGCATTGATGAAATAATCGCAGATGAGGCAGTGGCTAATATTAATGACAATGATGCCAATATAGAGCCAAGCGATGTCAAAGAAGAATCAATTATCGACTTCCCAAACTTCTTAATGCATGTGCTGCGCCTGTTCTACAACGATATTTATAAGGCCCAATATTCAGGGAAAGACGAGGCCTCGGATATACCATTGAACGAAAAATATTTGCTTAGTGTGTATCGAGCCATTGAATCTAAAATAGATTCGGTGACGCTTTTCCTTCAATTATTGTTTTGTCGCACTGTATTCGATAGATATATCGCAAAATCAAGTATTGAGGACGATGATGAAAAGCGTGTATGGACTCTTTTTATGCCGAAAAAGCAAGTCTATAAAGACTCGAAGACAGGCCATGAGAAATCAAGTTTACGCTTTGTGCCGACATTCGGCGATAACACCGACCAAATTGTTAAGGCAATATCATGTCTGCAAGTGTCATTCCGACAGCGAGCCTATAAGAATTATCTCCAATCAATCCTAAGCCACTTTGCTACTGCCGGCTTTGCGATAGATGCAGCAGTATATAAAGAATTCCTCCATCGCTTAATGTCCGATGAATTTAATCGTATATCTGTAGGCTACTATGGTTTGACATCTTATGATCCATCACACCAAGGCACAAAGGTGCCTCACTATCTATTTAATTTTGTAGATTACCTTTATTATATATTGCAATCACGTTCACTCGACCTTCCTGAGGCGGTAGCAGCCGAACTTTCATACGTTAGCAATGACTTTAGATTTACTAATCGAAACTCTATTGAGCATCATTATCCCAGGCGTAGAAAGGAAGAGTTGAAAAACGAGAATGTCACAGACTTTGGTTTAAATTGCTTGGGTAATTTGATCTTAATTGGGAAATCGGCAAATTCGCGGCTCTCAGATAAAAATCCAAAAGACAAAGCATCATTATTATCAGATTCCACAACCTTGCCGCCCACGCGCCGTATTATTTACAAAACAACCCTTGAAAAGGGGTGGGGCGCGGCCGAGATACAAGCACATTTGCAATGTGTGGAATGGCTGATAAATAATCGCGACGTAATTTTATCCATCTAAAAAAAGATTTTTTTCAAAATAATCGCCACTACGCAAAAACACTGCGTAGTGGCGATTTAATTTTGCAACAGAAATCATAAAAAGCAATCAAGAATATGGAAAAATCAGTTTTCTTCGCCTCATCAGGCTTGACATCAACCTCGGCAAATCACATCGCTAATCTCGCCAAAGAAAAGGTAGAAGCTCTTAGACAGGAACTTAATTCAGCAGATTTCTTAAATGTGGATCTCGGCATTATTACAAGCGATTTTAAGCAAAGAATTAAAATTGGACGTGACGAAAAATTTGTCGAGGATATTAAAAACAAAATAGAGACTATCGCAAAGGCGAACGCGCTAATCGCATGGCTTCGTGAAGCTATTAAAGCAAAAGAAGAAATCTTTACTCGTCTTGAAAATCTCGATAATCACACAATTTGTAAAGAAATTGGGTTGGAATATCCTCAAACACCCGACGAAGTGAGCCCTCTGACTGAAGCTGAATACTATGATTCGCTCAGCATTAAGGAGCGTAATCGATATTATCAGCTTGAAGCATTCTGCGCGGCATACGGGAAATTTATTCATCCTGATGGTCCTGTGGCTAAAGCAAGAATAGATATGTATAAGGCGATAAATCAACCTGTTTCGGTTGATGAAGACGGGGCTAATACGCTTATCTATACATCATCTCTATCGGTGGACGTAGCCACTGTGGAATCAGCTTTCTTTAAGCTTCAAGAAACCTACCGCGGCTATCAAGCACAGCTCAATAAAATGAAGCATGATTGTGAAGTAGCTGTGCAAAACAGCCAACTGGAGGCCATCAAAAAGAATAATGCTGCCAGTGAAGAGTTCTTCCAAAAGATAAAAGAAATAAGCCTGAAATGCCGTCAATGGCTTGATGAGCAGCGCAAGGAATACTCTGCACTTAAAATCGCAATTCCCGACAGCCTGCGTGAAATCTATGAATCTATAAAATGACGTATTTAATTATAGGATTGAGTTAGACAAAGACTGAGGTTATTGTACCAAAACTTTGTTGAGTATGTATAGTTTTAGCTAAACTTCAATATAGGAAAACCAAT
>CAZRCU010000019.1:0-18250 GCA_964598685.1 uncultured Bacteroides sp.
GCTCTACGGCGAAAGCGAAGGCAAAGACCTCAAGGGCATCTTCCCCGCTGCCGTTGACAACTCGACCGACCTCCACTCGATGGGCCAATGGATTCAAGAAGGCGAACGCTCTATCTTTGAAACCGTAATCTCTGTGGCCAACCAAAACCACGAAGTGCGCATTCCGTCGGACGACGACAACCTTGACGGTCTCAACTACCTTGCCGGCAAGCGCGTCGACGAAGTAAACAAGATGGCCGAGCTCGGCACTCGCATCGCCCACGTAGACGGCGGCGTGCCCAACCTCCACATCACTCTTCCGGCTCTCAAAGAGGAATATCTGGGCCAGCTAATCTACTTCTTTGAAGTGGCTTGCGGCATCAGCGGCTATATTCTCGATGTGAACCCATTCAACCAACCCGGCGTAGAAGCCTATAAGCGCAATATGTTTGCCCTCCTGGCCAAGCCCGGTTATGAAAAAGAAACCGAAGCTATCAAATCTCGACTTTGAACCCTTCAAATAACACAACAAATCCCACCATTGCCGGCCCAATCGGAGTATTCGATTCCGGCTATGGTGGGCTTTCTATCCTAAAATCTCTGCGCCAACGGCTCCCGGAGGCAGATTTCATGTATCTCGGAGATAACGCTCGCGCGCCCTACGGCACCCGCTCGTTTGAACTAATCTATCGCTTCACCCTCGAGGCCGTAGAATGGCTTTTCGACCACGGCTGCCACCTTGTAATCTTAGCTTGCAACACGGCCTCGGCCAAAGCGCTCCGATCGATCCAGCAGCTGAATCTGCCGCTAATCGACCCCTCGCGGCGCGTTCTCGGCGTAATCCGCCCCACCGTGGAGGCTGTAGGCGAGATTTCGCACAACGGCCACATCGGCATCGTTGGCACCCCGGGCACTGTGGCCTCGCAATCCTACGACATCGAAATTGCCAAGCTGCACCCCACATTCTCAGTGGCTTCACACGCTTGCCCCATGTGGGTGCCACTCGTTGAAAACAAGGAATTTGACAACCCAGGAGCCGACTATTTCGTAAAGAAAGACATCGACGCCCTGCTAAATTCCGACCCTCAAATCGACACTATCATTCTCGGCTGCACCCATTATCCGCTGCTGCTCAACAAAATCAAGCAAGCTGTGCCCGCCGGAATCAACATAATCAGCCAAGGCGACATCGTGGCCGACTCGCTCGTCGACTACCTTAAGCGCCACCCCGAAATGGACGCAAAAATCTCGCACAACGCCTCGGCTAAATTCTTCACCACCGAGCAAGCCGACAAATTTGCCGACCTTGCTTCAATCTTTTTGGGTCACGACATTGTTTCCACTCAAATCCACCTCACCAAATAATTTGGCCTCGCTGCCAAATTTTTATCTATAAAAATGGAGCAAAACCACCACACTACAGGTCTCTCTGCCGCGCAAGTGGCTGAATCGCGCGCACAGCACGGCGCAAATGTCACCACGCCGCCTCCACGCCAATCGCTGTGGAGCAAATTCATCGAATACTTCAAAAATCCGCTCATAAAAATCCTTATGGTGGCATTGCTGCTGTCGATCGCAATCGCCATATACGAATTTGTGGCTACCGGTGCAGGCGCCGGAGTATTCCTTGAGCCCACCGGCATTCTGATAGCCATATTGCTGGCCACCCTAATCGGTTTTTGGCTGGAAGTGAGCGCCGACCGCAAATTTGAGATTCTCAACCGCGTAAACGACGACCTGCCGGTGAAGGTGCTGCGCGACTCGCGCGTCACCGAAATTCCGCGCCGCGATGTGGTGGTTGGCGACATTGTGATTCTCGACACCGGCGACGAAGTTCCGGCCGACGGCCGAATCATCGACTCGCTATCGCTCGGGGTAGACGAAAGCACGCTCACCGGCGAGCCGCTTGCCCATAAATCTCACAATCGCGCCGAAATCGACGATAGCCAGGCCGCCTACCCTGCCGATATGCTCATGCGCGGCACCACTGTGGTGGAAGGTCGCGCAACGCTCTGCGTCACCGCCGTGGGCGATGCGTCGGAGCAGGGCCACGTGTTCAAAGCCGCCACAATCGACTCGGGCGTCAAGACTCCCCTCACCATCCAATTTGAGCGCCTCGGCAAGCTGATTTCCGTGGCATCCTACTGCGTGGGAGCCCTAATCATAATCGGCCGCGTGATTATTTTCAATTGGGCCGACTCCTCCACAATCGAATGTATAGAATATGCGCTCACCACAATCATGCTTGCTGTCACGCTGATAGTGGTATCTGTGCCCGAAGGTCTGCCAATGAGCGTCACCCTAAGCCTGGCCTTGAGCATGCGCCGAATGTTGGCTACTAACAATCTCGTGCGTAAAATGCACGCTTGCGAGACTATGGGCGCCACCACCGTTATCTGTACCGACAAAACCGGCACTCTCACACGAAATCAGATGAGCGTCGGCGCCACTCGATTCTTCGATTTTGCCACCGACGCACCGCTCGGCACCACCAACAACGACGAAATCATTAAAGAAAGTATAGCCGTAAATTCCACCGCATTCCTCGACTGTAGCGAGGCCGATTCCAAGCCCACAGTGAGCGTAGTAGGCAATCCCACCGAGGGAGCCTTGCTCTTATGGCTCCACGATTCCGGCATCGACTATCTGAAATTGCGCGAATCTGCCCCGATTATCGAGCAGCTTGGATTCTCAACCAAGCGCAAATATATGGCCACTGTGATTGATTCGCCGTCGCAAGGCCGCAGAATGCTCTATGTGAAGGGCGCTCCCGAGATTGTGATGTCGCTATGCGCCTCGGTGGCCGACGGCCTCACAAAAGAGGAAATCGACGCAGCACTGCTAAGCTACCAATCACGCGCCATGCGCACCCTCGGCTTTGCCTGCGCCACAATCGACGACGAGCAATCTGCATTCCAAGGCGACGCCCTGCGCCAAGGTCTCGACCTCAAATTCATAGGATTCTGCGCCATCTCCGACCCCGTGCGCGATGATGTGCCCAACGCAATCAGCACCTGCCTAAAAGCCGGCATACAAGTGAAAATCGTCACCGGCGACACCCCCGGCACGGCTAAAGAGATTGGCCGACAAGTTGGCCTATGGACAGATGCCGACACCGACCTCGCCCACATATCCGGTCCGGATTGGGCTGCGCTATCCGACGATGAAGCCGCACAGCGAGCCATGCAAATAAAAATCATGTCGCGCGCTCGCCCCACAGATAAATCGCGCCTCGTGGCCATGCTTCAGCAGCAAGGCCAAGTGGTGGCAGTCACCGGCGACGGCACCAACGATGCACCGGCGCTCAACGCTGCGCAAGTGGGCCTCGCCATGGGCGACGGCACCTCGGTGGCAAAGCAGGCCGGCGACATCATTATCATGGACAACAGCTTTGCTTCTATATCAAAAGCCGTGATGTGGGGCCGCTCGCTATATCTGAATATTCAGCGATTCGTACTGTTCCAGCTCACCGTCAACATCGTGGCGTGCCTTATCGTGGTAATCGGTGCATTCACCGGCACACAATCGCCGCTCACCGTCACACAAATGCTGTGGGTCAACCTGATCATGGACACATTTGCCGCGTTGGCACTGGCTTCGCTGCCGCCGACCTACGAGGTTATGAATCGCCCTCCGCGCCGTCCCGACGCCTTCATCATCACCCGCAATATGGCGTGGCGCATCGTCGGACTCGGACTGCTCTTTACCATCCTGCTATGGGGATTCCTTCAATACCTGCGCATCCACGTCGGCGACCCGATTTGCGACTTCACTTGGACCGAATTTTTCAGTTCATTCAGCTCGTCGGACGTGTCACCGCTATCCACATCCGACCTCACGATTTTCTTCACAGCATTCGTGTTTATGCAGGTGTGGAACCTTTTCAACGCTCGCTGCTTTGAAAGCGGCCATTCGGCATTCCACGACAAGCGCCACTCCAAAGTATTCTTCTCTGTGATGGCAGTAATCTTTATCGGGCAATTCCTGATTGTCTACCTGGGCGGTGATATGTTCAATGTCACACCTATTCCACTCTCTCACATGCTTACCATTGCCGCCGTAACGTCGCCCATCATGCTTATTCCCCTACTCTACGACCTTATCGCCCACGCTATCAAGAAATAGCGATCTCCGGTCGTCGCGAAAAGATATTCACAACAGATATTTGTTTTGTCGCAAATTTTTAGTATTTTTGCGACAAAATCATATACTTATGAAAAAATTATTAAACGAATTTAAGGATTTTGCCATGCGCGGCAATGTCGTGGATATGGCAGTAGGTGTTATCATTGGTAATGCCTTCGGTAAAATTGTCACCTCGTTGGTCAGCGACATCATCATGCCTGCTATTGGCCTCGTCACCGGTGGTGTTAACTTCACCGACTACAAGTGTGAGATCCAAGGTGCCACTATTACTTGGGGCGTTTTCGTTCAATCCGTTGTCGACTTCCTAATCGTTGCGTTCTGCATCTTCATGGCTATTAAGCTCATCAGCAAATTGCACAAGAAAGAAGAGCCCGCTCCAGAGCCTCAAGCTCCTGCCGGCCCCACTCAAGAAGAACTTTTGGCTGAGATTCGCGACCAACTCAAGGAACTCAACAAAAAGTGATTATATTCCTTATCGGTCTACCCGGTTGCGGTAAAACCACCCTCGGACGGGCTCTTAACGCCGCAACCGGCCTACCATTTACCGACCTTGACGAAGCTATTGAGGCCGCTGCTAATTGTAGCATCTCCGAAATATTCAAAATCCATGGCGAGCCGGCATTTCGCTCGATGGAGCACGATATTTTGGCCTCGCTCTGCACAGGCGGCATCGGCATTGTGGCTTGCGGCGGCGGCACAGCTTGCTCGGCCGAAAATATTAAGCTAATGCAAGCCAACGGCTGCATAGTGTGGCTGCAAGCACAGCGCGACATCGTGCTTCGCCGACTTTGCGAGGCGCGCCGACAGCGCCCCCTTATCGCCAACCTCAACGACGAGGAAATTGCCAAATGGCTCGACGATAAGACAGACGCCCGACGCCCGTTCTACTCGCAAGCATCACGCATTTTCGACTCGTCGCGCCTCGACACCGCCGACGAAATCGCCGAAACCGTAGCAAAGTTTCGCAAGGAATTCAACTTATAAAAACACCCACCACAGCCACCCCAACATGTCCACCACTCCCACTCCTCTGGAAGAAGCAATAAAGCAAGACACCGCTCGACGCAAGATGTCGCTCGGCGTTCCGAAAGCCGCCGACGGCAAAGAACGAAGATTTCCGCTAACGCCTGAAGGCGCTGAAATGCTCGTCGTGCGCGGTTTCGACGTCAACATCGAGGCCAATGCAGCGCAAGTGATCCACTTTCCCGACGAAGCATATATAAAATGCGGTGCTAAAATAGTGAGCCATGCCGAGGCCATGCGCTGCGACATGGTGCTCCACCTACCCGCAATTTCCGAGGAAGATGCCCGACTGCTCAAGCCCGACGCCATCCTCATCTCGCTTCTCCACCTGGCCGACCAATCCAAGGAAGCTGTGGCCGAGCTGCTAAAGCGCAACATTATGGCAATAGCGCTCGACCTCTTTGAAGACTCGCAAAAGCATCATCCCGTGGCCGACGTTCTCTGCGAAATTGATGGACGCGCGTCGATGGCAATTGCCACATCGCTTATGGCCGACTTTGTCCACGGCAAGGGAATTTTGCTCGGTGGCATCACCTCGGTGATTCCATGTGAAGTGGTGATTTTTGGCAGCGGAATAGCCGCCTGTGCAGCTGCAAAATCGGCTATCGGCCTTGGCGCAATCGTGAGAATGTTTGACAGCAATATCTATGGGCTGCGCCACGCGCAAGATTGCATCGGGCAGAGCCTTGTGGTGTCGGCAATGCACCCGCGCGTGATGCTCAATTCAATCCGCACCGCCGACATTGTGATTGCGGCACCATCGACACAGCCTATCACCATCGGAGCCGACATCGTCGACGAAATGAAACGCGGCGTGATAGCCTTCGACCTTAGCGAGCAAGCCGAATCTGCATTCCCATCGCTTAGACAAGTCGACCTGGCCACTGCCACGGCTTGCGATTGCTCGCGCGAAGCCCAAGTGCGCACTTGCTACATCAATGCCGGCTCGGCCGTGCCTCGCACAGCCGCACAAGCCCTCAGCACCACCATCAACACCATCTTTGACGAGGTGCTCGACATGGGCCCCAACAAAATAATAAACATCAAGCGCGGCTTTGCCTCGGCCATCTATACAATCAATGGCAAAGTGGTGAACGCCTCGCTGGGCCAAAAGCTCGGTATCAGGCCGCTTGATATAAACCTGTTATTACAAATGTCATGAGCGTTAAGCGCAAATTTTATGTAGTGTGGGAAGGGCGCGAGCCCGGAATTTACGATAATTGGGACGATTGCTTTGAACAAATCGACGGTTTCCCGGGTGCCAGATACAAATCGTTCACCAGCCAGGAAGCCGCCACAATTGCTTATCGCGACGACGATTCTCAATCCGTGGCTCTGTGGTCAAATCTTGCCAAGCGCGAAGCTCAAATAGTCGACTACACCTTGATTCCCGAAATTCGCATTGATGCATGGGCTGTCGACGGCGCTTGCGCCGGCGTGCCCGGTCCTATGGAATATCGCGGTGTCAGAGTTGCCGACGGTGCCGAACTATTCCGCATCGGCCCATATGCCGGAGGCACCAACAATATCGCCGAATATCTCGCGATAATTCATGCCGCCGCTCTGCTCATGCGCGCCAACGACTCTACGACCCCTATCTACAGCGACTCAAAGACAGCGCTAAGCTGGATTCGTCGCGGGCGCTCCAACAGCACCATAGCCGCTACGGCCGAAAATGCGCCGCTGCGCGCTGTGTTGGCTCGTGCCGACGCTTGGCTTGCCACACATCGCATCCCTAATCCTATAATCAAATGGGAAACGGAAAAATGGGGCGAAATTCCTGCCGACTTCGGCCGTAAATAGCCCCTACACCCACTCAATATCGCGACCGGCTCCAAGCTCAAAATGCAGCTTGGCTATGCCAAGGTCGATATATGTGTAGCCCACCATCGAGAATTTTCGGTGTGCCTCCACGCGATTATTGCCACGCAGCGTAAATGTATATTTCTGCTGGTTTATCGCGCTCGGAGCCAAGGCCACCATCTTGATTGCATTCTTATACCATTCAGGTGCGTTGTCATAATCAGCCGCAAATTGCTCAAGGCGTCGTTGCGGGTGCTGTTTTCCCTGTGTGGTGCCATAGCCCAACGCTATCACACAGTGCACCACCTCGCCATGCGCGAGCGTAAAAAAATCAGGCTCCTTCTTAAATGTCAATCCCACCCACAGCGAATTTAAGCCCAATTGTTGAGCCAGCAACACCAACTTTTCTCCATAATAGCCGGCGCGCTCCTTTGTGGCATTATCAGGCTGTCCGGCCACCACAATGTAATTTTTGGCACCGGTGATTTTGCCATAATTCAGCAAGCTCGTGGAAAACGCCTTGGGCTCGTTGAGCACCAGCTGAAAATGCAAGCCGGTGCTTTGATTTATGGCATCAATTTCTTGCTGCAATGCCTCGGCTGTGGCTTGTGCTATTGGTTGGTCGGTGTAAGCTCTCACGGAATGGCGAGCCTCTATTGCCTCGATAATTGTCATACGAATTAGGGATTAGTTTCGACAAAGATATAAAAAATATGCGAGACCGGCCACGCAAGGCAGGTCTCGCACAAAAATTATCTATGGATTAGATTATCGAATTGCAAATTTTGCAGTTGCCACTACAGCACCGTTCTTAGATGCTGTAACCACATATACGCCGCTGTTAAGAGCGATTGTAGAGATGCTGTTAGCGCCGTGGGCCACTTTCACACCTGTGAGGCTGTAGACTTGGAGCTCGCAACCTTCGGCGATGAATTGATTGCCAACCTTGCTAAGCTTGCTTTCTTCCAATGTCACATTAGCAACGCCTTCAAGAGCATCCTCATAATAGAGGACTACGCCATTGCCCTTGATAGCCCAGGGATTTTCGATGTCTTCACCAAATGCAAAGCCAAGGCCTTCAAAGAATTCTTGTGTGAGCTCTGATTCGGCAATAGATGCGCCCTCAGTGGTGTTGGCACCTTCTTCAATCGACGAATCTACGGGCAGACAGCCGTCCACGGCATAGTTGTTTTGGATGCCGTTGTCGGGGTCGTTCATAGCGCCATAAATAGGATTGTATTGAGAGTCGTAGCCAACAGGTTCGGGTTCGGCATTATAGACTGAATAGCCTACGATGCGGTGGGCGGTTGTGGCTTGCGATGCCCATTCAGGATCGTTAGGCAATGCAGGAATCGAAATTGCATCGAGGTTCACAACATTATGATGAATTACAGCAATTGAGCCATTGCCCCAATCTTCGGCAATTTCGCCAACGATGCCGCCAACCTTGGCGCCGGCACCCCACTTATCATTGCGGGTAGCTGAAATGAAGCCTTCAACATAGCAGTTGCTCACTGCTGTGCGAGCTGAATAGCCCACGATACCGCCTACGGTGTTGCTGCCGGTGATATCACCGCTTACGTGGCAATTCTTGATAACCTCGTCGCCGCTGGATGCCTTGCCGAGAATACCGCCGGTCTGCACAGCGCCAACCAAGCTACCTTCAAAGAGACAGCCGTTGATTTCAGCGCCGGTCATTGTTTGAGCTGCGATACCACCAACAAAGCCTGTGCCATATTCTCCGGTATAAGCCAAGTTGATATTAGCATTTCTTACAGAGCTCAATGTGACGCTTGCGCCAAGAGTCAAACGGCCTACAATTGAGCCAAAGCTTGCGTTGGCATCGTCGTTTGCCATGTTCACATCAATGCCATCAATATGCACATTGGTGATCTTGGCAGAGCTTGAGCCGTTGCCCGACACAAGTGCGCCAACCACGCCTACAAAGTCGTTATCTTCATTTACCGAAACCACCACATCTCTAAGAGTGAGGTCTTTCACAACACCGCTGCCGGTGATTGATTGGAAAATACCGTTGTAGTATTCGCTATTGTTGAGAGTGAGGTTAGAGATAGTCTTGTTATTACCATCAAGAGTGCCGGTGAAGTCGCCCGAGATAGGAGCAAATTCATATCCGCTGGCATCGATATCGCAAGCCAGCTTATAGTTGGCCGACAAGTTGTCCTTGATTTGCTGGAGGTCGCCGATAGAAGAAATCAAATAGGGATTTTCGGCTGAGCCGTCGCCACCTGCCTCAAATTTGCTAAGCGGCAAATTCAGGAAGGTCGAGGTCTGCATTTCGTTGTCGTCGTTGTAGTAGATAATCCACAAATAGGGGTTGGATTCATTCACCAAAGTCACATTGTAGATATATCCCAATTCGTCGGTAGCGCCGAGCTTGGCAATTACATCGCCGTCGACATTAAGAATCACCAGGCTTTCTTCGGTCTTTGTGCCGGTGGTGGATACATAATTCTTGAGCAAGAACATGTATTCGCGGTTGTTATCGGTGTTGAACAGATAGGGAGTCAACACTGATTTCTTTACATAAGGCTGAGCCATTGCCACCATCTTGCCTAGAGGGATGATGTCGTTGTGGTCGAATGTGCCGTCTTCGTTATACCAGGCAATATAGTGAGATGTATTATCATCGTTGTCGGTCACACCATAAGCCAGCGAAATTGCATATTTATAAGTGTCGCCAAAGCTTGCACGGTCCATTGTAGCTGTGAGCGAGTTGTTATCATCAAGGTTTACATTCAATGTAGCCTTGCGATTCAGCGAAGGCATATCAAGGAAAATAAACACCTCTTGGCTGCTTTCGGTTTTGTAGAAGCCCTGTTGATGTTCAAAGCCTGCGAGATCGGATACATCCACCAAGCCTTCTACATCGCTTGCGATGTCGGCCAGCAGTTCACCCTTTTGGTTGAACACCTTGAAATCATAGGTGGATTCATCGCTGCTTGTAGCATAATCCTCGATTGAAACCACAAACGAGGGCTTGCCATCGTTGGTCCATGTGCCAAACGACACGTCGTCGTTGTAGTTGAGCAAGCCGATTTCATAGAACGAGCAAGTAGAGCCGGTCTCGTCCTTAAGCTCCATCGGGATTGATGTCGAGCTCACGAGGTTGATACCGCTGTAGCTGCTGCTATACAAATCGATCACGAAATTGTTATCCTTATTTGGAGTTGTGTCGCGAGTCATTGAGCCATCTGAAGGATCAATCACAATGGATGAATTTGCAAAATACGGCTTTTCATATCTTACGATAGCAAAATATGCCTTGCCGTCTTCGGCGACGCCGATAAATGGATAGCCATCGTTGCCCTCAAAGTTTTCGTAGGGTGTATAGAGGGTTTTCAGCGAAGTGGCCGATGCATTGCTATATGAAGCAGGGCCATAGATGTCGTAGCGCAGTGAATACACCAATTCATCTTCTTGATTCTCTGCCGTCGTGCCATACACGTCGGATGCAGGGAAATCAGCCTCTTGGTAGAATGTAATATAGAATTTTTCGCTATATGTGCCGCAATTCACTGCATCCACATAATAGCCATCTATTATCTGAATCGGCTCTGATGCTTCTTTGCCAATTGAATATACATTAGTTCTGTAGTGGTTTACATATTCACCTGTGTTGGCTACAATCAGCACCATCACTTCATAGTTGCTATCGGTATTGAAGAACTTTTGGGTGATACAAGCGCCAAGCTGGATTTGGCCAATACGTGTTTCGCCGTCTTTAAGCTCCACGGTGTCGGCAATCTTGCCCACTTCCTTATGATTGGAATCATAAATGGTGTAGGAGAATCCGGTGATATACTTTTCTGTAGCCCAACCGCCCTCGAGAGGCACCTCGGTATATTCCAATTGGCCGGTATAGAACCATGTGGTGCCGTCAGGGCCATCCAGATAGCCGGTGCTTAAAGCGCTTGGCAAGGAGGAATTAATATCAGTCACCACCTTAGATTGTCCCTTTTGCTTTTTCGCTTTCTGATTAGACACAGACAAGAGCTTGCCACCGTTGGCTAATTCATACTTAGCCTTTGGGGTGTACTTAAAAGCCTCGTCATTGTGAAGGCGACTGCCGGAATAAGCCGACGCCACCGCCGGTGTAGATATTGCCACGACAGGCAACACAGCAGCAGTCAATAGATGTAATGCTTTTTTCATTTCACTTAAATTCTTGTAAAAGTGGAAATATTAAAATTTGTTTTGGTTGTTCTTTAGAAAAGATCGGGAATCGTAGTATTTATAGAGATACGCCGCAAAATTACAGCTTTTAGGCCAATTTAGCAAAATATTTTCACTCAAAACCCCATAAAATGTGTGAAAATCCAACAAAATCACAACAAACGATTCAATTTGTTTATTCCATCAACTGAAAATGGCGCCCCGGAATGGAGCGCCATTTTCTATGTAATAGTTGGAGTATCTATTATTTAACTGCCACTTTGAAAGCCTTGCCGTCGACACGCACAATGTAGATGCCGGCTGCGAGGTCGGTGAGACGGTTCACGGCCATGCCTTGCAATGTGTAGGCCTGTGCATTTGCATATTCGCCTACAATCACAATTTCGCCATCAGCGCCGTAGACAGCCACATTGGAATCAATGTCGGCCACAGCATCGTTGATGCCGTCGACATTTGCCGTAGCAAACACAGCCATCGAGTTGGCCGGCAACTTCACGGTGACTGTGCCCGAGCCGGTCAGCACCGGCGACACGCCATAAGTAGCCACAATCAGCTGCGAATTTGATGCGCTCAGATATGATGTGGTGGCAGTGACATCAATCGGGTCGCCCGAGGTGTTGCAGTTGAAGAATGCCACAGCCTCTTTTGTGCCGTTGCTCAACACGATTGTGCGGGGAGTAGACATCGCGCCGCCCATGCCCTTGGGTGTGTAAGAGGCCGACGAACTGAACAAATCGGGATTCTTCATGCGCATATTGATAAGTTCGCGATACACATTATACAATCCTGCATAATATTCGTTGTCGAGATTGCTCCAGATCACCTTTTTGGGGCTGGTGTTGTTGCTTGAGCCGCTCTTGGTGGTTTGGTTGGCACCAAGCTCGCCAAATTGCCAAATCATCTTTGGGCCGGGGGTCATAATCAAGTGACCTGCCACGAGGCCAAGGCGACGTGCGGCCATTTCGTCGGTGCGCAAGCTCGAAGCAGCGCTATTCATAATTGCATAGCCCATGCGCTCCTCGTCGTGGCTTTCGGCATACGACACCATCGAGCCTAAGGGACGGCCATAGCCGCTATACATTTGATTCAGCTTGCCGCCGCTGGAGCCTTCGCTCGCGCCCTTAGCCAGCTGTGTGCAGTTATAGCTAAAGTTCGACCAGTTCAGCTGACCATCGTTGGCCATCTTTGTTTCCTCAGACGAGCCGGCCAGATTTTCGTTGATATGGATACCGTTGGCCTTGCACGAAGTGATTACGGCGTGCAGCTTGGCCATGCGGTCGATGCGCGATTGGTTGTAGGCCTCTGTGCCCGAGCCATAGGAATCTGTGTCGCCAAGGCCCTTAACCAAGTCGAAGCGGAAGCCGTCGACATTATAAGCTGTCATCCAGTAGCGGATTGCATCTTCCCACTGCTGAGCCACAAGGCTGTTGTCCTGATTCCAGTCGTTAAGCACTGAATAATCGTGGGGCGCAGTCTTGTTGTAGAACGGATTTGATGCAATAGGATACATTTGATACCAGGGGTGCAAGCCATCGCTCTGGTTGAACACGATATCAAGTATCACGGCGATGCCGTTTTTGTGGCATTCTTCCACAAAGTCCTTATAATCTGTAGGCGAGCCATAGGCCTTGTCGGGAGCCATGTAGAAATTAGTGTTATAGCCCCACGAATTGTTGCCGTTAAATTCCATAATAGGCAGCAATTCCACAGCATTCACGCCGAGAGATTTCAGATAAGGAATCTTGGCCATAGCTTGCTTCACGGTGCCATTACCGCGGGCCGAGCCTTCTGTGCCGGTGAAGTCGCGGAACAGCAACTCATAAATCACCAAATTGCGATGATCGGGAATAGTGAAATCCGAGAATGTGTATTTATCTTGGTTGCCATGATATACAGCCAGCATCACATTGCTCACGCCCGACGGATATTTCGGACGCTCAGCCCAAATAGATGTGCTCAGCGAGCTGTCGTTATAGGGGTCGAGCACCAAGTGGGCATAGGGGTCGCCCACGCGAGTGGTGCCGTCCACTTGATAGTAATATGGATATTGCACATCGGGGTCAAGGCCGCTGATAGTAATCCAGAAATAGCGCTGGCCGTTGTAGTCTTGATACGACATTACATTCTTGTCGAGCACTTGATATTCGTCCCACGAGGGCACCAATGTCACATTGCCCTTATTCGGAGCAGCCAAGCAGAATGTAACTGTGCCGTCGGAGTTGGTCACGGCGCCCATCTTGGGCACGCCGCCGGGATAGGTTGCCTTGGGCGATGCCGAGATAGCGTTATAGGTGAGAAACGCGCTGTATGATTCGCCGTTGGCGTTAGTGCCGGTGCACACAAATGCATACTTGCCCGAATTAGTGAAATTAGCTGTGTAGACCAGCTCAGAGGCGTTGCTCTTGGTCATAATCTTCTCATCATTGAGAGTAAGAGTGAGGTCGGCCGGCTGAGTTGATGTAAAAGTAAGGGTGGCCGAAGTGCCGGTGATCACGCCGGTGCTCGAAGCTGTCGACGATGCTACAATGCGGAAGCCGTCGGCATATACATCATAGAGAATATCGCCGCCGCTCGAGGTCTTACCCTCTTTTTTGCTATCTGCGGTGCGAAACACCATAGCGATTTGCTTCACTGTGACGCCATCGGGCACTCCAAAATACGATGCGAAATCGCCGATTGTCAGTGTGTAGGTGTTATCAGCCACACGTTTCATCAAATACTTATCTGTATTTGTGCCCCATGTGGGTGCATACTTCCAATCCGATGTGCTCTTGCTCTCGTTTGTAATCAAGCCTATGTGGGCATAAATCGACTCGGACGAGCTCAGATTTGCCAAGGTCTTGTTTGAACCGTCGGCATCAGGACGATAGGTGATTACAATATTTGTAGAACTTTGAGTGAGGATAGGTGGATCAGACGATATAATCTGCGCATTCAGGCCAATGGCCGCGGCAACAATTGCCAAGATGATAAGTAAATATCTTTTCATGGTTGGGAATGGGAATTATTTCATAGGCTACAAAGATATGAATTTTTCGCCGATTTAGCAAACATCCCTTCAATATCGAAGTCTTAAAGACGTATATCTACAAAATCGGCAGCCCACCGCATGGCAAGCTGCCGATTTTGTAGATATGGAATATTAATGTCTCTTAGAATGTAACATTAAAGCCAAAGTTTACGGCGCAATTTGAGCTCAGTGGCACAAATTGTTTCGTCACCTTGCCGATAGTGCGGTCCATTCCGATAAAGAAATTGCCACCGGTGCCGAAGCTCAGCAGCCAGCCAAAAGCGGCGCCATAGGTGCCGACTGCACCATTCACCGACACGCCGATAAATCTCACCGGACGGACATTTGCCGACAAGCGGGTGTTGTTGTAGGTAAATTCGCCTGCAAAGCAGGTAGTGTTGAGCAAGCCGAATGTGAGATTGCGATACATCGGCAATTCATACTCAGCACCGATATTCATTGTGGCATGCAATGTGCGAGTGCGCGAGCCAATCACGCCCTCATCCGACAGCTGATACAATTTATCAATATCGTCGCGCATGCGGTCCCATTCGTTGTCAAACGAGTTGGAGGCATCGCCGTTTGGATTGAAGATATAGGCATCGGTGTTGATGGTTTGCAAGCCGTTGGTGGTTGCATAGTGGGTGTCGGAATAGTTGATAAAGCCAAGGTCGAGCAGAGCCAGTGAGAAGTTAAAATCGTTCCACTTGTATTCTGCGCCAAGGTCGAATGCCACGCCAAAGCCATTAGGACCGATCGAGCCGTCGCCGTCAAGATTGGCGCCCGACACATATTCTTTGCCGGTGCGGTCGTTCACGTCATGGTCAAATTCAAATTTGCCCATATTGGCATAGACCTCGGCATCTGTTTGAGCAATCCATTCATTCTCGCCAAGCGTCAAATTGGCTTGATTGAAATATGCGTCAAAGTTGGCCACGCCCACCAAGAATTTAAGAGCGCCGCCCACGCGCAAGCCAGGCATAATCTCGCGAGAGTGTCCCAGGGCCAATTCGCCATAGCCGAATGCGCTGGCCTTCAAGCCGCTGATGTCATACGTGGTGTTAGATATGCCTTCCTTGGCGAGCGAGAAGAATGCCCCGGGCACAGCCAAGCCGAGAGATGCGCGAGCATTAATCGAGATGGTGTTGTAGCCGCCAAAAGCTTTAAAGCCACCGCTAAGCACATTGAGCTTAAATTCGGTGCCGAGTTCGTTGTTATCATGGATATTGCTCATCACCTCGGCCACGCTCACATTAGGATTGGTGAACAGACATGTGCGGCCGTTCACATCGTAGAGCACGCTCGACAGGTTCAGATTGCCCTGAATGCCAAGGTTGATGTTGCCCATACCGGGAATTGACACAAACGATTTATCGCCGCCAAATGCGGGGTTGAGTTGATAGCGGTATGTATAATTATCGAGGAAGTAGCCCGAGTAGGTGTTTTGAGCCGATACCCCGAGCGTTGCAGCGCCCATTATCAATGCGCTTGTTACAATATTTCTGAGTTTCATAATAATGTCGGGGTTAGAGTTCGTCTTCATAATAGCCAGATACTTTCACACGGATGTTGCTAAGCTTGATCGTCTGTTGGGGCGACAGGGCTTGGCCTGAATTGCTGCCTTTCACACGAGCTTCATAAATCACGCCGTCGAAATGCTGCACAGTGCCCGTGAGCTCGATTGTAATATCCTCGGCATCGGTGCCCGGTGCCAGATAATTGCTCTTCACTTCAACATCTTTGATGCGATTGCCATTCACATCTACCGGCCATGCATACAGCTCTACGCCCACCGGTGTTTGATTGGAGGCCTTGGCAGTAATGGTCAGTTTGGTGATTGTGAGGGCATCCACGGTGTCGTCGTTCCAGCCATCTTCGCGGTCGCTATAAATAATGGTTGCGTCTTCGGTGAGAGCAAGGGGTGCAATCATCTTGTAAGAGCCCTTCACAGCCGCGATTGTTTGTCCCAGCGGGAAGTTGGTCACAGCGGTCGCAGGAATCTGCGGATTCAGCACCTTCACAGCAATGCGATCGGGCATGCCGCTATTGGGAGCAGATGCCGGAGCAGCCAATATATGGCCAAGATTGTTGAAGCTAACCTTGGTGAGATTGGTTGCATATTCCGATGGTGTGGTGAGTTTGGCCGATGTAGGAGCCAGCACATAATTATAGGGGCCTGTGACGCCATGATTATGGCCTACAGAGAACGCGTCCTCGGGGGTCAGCGCCACGTCGGGGGCATTCGAGCGCTCGGCAGTCAGTTGCAGCGAGGCCTCAAAGCCCAAGCCGTTATCGGCAAGCGGGTTGTTAAGTTGCAGATACAGCTGCGGATTAGCGAGGTCGAGATTTGTGCCTTCACAATCCAAGAAGTCGGGAATGCTGCTCAGGCTGATAGGACTGATAGCAAAGCCATCCATCTTATAATTAATAGTGCCGGTGAATGCGGTGGCCACCAAATCGCCTATTGTATAAGAAATCTTAAGGTCGATTTCTTCAGGCAATGTCTCGGGCACGCCGTTTTTCACTTGTGGATACAGGGTGAGTGTGCCCGACTCCACGCGGAATTTACTATCAAGCTTGAAATGGTGGTTGGCATCTACATCCACGCCGTTAGCCGCAAAATCAATTGCAGAGGCTGTGAGCGTAGCATTTACCGATGTGCCGGCCACATCAAGCTCGGAAATTGTCCATTCGCCGGTAGATGCCTTATAGCCACCCACATTGGTTGTGGCGCTAAGGCCCTTTGGTAATGCAATTACAATATCTTTAAATATTGCGCGCGACACCAGCGACGACACATTCAATGCATCCAGCTGGATTGAAATCTTCAAATCGCGTGTGGCTACCGATTTAATAGAGACAATCGACTCGTCCACTTTGCCGGCATCAAAACAGAAATCATTGCCCTGGCTCGGAATCTCATAGGTCACCGATGCATTTTCCAGGCTGATTTCCTTTTTGCGCTGCTTATTAGCGACGGGCTTTAGCACTGTGAGCGTGGGAGCCAGCGTGGGCGCACCAGCGGTCACTTCATTCACCTTAATCGGGTCTGATTCAAATGTGCCCTCCTCTTCGAGCGCATAAAATTCTTCGCCATCAATTGTGATTGGTTGGATCTTGCTGTCTTCGTCGTAGGTGATTACATCTCCGATGGTGACAGCATCAATGTTAATCGGCAACGTGAGGTCATTTACCTCTACTCTCGTGGTGGTGTCTATATCCGACAAATCATAATTGTCGTCGACACATCCCACCACCGCAAGCGCAAGCATAGCCGTTGCACATACAGGCAGATTACGTAAATTCATGGGTAACAGTTAGTTATACAGAAATGTGACAAATAATTAGCAGAAATGTGAATTAGTAAGGATTAGCAAACTACTTTAATACGCCCCAAAAGTAATAAAATTTCCTTAAACTTCTATATAAAAGTTGAATTTATTTACCAAAATCACCATTTATCATCAAATTGTAATCAGGTATTTCCGATAAAAATTTATATCCGTCGCCACAAAATTGGCAGCAATAATGCCTCAATCCATTCGACACAATCAAATATCGTGCGCCAATCACTGAATTATAGCGCGCTATTTGGTCGAACACGGCCTTGGTGATGGCCACCGTCGGCCGCTTATACTCCACCACACACAGCGGCTGCAAATTCTTGGTATATATTAATGTGTCGCAGCGCCGCTTCATATTATTAAACGTAAGGCCCACCTCGTTGGCCACCAACGAGGCCGGAAAGTCTCTCACCCCAATCAAATAATTCACAAAATGCTGACGTACCCATTCCTCGGGCGTCGCCACAAGCCATTTCCGGCGCTGAGGGTCGTACACCCTCACCACATCATCTGCACCGCGGCTCAGACGAATATCAAACGGCGGAAGATTTAGCTTGTCAAACATTTTTTTCGCGAAAATCCACTTTGATTAGAAAAAACGATGTAAATTTACAGAAATTTACGTTTCTCACCAAATAATACTCATGGCAGCTGCTTCAGATTCTTTTGACGTTTTGCGTCGCACTATCGCTAACGGTGTCGACATCAAGCCCCTCTACGTGCTTCACGGCGAAGAAGGCTATTATAT
>CAZRCU010000019.1:18350-20437 GCA_964598685.1 uncultured Bacteroides sp.
GCCCAATTCTTAAAGGCCGTCAGGGCCAATGGCGTGGTGTTTGAGGCTAAGAAAGTGAGAGACTCTCAGCTCCCCGCCCTTATTTCGTCTTATATCAAGAGCAAAGGCCTTTCCGTAGAGCAAAAAGCCCTGGAAATGCTGCGCGAATACATCGGCACCGACCTCAGCCGCCTATACAATGAAATCGACAAGCTCACCGAAATCCTTGGTCCGAAGGCCATGGTCACGCCCGAATCTATCGAGCGTAATATCGGCATGAGCAAGGACTACAACAACTATGAACTTATCGACGCCATCGCATCTCGCGACGTTGAAAAAATGTTCCGTATCGCTCGCTATTTCGAGGCCAACCCAAAGCAAAACCCCATCGTTGTAACCAGCGCCGCGCTATTCGAATATTTTGCTAACATGCTAATCGCATTCTATGCAGCCGACCGCTCGGAGCGCGGACTGTTGAACGAGTTCAACTTGAAATATGAAATCCAAGTGCGCAAATATCGCATTGGCATGGCCAACTACAACGCATTTCAAGTAATCGACATCATTAATGCCATCCGTCAGTTCGACGCAATGTGCAAGGGCTCGGGATCGCGACAAGACGCCTACAAGCTCTTCCACGACCTGCTGTTCCGCATCGCGTCCACCCCGGGCCATCTGCCGGTGTAAACTTTCCCCCTACTCCATATACTAAAATGAAATAAAGCGAGCCGCGGCCCGCTTTATTTCATTTTATTCAATTTTCCGTATTAGCGAATTTGAATTTTGCTTGCTTTGCCGTTGGCCACCTTAACATAGATGCCCGAAGTGAGAGCGTCGGCAGCTACTTTCACACCTTGCAGAGTGTAGTAGATAGGCGCGCTTTCTTCAGCAGCTTCGATAGCTGCAACTGCAGTGCTTTCTTTTGTCGACACGGTGAAGCGGTCGATGCAGAAATAGCCGGGAGTGTTCATGCCCCATGTGCCGCTGTCGGTCGATTCCATAGTGAAGTAAACACCTGCGATTTGGCCCAGCGACGACAGGTCGACAAGTTGCCAATCAGTCTTTTGGTTAGGCTTATAGCCACCTTCGCCATCTTCAATGCTATTAGCAAGCACATAGTCCACCACCTTGCCATTATCTTCAAAGTCGGCATCAAGACCATGGA
Organism: uncultured Bacteroides sp.; assembly: GCA_964598685.1. Lineage (GTDB taxonomy): Bacteria > Bacteroidota > Bacteroidia > Bacteroidales > Muribaculaceae > CAG-873. Next base: position 19,495 of record CAZRCU010000019.1, read on the forward strand.
TATGAAGCACGAATTGGTCGTCCTTTTGGGTGAAAGCGCGTGAGAACGAATCACCGTTTTCCAAAGTGTAGTAGGCATAGGGCTGTGTGCACACATACATTTCCTTGGCATACAGCACTTGATCTGTGCTCAGCAAGATTTGATTGCCGTGGTAATTAGGTGATTCCATAAATTCCATCCAATAGGCCATCAGATAGGGGGCGCCGGCTTCGGCCACCACTGCGCCATTTTCTGTAACCACGTTGCCCTCGGCATCTACCTTCACAGCACCGCCGGCCATGCAACCCCATTGGTTGGCTACGAAATTCTCTTGATTTACATTTGATGTAGACACACAGGGCAGGAAGCCGTTGTACGATCCTTCATACCATGAGGAGTGGCTTGCGCTGAAGATGTCAACATCAATGGTGTAAGCTTCATCGTTGTAGGTATCAACCCACGAGCCATCTTCGTTGTAGCTGAAGTCGCCATTGCGCAGATCCATCACATAGTCCACGTCTTCTGCAGTGGCACCAAGTGCCATAGCACTCAAAATTCCTAAAAGTAAAGTTTTCTTCATATGCTAATTATTTGTGATATATGATTTCAACATGTCTGTTCATAATCGCAAACTTTCGCATACACACAGCATCAAACAGTTGCTTACTCATCTATGGGCACAACTATCAGATTCTTGCCGAGCTTTAATCCACGAAAGCCGTCAACTATGATTGAATTTCGGCAGGTTTTCTGACTTGCTCCGATTATCAAGCGCCTTCCCATTGCGTAACAACAGTGGCCAAATTGCTTGTAATCACCTATTTTTGAGCTTCACAGCAGCGGGTCTGTCCGAGATTCTCACTCGATTCCCTTAAGATGCCCTCCGGCATCACCAAAATTCGCCGCAAATTTACAATTTTTTTTTAAATCCACCAACAATAAAATCAATACATTACCCAAAAGC
>CAZRCU010000020.1:0-19772 GCA_964598685.1 uncultured Bacteroides sp.
CAAGATGTTCCTAACCCGTCTGGGCATGAACGCCAAAATGATAATCACCGGCGACGTGACCCAAATCGACCTGCCGCGCTCCACACAATCAGGCTTGGTGAGAGCGCTGAAAGTGCTCAACGGCGTGCCGGGCATCGGACGTGTGGAATTTGGCAAAAAAGACATCGTGCGCCATGCACTTGTGCAGCGCATAGTCGAAGCCTACGAGAAAGTGGAAGCCGCTGAAGCCGCCGAAACAGCTCGACTAAAAGCCGAGGCTCAGGCCAACGCCGAAGCCGCCGAGCAAAGCATAGAATAAGAACTATCAACCAAAATACATTCTCACAATGCTACCCACTCTAACAACTACCAACTTCAATTTCAAGGGTCAACAAAGTGTATATCACGGAAAAGTGCGCGACGTCTACGACATCAACGGCAACACGCTGGTGATGGTGGCCACCGACCGTATATCTGCATTCGACGTGGTGCTGCCCAAGGGCATTCCCTTCAAGGGACAGGTGCTGAATCAGATCGCAGCCTACTTCCTGGATGCCACTGCATCTGCTGTACCCAACTGGAAGCTTGCCACACCCGACCCCATGGTCACCGTAGGCAAAAAGTGTGAAGGTTTTCGCGTGGAAATGATTATCCGCGGCTATCTCACCGGTAGCGCTTGGCGCGAATATGCAGCCGGCGTGCGCGAAATTTGCGGCGTAAAACTGCCCGAAGGCATGCGCGAGAATGAACGATTCCCCGAGCCTATCATCACCCCTACCACCAAAGCCGATGCCGGCCACGACCAAAACATCTCGCGCGAAGAAATCATCGCACAAGGCATCGTGGATAAGGCCGACTATGAAGTGATGGAACGCTACACCCGCACTCTCTTTGAAATCGGCACACGCATGGCAGCCGAAAAGGGCCTGATCCTGGTTGACACCAAATATGAATTTGGCAAGCTCAACGGCGAAGTGGTGCTCATCGACGAAATCCATACCCCCGACTCGTCGCGCTACTTCTATGCCGACGGCTATCAAGAGAGATTCGAAGCCGGCCAAGCACAAAAGCAGCTGTCAAAAGAATTTGTGCGCCAATGGCTTATCGAGAACGGTTTTATGGGCCAACCCGGACAAAAGGTACCCGAAATGACCGACGAAATCTGCCAAAGCATCTCGCAACGCTACATCGAGCTGTATGAGCACGTAACCGGCCAAAAATTCGTGCCGGCCGACGACGCCAACCTCAACGCTCGCATTGAAGCCAACGTGACCGCTTGTCTCGACAATCTGTCGCTATAATCTAATCATCACTTTTAAGACCGATACTCACATTGACTCCGGAAAATATCACACCCTACGACCACTCGCGCGGCAAGACAGAACAAGTGCGCGAAATGTTTGACAACATTGCGCCGGCCTACGACCGCCTTAATCGTGCCATGAGCTTCGGGCTCGACCGCTCGTGGCGCCGCAAGGCTGTAAAGATGGTGGCCGCCACAAATCCCAAGCATCTCGTGGACATAGCCTCGGGCACCGGCGATTTTGCAATTTCGCTGGCCAAAGCCATGCCGCAAGCCATGATCACAGGGCTTGATCTTTCCGAGGGAATGGTGGGTATCGGTCGTGAAAAAGTGAAAGAAGCGGGCATGGACAATCGCATCAACCTGGTGGTGGGCGATTGCCTGGCATCACCGCTGCCTGCCGGCGAGGCAGACGCAGTGACTGTGGCCTTTGGAGTGCGCAATTTTGCAAATCTCGCCGCCGGCTATCGTGCTATGCTCGAGATGCTGCGCCCGGGCGGCATATTGTGCGTGATTGAACTCTCCACGCCGTCTTCGCCAATCGTAAAGCCATTTTATAATCTCTACACTCGCTGCATAATCCCGATGATGGGCAGAATGGTGTCGCACGACTCGCGCGCATATTCCTATCTGCCCGAGAGCATTGCCGCCGTGCCTCGCGGCAACGCCATGCTCGATCTGATGCGCGGCGCCGGATTTGTAAACACTGAATATAAGACATTAACCCTTGGAGTATGCTCCATCTACATCGGCTATAAACCTGCATGAATATGAAAAAACAACTACTTATAGCTATATTATCACTGATTATCGGAAATTTTGCCGCACAGGGCCAAGCACGATTTTTCAACAGTGCACGTGTAAAGGCCGAGGAGGCACCAAAGCCCGAAGTGTCGGTTAGCGACTCGCTGCTGGCAGTGTATGGGCTCGACAACAACGACCCGTTCTCACAGCCGCTAACACTCCCCGATGTATTCTTCATGCCGCCAATCTACGACTCGTTTACATTCTCCGACGAGCCGACCATCAACGACGAAACCCACACGGGCGATGCCGCATATCGCTGGATTGAGGACTACAACGCGCTGTCGCGCCAGATGAAGTCGATGCGCCGCAATCTCTATTTCAATCACCCCGAGCTGGTGCAATACAATCAATGGATGCTGCCCGAAGCGCCTCAGCAATATGTGGCTGTGATTAATCCATCCGATTTCTCGATATCGGTGGTGCCGAGCGTCACCGGTCCTGTCGACACCAAGACAATAACCGCCGAGGCCATCAAGAAGCGCCACTGGATTCAGACATTCAATGCCTCGCTGCAATTCTCGCAGGCCTATGTGTCGCCCAACTGGTATCAGGGTGGCAACAACAACTTGAATGCGCTGGCCAACATTTACTACAACGTGAAGCTCAACCAAGAATATCACAAGAATTTGCTGTTTGAGCTCACGGCACAATACAAGCTGGGCACCAACAATGCCCCGGACGATTCAATTCACTCCTACAACATCTCGGAAGATATTTTCCAAGTGAACACCACATTTGGTGTGAAAGCCGCCCACCGCTGGTATTATTCATTCACCGGACAATTTAAGACTCAGCTGCTTAATTCTTATAAGTCGAACTCCAACGATTTGAAATCATCGTTTATGTCGCCGGGCGAATTGACCGTCGGCCTCGGTATGACCTACAACTATGCCAACACGCCCAAGACATTCACATTCGACGCATCAATCGCACCGCTTTCCTACAATCTTACCACCTGTCTCACGAATCGAATCGACCACTCAACATACAGCATAGAGGTGGACAAAAAGACAGCGAGCAACATGGGTAGCAGCGCCGAGCTGAAATTAGCCTGGAAAATCTCGCACAACATCTCGCTGGCCTCGCGATTGTTTGCATTCTCCGACTACGAATCATTCCAAGCCGATTGGGAGAACACTCTCTCATTTGAAATCAACAAATTCCTCACCACTCAGATTTATGCTCACGCCCGCTACGATTCTCGCACACCGCGCGACGAAGATAGCAGCTGGCACAAACTGCAACTTAAGGAAATCTTCTCGATTGGCTTTGCCTATAAATTCTCCTCAATCTAACATCCATCGACGATGCGCTCGCTGCTAATAATATTCTCGCTGCTTGCAGCTATCACCATGCATGCCGCCGACCCGCTCGAGGGGCGATGGCAAGTGAATGGCGACGGCGCACTCGTGGATATTGTGGCCACCGCGGGCACATCAGGCGTAATGGAAATGCGCTGGGTCGACGGGCCGGATTTATCAATCGAGCCGGGCACGGTGGTGGGTACCATCACGCCATCCTCCACAGCCAAGGTCTACGATTGCCATGCATTGGTCGACCCGCGACAAAGCAATGTAGCCAAGCAGCGCAAAGTGTACTTTGCCATACGATTTTTGGGCGATTCGGCCAACGACATTGGTTTTGAAGCCTACGAGCGTCGACGCCGCATATCGCTGTGGCGATGGATTCCATATATGTTTCGCGTAAGTCTAACCAAGGAAGCTTCGCGCCCCAACGAGCTTGACGGGGCCTCGCGAGTGACCGACTATCCCGACTACATAGTGCTATGAGACATCTACTTGCGATATTGCTGATTATGGCCACAATGGCCGTGGCCGCACAAAACCTCACGCGCAATGTGCCACGGCGCTCCAAAGCCGGCCACACACGCACCGTTTCCACCGAAATGACCTACGACACTGTGGCCTATCCGTCGGCCGACAGCGTGGTGGTGAGTGGATTCGACAAGCCACTTCGCGCAATGAAAGAGTCGATGTTTATCACAAACAATCTGGCCCGTCCGATTGTAGATATAATAGTAGACATTGAATATTTGGATATGAGCGGCCGACAGCTGCATCGCGCCACCCACACCATAAGCGAGCCGATTCCCTCGGGGGAAACGCGCATGGTAAAGGTGCCGTCGTTCGACACATCATCGGCATTCTACTATCACCTCTCCCCCGCGCCAAAGCGCGTAGCCCAAGCCACACCTTTTCAGGTGAAAGTAACAATCACATCAGTAACCCACCCCTTGCTTCAAGGCCTATGAAAATAGCTATAATTGCGGCGATGACCAAAGAGTTGCGTCTGCTGCTGCATCTCATCGAAGACCAAGCCACTGTCAGCATCAACGACACCACCTTTCACACCGGCAAAATTGCCGGACACGAAGTGGTGGCACTGCGCTCGGGCATAGGCAAGGTCAACGCAGCCATTGCCACACTTACCCTTATTGAAAATTTCCACCCCGACCTGGTGATCAACACCGGCGTGGCCGGCGGCACCGGTGCCGCCAATATTCTCGACGTGGTGATTCCCGACCGCATAGCATATCACGATGTGTGGTGTGGACCGGGCACAATTCCTGGACAAGCCGCCGATTGCCCTGCATATTTTGAATGCCCGCTGCCGGCTGATTTAGTGGCCTCGTTGGGCGCAAAGCAAGGCGTGCTGGCCTCGGGCGACATATTTGTGTCGCGCCGCGAAGAGGTCGACAAAATCGTGGCACTCTATCCCGATGCCGTGGCTGTAGACATGGAATCGGCTGCAATTGCCCAAGTGTGCCATTTGAAGAACGTGCCCTTTGTGTGCATCCGCGTAATCAGCGACACCCCGGGAGCCGCCGACAACATCTCTCAATATGAGAATTTCTGGGAAGACGCTCCTCAGCACACTTTTGAAACACTCAGCGCCCTTTTGGCCAAACTATAAAAAATCACCCTTTTCGTCCACTCCGGACGCTTAACGGCTATGAAAGACCTTCCACACATCAAAGGCCGCCGATATATCACAAATTTGGTGGCCGAGGGCGAACATCTCCATCAGGATTTCAAGTTTGCCATCTCCGACGCTCGCAAAATAGCGCGGTCGGTGTCGGCATTTGCGAATGCCGATGGCGGACACTTGCTGATAGGTGTGAAGGACAACGGCACACTGGCCGGAGTGCGCGGCGAGGAAGATGTGTACATGGTGGAATTGGCAGCATCACGCTATTGCGACCCGCCCCAAGAGGTGGAATTTACGGCATTCAGCGTTGACAGCAATGTGGTGGTGATACGCGCCTCCATAGCCAAAGCCGCAAAGCGCCCCGTGCGAGCCAACGAACCCGACGGCACATGGCGAGCATATTATCGCGTAGCCGACGAGAATATCGTGGCCCACAAGCTAATGGTGAGGGCGTGGCAACACAGCCACGCTATCAGCCTGAATCTCGACGGCGATGCAACACGATTAATCGACTTTGTGCGAAGCTGCCCCGAGGGCACAGATGCTCGCGCCATTGCGCTCGCTCTGCATATCTCGGAAAAACGCGCCGAACAATTGGTGGTGAGCCTGGCCGCAGCACAAGTGTTGGACTTCACATATCAACATTCAGAATTTAGAATAACAGCACACTAAACAACCCTCTACCCCTCAAACCAAAAAAATTTTCTTAAACTAACAACTATAAACTCATCATGCAACCATATTGGTGAATTGAATGAATTTTGCTAAATTTGCATTGATATTATGAAACTCGACATGGATATAAAGCAATCAATGCGCGATATTCTGGAAGCCGAGAGCAAGGCAGTGGCCTCAATACCGGTAACCGACGACTATGAACGCGCCGTCCAACTTATCATCGAAAGAGTTCACCACCGTGGAGGCAAGCTCATTACATCAGGAATGGGCAAAGCCGGACAAATAGCTATGAACATAGCTACGACGTTCAGCTCCACCGGCACACCGGCAGTGAATCTCCATCCTGCCGAAGCTCAACACGGCGATTTAGGCGTGTTGCAGCCCAACGATGTGGTGTTGCTGATTTCCAACTCAGGAAAGACCAACGAAATCATCGAGCTAATGACCTTGGCGCGCAACCTATATAGCGACCTTCCATTTATCGTAATCACCGGTGCTAAGGATAGCCCGTTGGCCCACGAGGCCGATGTGGTGTTGCACACCGGAGCATCGCCCGAGGTGTGCCCGCTGGGGCTCACGCCCACAACATCCACCACTATGATGACAGTGATTGGAGATGTGCTGGTGGTGAATGTAATGCGCGAGATTGGCTTTACACGTGCCGACTACGCTCGACGTCACCACGGCGGCTATCTTGGCACCGCCGCGCGCGACGGCAAATAAACCTTTTTACAATTCTATGAAAAAAATCATCTGCATCGGCGAATGTGGCCTTGACATCATCTTTGAGTCGGGCTCTCCGGTGGGCTCTATGCCCGGTGGCCGCGAAATCAACGCCGCCGCAATTCTGGCCCGCAACGGGCTTCCTGTGACTATGGCATCCGAGACATCGGATGATGCCATGGGCGACATCCCTGTAAAATTTCTTGACGAAGCGGGTGTGGACACCGGCGCGATTGATCGCTTTATCGGCGGCCACACTCCTATCACCATACTCACCCCTAACGCCGACGGCACATACAGCAGCACTCGCTATGAGGAATATGGCGATGGCGGCTTTGATATTGTGTGGCCACGTGTCGACGACCACACAGTGGTGCTCTATGGCGGCTACTACACGCTCGACCAGCGTATGCGCCAACGTATGGCTCCATACCTGGCACATTGCAAAGAGGTGAATGCCGCCATGATATATGTGCCCGGCTTCCCGCCCAACCAGCAGCAGCGCATCACCCGCATAATGCCGGCGCTGCTTGAAAATCTCGAACTGGCCGACGTGGTGATTTCTCGCAGCGACGACCTGAAGCTGATTTTCAACAGCGACGACGATAGCCAATGCTACATCGACCATATCAGCTTCTATTGCCAAGCATTTGCAAATATCGACGTCAAGGCAGGCAAAATCAATATATTTGCCGGCCGCAACAAGAGCGCCGACCTTGATATCACCTCGCCACTGGCCGACACCCTACTATGGACAGCCGGCGCAATCGCCGGCATTGTGGCCAATATCTACAACAACGGCGTGGCCAACGAAGCTATCGAAGCCCACTTTGCCAACAATGGCAACGACGTTGTATCATCAGCTATAACCTATGCCGACAAAGCCACCGAAGGACTCTCCAACGACTGGCGATGCCGAATCAAATAATAACTCTAACCAAATAATCAGCTATATTATGGCAACTGCAAATCCCAATAGCCGTCCCGAGCCGTTCAATGCCGAAATCCACGGCGACGTGCGCGTGGCAATCATCCAAGCCGAATGGAACGGCCATATCACCGGAGCCTTGGCTCAGGGTGCAATCGACACTCTCAAATCTCACGGAATCACCGACGACTGCATCGACCTGTTCCACGTGCCCGGCGCAGTGGAGCTCACCTATGCAGCTTCAGCAGTAATCGAGACCGGTGCGTTTGATGTAGTGATTGTGCTGGGCTGCGTGATTCGTGGCGGCACACCCCACTTCGACTATGTTTGTCAGAGCGTCACACAAGGCGTCACCCACCTCAATGCCGAATGTGATATACCGGTGATTTTCGGCGTGCTCACTGTCGACACCGAGCAAGATGCCTTGGACCGCGCAGGCGGCTCGCTTGGCAACAAGGGCTCGGAAGCTGCCGAAACAGCCCTGAAAATGCACGTATTTGCTCAACAGATTAAAGACATTTAATCATGATGCGCGTTCTCTCTACCATTTTGATTTTGGCCACATTAATGGCCTGTTCAAGCGCCGCTTCGACCGATCCCGTGGCCGATGCACTTGAAGCTGTGGGCCAAGAAAACTATGACGAAGCGCAAACCATTTGCGACGGAGTGTTGGCCGATTCCACCATCTACAATCACCTCACCAGCTCGCAATTGTGCATGTTGGCATCAATCTATGTGCGCCTCGACGGCGACAACGAAGCCAACGACGCCTCGGCAGCTCGCTGCCTGAGCCGCGCACGCAACCTTGCCACCGACTCGGTGTCGGCCTTCATTGCATCGCTGCCCGAAGATTTGGCCGTGCGCATCACAATATTGGACCGTGTGGGCACCTATCTTGGGATTCCGCGCGACTCATTAGTGTCGTCGGAAGACCTTGACGGCGAATTTGCCGCCGACACTGCATTAATCGAAACCAATCAATAATCGCATAAAATAGATATGACACAAGATTGGCGTGATAGCCTCCGCTCGCTACTACCCGATGACCACACGCCCGAGGAGACTCAGGCGCCCGCCCCTACCCCAAGCAAAGAGACCGCTCGCCTCGATGTGATCGTGGAGCGAAAAGGACGTGGCGGCAAAGTGGCCACAATCATCAGCGGATTCACCGTCGACGACGACCAAGTGGCTGAAATAGCCTCGCAACTAAAACGTAAATTGGGCACAGGCGGCTCGGCCCGCGGCGGCGAAATACTAATCCAAGGCGACCGAGCCGAGGCAGTGGTTGCGGCTCTCACGGCCCTAGGACTAAAATCTCGCAAAATTTAAGGAATCCTACTTATCCTCGCGAGGATGGTAGGTGTCGATATGGCGGCGCTTTTTCTCATCGACAATCTCGTCGATGGCGAAGAAGATGCCGCTTTCCTCTACATTGCCAAATTCATCATTGATGGCAGTGCCAAACATGCGCATTGTTGGCGACAGGCTCATGTAGGCATTGACCAGCGGCGGAATGTTGTCGCCGTGGGCGCGCACATGTGTATTAAGAATCACATAGTCCTCCTTGAAATTCGAGCCGGTGAAGATAGTGGCAAGCTCGTCGGGGTCGCTCTCGATTTTAAGAGGATGAATTGGCCACACCAAATGCTCGGTGTCGCCAAAGTGTTTATTGAGGAAATACAGGATTAAATCGCGGCAGCGGCGTGTAAAGCTGGGATACATTGTCACCTTGCCGAAGAGATATTTCAGCTCGGGGTGCACCACGGTGAGGCTGCCAAGGCCATCCCATAGATTGTCGAGGGCATAGAGGGCCTTTGCGCCGGCGCGCGAGGATTGATATTCGGGACGCACAAACGAGCGGCCAAGCTCGAGCGTATAAGGCAAATAATCTTTGATAAATCGCGGCGAGAAATTAAACATGTGGCCGGTGGCAATGCGTGGGCGGCCATTATCATCAATCTTAATATCCGAGCCGCAAATATAGCGATAGCCGCCGAGAATAAGCTTGCTGTCGGGGTCCCATACAAGCAGCTGCTTGCAGGGGGGAGTCATAGTGTCGAATTCGTCGATGTCACACTCTTTGCCCGAGCCACCGCCGGCCGAGCGGAATGCAATCTCGCGCAAGCGGCCCACCTCGCGCATCACGTTTGGCGAATTATGGGCATCCACCACATAGATTTCGTTGCCACCCTTGTTGGTGTCGCGAAGGAATCGTTCGGGAGTCAGTTCGGCCTCAATCAGCTCTTGGGGCACCGGTGATATAATTGGCTTATTCATGATTATTTCAGACTATAAACGAGCGAGCGGATTCGCCGTGCCTCGGCTTTGAAGTCGGGGCTAAGGCTTTCTTGGGCGATAGGCTCCCCACAAGCGATAGCAAACGAGGCGCCGCGAGCCTTGAAAATCTCGCCGGGCAATAATGCCATTTCAACATTCAACTTCACGCCCAACTGTTCGCGCAATCGAGCTAAACGATAAAATTTTGTGGAATTTTGGCCAAAGAAGTGCAGCGGCACAATCGGGCGATTGCTCTGTCGAGAGCGCTGCACAAACATTTTATGCCATTCCAAGTCGGCCACTTTGCCGGCGCGACGCCTTGAGCACAATCCGGCCGGAAAAATAATCACAGGCACATCGGAATCGAGCGCGGCTTCGATAGCCTCGAGCGACTCGCGGCTCTGAGCGCCATGCTTATTAATCGGCAAAAACACCTCGGACAGCGGCTCTATTGCCATAAGCAGGTCGTTGACCACAAACTTAGGTTGGCAGCCATAGTGAGCAGTGATAAAATCAATCAGAGCCATGCCATCGAGCCCGCCAAGGGGATGATTGCACACAAATATCGCGCGTGGCGATTCAGGCAACAGATTGGGATGGCGCACATCAACATTCACTGCAAGGTGGTCGAGCACCGCACGGCAGAAAGCAGCGCCACGGCGAGGATAGGCCTCGGCAAGCATCGCATTGAGCTGATCTTGGCAAATAAGCTTCTCGAGCCGACGCACCAACCATGCGGGCAAGCGCACGCCTCGCGACGCCAACACGGCAGCCAAATCTATTTGAATTGGAGCATCTGTGTTTTCGCTTTTCATAGTTGATATGTTTTCCTTGGTTGCCATTATTATCTGCAAATTTAATATTATTGCGCGTAATGTGATATCAGAAAGCAAATTTTTAATTATTTTTGCAATATGAAATCAAATGGAGTTGCCCACATCGGTTTTATTTGCCTTAGCTATGTCATCATAATCGGGGCGCTGGCGCTGCTGCCGGGCGCATCTTGGGCAGTCGTTTTAATTGGAGCGACGGCTGCGCTGTTGATTGGCGCCGCCGCATTCGGTGCATGCGAATTTCGCACGAAAGCCGGCGCTGCAACCTTGCTGGTGGCCTGGACTTTGGTGACAGTGGGAATTGTGGTGAACGTACACTATTACACGGCCGTGCTTGGTGGCACTACGGCACATCCCGTACTAAATAATTTCGACAGCTATCGCGATTGGATGTGGTCGGACGCTCTGCTATACGGCACTGCTGTGGAGGACGGCTATCCGCTTAGCGGCATGGCTATACTCACGGCGGCTCTTACATCTGTTTTCGGACGCGACATCACTGTGGTGTTGCTTTTTCAGCTTGCATGCTACCTGCTCACAATAATTTTCACAGGGGCTATCACATGGCAACTAACCCGACGACGCGACACAGCCACTATAGCTATGATTCTGTGCACCTCGATGTGCTATCTGATGGGGCAAGCCACCATGCTCATAAAAGATGTGCCCTTGGCCGCTGCGCTGGGCTGCGCCGCGCTGGCAATGCTGAAATTGCGCAAATCCAACAGCATAGGAAATTATATCATGCTGATTGCAGCATTAGCGGCGTTAACGCTGCTACGCACCAACTTATTGCTGATGATGGCAATTGGTGCCGCACTGTTAGCACTGAAGCCCGGTGAGCGAAAATTGGATTGGCGCTACCCATCAATCGCGGTGGTGTGTGTGGCCATAGTGATTATATGCAATATGATACAACCGCCACAAATCACCATACAAGATGCTATCGTCACGAGATACACCGACAGCTACTATGACGCTGAGTCGCGCGCTTGGGCCAATATCAGAGGCGACTATGTAGGCATGCCTATAGGGCGCAAGATAATATTGCTGCCGCTATCGGTGGTGGTGCAATTTCTCACTCCGTTTCCATGGAACTGGACACGCGACATCGTGTTTGGGCCTGCCCACGCAATGGCCCACGTTGCATATCCTTGGTATTTGGCCGGAGCGCTAATCATATATTGGGTAGCAACAAAGATGCGCCAAGGCGGCGACTTTGCACGAATCGTGGCATGGGGCATAGTCATCACAGTGTTGACGGCATTCATCACATCGGGGCGCGCATCGCGATATTGCTTGCCGTATCTGCCGCTGCTCCTGCCGGCTGCGGCGGCCGTATTGGCCGAGTGTCGCCACGAAAAATCGCTGAAAATATGGCTAACGGCATTCTGTGTGATGCTATTGCCAACATTAATAATTTGTCACCATATGCAATCGACTGCTTTATGACTATTTCTATTATCACTGCAACCCTTGACGGCGATGCTGCGCTGGAACATGCATTGAAGAGCGTCGACTGCCAGACCTATCCCGATATTGAGCACGTGGTGGTGTCGGGCGAATCAGAGCGCGCTGCGGCCACCGTGGCTCGCTATCCCAAGGTAAAGCTGCTCACGCGCGAGCCGCGCGGCGTGTATGACGCTCTCAACTTTGGCGTAAGGAACACGCATGGCGAGGTGTTTGGCTTTGTTCACGGGAATGATGCATTGTCGTCGCCCGACGTGATTGAAACCATAGCGCGAGAATTTAAAGCCGACCCCGACCTTGATTTTGTATATGGCAATTTGCGCTATGTGCGTCCACGCACCTACCATCCCATGCGCCTGTATTCGGCAGCGAGGTTCAAGCCATCGCAGCTATTGGGCGGCGTGTGCCCGCCCCACCCCACATTATACATACGCCGCAACACCGCCGAGCGAGTGGGCGAATATAATGAGACGTTTGGCCAAGCGGCCGACTATGAAATGTGGGTAAGACTATTTAAAGACAAATCTCTCAAATATAAGTATATAGATAAAGTGATGGTGAATATGACCACCGGCGGACTATCAACAAGCCTCTCGGCGCGTCTCTACACCAATAATATCACCAAGCTAAAATCGCTTCGCTATCACGGCTATCCGGCCAATCCATTCAGATTGCTGCTGAAATATGTGCTGGTGGTGCGCGACCTCTTCATTTGACATCGACATGGCCCAAGAAACACTACATTTAATCGCCCCGGGGCTGGAATTTCTTCTGCCCTATTTTGAACGCGAATTTGCCGACATGACAGTTACCACCGACGACACGGCCAACGCCGATGCCACTGTGGCGGTGTGCATGCCCGGCCGGCCATATCCGGCCGACACGGAAAAGGTGGCAGTGTTGGTGTGTCCCAACATCGTAGGCACAGGCATGAACGGACTGCCAATGGAAATGGTGGAGCGCATTGCCCGCATGCGCCATTTTCATATTCAAGGCAACGAGGCAAGGCTGTCGACAATACATGCTGTCGACGTGGCTCGCGCCGCAAGATTAGCGCTTAACACCCCCGGCGCGCACGTTGTCACCGACCTTGTCGACCCCACATTTTATGATTTTGCCGAAGCTCTATCCTATCGCCTGGGGCACAAGCGCATATTCACTCTCGCGCCCAAATGGGCACGCTGGATTATGAGCCGCCGCTGGCGCGACATTATCACGACAAATTGCATCGTGGACGGGCAGGAATTTGCTCAACGATTCAATTTTACACCTAATTCCGTAACTGAATACCTCCGCACTCATGTCTACGACGACAGCAGTCTCTGAAATTGCATCTCAATTGGGCGACACGCTCAAAAGCATTTGCAAAATAATACTCCAATCGCGCCGCACCATCGCTCCAACCAAGGCGTCGGCTTCCACCGCAATAATTCTGGCCAACGGCCCGTCGCTGAGGCAGACCATCGCCGAGCACAGCGATAAATTGCTGGCTACGCCCACTGTGGCTGTCAACTTCATGGCCAATGCGCCCGAATTTGCGCAGCTCAAGCCACAATATTATGTGCTGGCCGACCCACATTTCTTCACCGGCACCGACCATGAAAATGTGGCGCAGCTGTGGCAAAATCTATCCAAGGTGGATTGGGATATGTGCCTGAGCGTGCCTGCCGGGCGCCTAAGTATAGCCAGAGAGCTGCTTCATAGCAACAAGGTGGCAATATCCACATTTAATTTCGTAGGCGGCGAGGGATTTCCCTCGTTCGAGCGCTGGGCATATAGCCACGGGTTGGCAATGCCTCGACCGCGCAACGTGCTGATTCCGGCGATAATGACAGCCATCGCGGCCGGATTCAGCGAAATTTATCTCACCGGTGCCGACCATTCGTGGCTTGAAACTATTCGAGTGAACGAGCACAACGAGGTGGTGTCGGTGCAACCGCATTTCTACACCGATTCAAAAAAGGAGACACAACGCTCTGTAGCAGAATATCGAGGATACCACCTCCACGACATCTTAAAAAGCTTCTATATTGCGTTTAGCTCTTATCATCGCTTGCTGCGATACACCGAGCGAGCACGGATTAATATCTACAATTCCACACCGGGCTCGTTTATCGACGCATTTCCACGCAAAGAGCTTTAATATTTACCGGCAAGGAGCATAGCATCGAGAGTGGTGATGGCAGCCATTGCTTGCACCACGGGCACGGCACGCGGCACCACGCACGAATCATGGCGCCCACCCGGATTGATTGTGATTTCCTCGCCGCTATCGGTAATTGCGGGCATATCGCGCATTAGCGTAGCCACAGGCTTAAAGGCAACGCGGAAATTCACCGGACGGCCATTTGTGATGCCGCCTTGTATGCCGCCGGAATGGTTGGTGGCAGTGGTGATTATGCCCGAAGCATCACGCACAAATCTATCATTCATCTCGCTGCCGCGGCATCCTACGCCGTCAAAGCCCATGCCATAATCAAAGCCCTTTGCAGCGTTGATACTCATCATGGCCGAGGCCAGCATCGCTTGAAATTTGCCATAGATTGGCTGACCGAGGCCCACAGGCAGCCCCTCAATCACGCCGCCCACAATGCCACCGATAGTGTCGCCCTCTTGGCGCACTTGCTGAATCAAATCGGCGATGCGAGCCGCAACATCGGGCTGCGGGCAGCGCATTGCATCGTCGTAGACATGCTGCAAATCAAGCTGCTCCAAAGGCAACGTCACCACCTCTCGGCCCACAGAATATGTATAGGCATACACACTGACACCCTTTCGTGCCAACGCTAATTGAGCCAACGCACCGGCCACCACTCGCAGCACCGTCTCGCGCGCCGAAGCACGGCCACCACCGCGAAAATCGCGACGGCCATATTTAGCATCGTAGGTGAAATCTGCGTGAGACGGGCGATACACATGGCGCAGCGCATCATAGTCGGAGGAACGAGCATCGCCGTTTTCAATCATAAAGGCGATGGGTGTGCCCGTGGAAACGCCTTCAAACACACCTGAAAGCAAGCGCACCTCATCGGCCTCGCAACGCATGCCTTTCACAGCCGGATTATAAGCCGTGCGACGCTGCGACACACAGCGATTTATAAAATTCATGTCGATTTCAATGCCGGCGGGCATGCCGTCGACAATGCCCACCATTGCGGGGCCATGGCTCTCACCGGCAGTGGTGAGGCGGAATAGTTGTCCTATAGTGTTCATGCGACTATTTAATCAAATCGGCCACTTGAGCGCCGACATAATTAATTAAATCTTGAGGATTGATATGTAGCTGAAGGCCTCGCACGCCGGCGCTCACATAAATGGCGTCGAAATCCGTGGCCGTAGAATGGAAAAACGTAGGAAACGGCTTTTTCATGCCCACGGGCGAGCATCCGCCGCGGATATATCCGGTGAGCGGCAGCAGCTCTTTCATAGGCAGCATTTCGGCCTTTTTCACGCCGGCCGCGCGAGCAGCCTTTTTAAGGTCGACCTCGCAATCGCCGGGCACCACACAAACGAAGAATTTGCCCGGGCCGGCGGTGAGCACAAGCGTCTTGAACACCTTGGCGATGTCCTCGCCGAGCTCGGCGGCTACGTGAGTGGCGGCCAAGTCGTTTTCATCCACTGTGTATGGGATTAAATCATATTGCAGCTTGGCCTTGTCGAGCAGGCGCGCCACATTGGTCTTTTGAATCTTATTAGCCATCGTAGTTTGTTTGATTAGATGCCCATCATATCGCGATAAATATCAAGGGCGCTCTTGATTTCATCGGGCGAGCACACCACATCGACATGCGGCAAGCCCACTCGTTCAAGCAGAGTGAAGCGAGTCTCACCATGCTTATAGTTTTTCTTGTCGTAGCTCATAAAACGCAGCAGCTCATCATAATCGTCGCAAGTGATATCGAATGCGCGATAATTTTCGAGCACATATTTTGCAAAGCTATGCAGAGTGGCCGAGGGAAATCCAAGCTTGAGATGCGACAAAATTAGGGCCACAATTGTGCCCTGTGCCACCGCATAGCCGTGAGGCAGCGGCGACTGACGGCGCAAAGCCAGACTTTCAAAGGCATGGCCCACAGTGTGGCCGAGATTGAGAGCCTTGCGGGCACCGCTCTCGCGAAAATCAGATTCCACCACGCGAGCCTTGACGCCCACGCTTTCCTCGATTAGCGGCAGGAGCTTTTCGCGGTCGAATTCCGGATAAATCACGCTATAATTCAGCAATTTTGATAGAGCGGCATCGCTTTCCAGCAGGCCATGCTTCAGCATTTCTGCATAGCCCGACAGCAGCTCTTGGTCGGTGAGCGTAGTGAAATATGTGGTGGAAATCACCGAAGCATAGGGCTCGGCAAAGACACCCACCTCATTTTTTACGCCATTGAGGTTGATACCCGTTTTGCCGCCGACCGACGCATCCACAGCCGCCAACAGCGTGGTGGGCACATTGATAAAATTGACGCCGCGCATAAATGTAGCGGCCGCAAAGCCTCCAAGATCTGTGACGACACCACCGCCAACATTAATCACCAATGAACGACGAGCAGCGCCGAGGTCGTGTAGAGCCTTCCACACATCTCTTAGCGAATCTAAATTCTTATTGACATCGCCGGCTTTGATGGTGATAAGCCGTGCGCGCTGCACCGACGGCGACTCAAGGCCGAGACGAGGCACCACGTATTGCGCAGTGTTTACGTCGGCAATGACAAAGACATCGGGCGAGCCCAATTCCGCCACCATTTTTTCAATGGCGTCGCCTACCGAGTTGGTAAATGTTAGCGATTGATTCATATCAGAGAAGATTGGATGATATAGGGTCAGAGAATCCCGCAGGTTTCTATTTTATCTAACAATTTAGGGAGCATTTTGGCACAATCGGGCATAGAATTATACACGATGTCGGCTCCGTTGTCGGCAAGGTCGTCGGCCTTGAGCGGGCCGGTGACAACACCCACGGTGAGCAATCCGGCAGCATTCGACGAGCATGTGCCCAGCGGCGCATTATCAATGCCGATAGCCTCTGAGGCCGACACTCCGGCGATTTCCAGCCCGCGAAGATATGGATCGGGAGCAGGCTTGCCATGAGTCACCGAAGCCGATGTGACGCGCATATTTTCGGGGAAAGCACCATCAAAATCGGCTTGCAAACGGCCGAGGAGCGAACCTTGGCCCGAGCCGGTCACCAACACGGTGATAATATCGCGCTCGCGCAGAGCCTTAATCATCTCGACAGCGCCCGGCATAAGGCCCACCGAAGCCTGTTCTACAAAATACTTGGCCTTGAGAGCATACATTTCCACCTTTTCAGCATCGGTGGCGTGGCGGCCAAATTGGCGTTGAATCATCATATCTATCACGTGTGCACCGGTCATGCCCTCATAAAGGAAAAATTCCTCGGGAGTGCAGTCGATGCCGGCACCGGTCATCAACCGATGCCAAGCACGCGCGTGGTTAGGCATAGAATCATAGAGAGTGCCGTCCATGTCGATAAGGGCGGCGCGAATACGACGTTGTGTCATGCTGACTTGATTGTTGGTTCTTCAGGCAGGATTGGTGCTGTGAGCAGCGCGGTGGTTCCTGCGTTCTTATTTTTATTTTTGCTCTTAGAGCTTTTCTTAGTGTTGGTGGTGGTTTCCGTAGCCGGCTGAATGGGAGCTGCAATCAGGCCCTCGCGAATAAACACGGCAGAATCGGCGGCAGAGATGGTGTCGGCAGCGGCATCAAGCGACTCGAGCGTGGGCGCATTTGCCAAGTTGAGCGAAGCAAATCTTGAATTATCCACACCGCGGCGGAATAGATTCTGAATCTGATTCAGCAAGTTGATACGGGTGGTGTCGACAATTGCCACATTGACGGCCTGATTTTCCTTGAGGCGGGCACGGCCCAATCTAATTTTGTATTTATCGGGGTTGCCCTTGACATTAATACCGAATTTGAACGGGATTGGCGACTTGAGCACGGCAATATGATAGTCGAAGTTCATCGCCAAATCGTTGTGGCCTTGCACGCCGAGCTTATATCGGTCGATGTCAAAGATAAACGGATACAGCTGCATGGTGCCGTCTTTCACGATAATCTCTACGGCCATGTGCTTAATGATATTATCTTGCTTATCCTTGAAGAGGAGCCATTTGCCGATAGTTCGATATGTCTCGGGGTCGATTAATTCGAGCGAATCGCCCGACAACTTGATGGCCGATTCCAAGGTGGAGAGGTCCATATCCATCGACTTATCAATATTGCAGGTGGCTGCGATGTCGGCATCAATAATGCCCGCGAAATCCTTCATAATAGGCATGATGGAATCCAACGCGGGAATAAGCTTCATAAAGCGGTTGATATTAAACTTATCCACTTGCATGCCAAAGCCGAATTTGATATCATCGGCTTTGGGGGCGGAATACAGCGCTGAGAGGTTGATTGAGCCCACCTCTGATGCCGCATGCAAATTATTGAGATTCAACGCGCCGCGATATGCCAGCATTTCGCCGCTGAAATTATGCAAAAGCAGGTCGGAATACAGAATGTTTTTAGCATTCATATTCAGAGTCATGTTGATATTTGTCGGAATCAACAATGGAGCAAGAGTGTCAGGGGCATTGGCCACCACTTGGTTCAACTCATTTTCAAAAGCTGCATCATCGGTGAGATTCTCAGCATCTATATCGGCGATTGCGGTGGCCGATTGTGAATCAGCATAAGCCGAGCCCTTGAAGACGGTGTTGGCAATCTCGTTCACATCGATCGTATCGCTCTGCATATCAAGCTTGATTTTAAGCGGAGAGCTATATCCGCGCGATGTAAAGCTGCGCTTGATATTCGATATGTAGCCCGACACGCAGAAATCGCTGGAGCCGGCTTCATAATCCACGTCGCGCAGCGCGATAGAGTCGGTGGTGAATGTTAGGTCAAAGTTGCTTAGGCGGTTGCGAATCGGGAAGTAGGCTGTATAGAGGCCGGCACGCTTCACAGAGATTGTGCCGTTGATGTCCCATTCATTCAGGAATCGGCGCATGGCCTTGGAAGCGCCCCAGTCGATAATTTCGGTTTCAGACGAGGTAAACTCATCGTGATGATGATTTCGGCCTTTAAGCGAGCGATGTTGAGCCACGGCATAACGATACACCGAGTCCATGGGCAATTTGGGATTAGCACGATGCAGCGAATCGGCAGTGTGCTTGATATTGGCAGGGATAGGCTTGCGCGGAAGCTTGTAGCCGCTGGCCTGCAATTTGGCGCCACGCATCATCATACGCGAAATCGAATCGCCGGCCGACATCGAGTGAATGTCGAGATTAGCGGTGAAGAGCGGACGGTGAGAGTCTCCCTTATAGCGCTGCATGCCCACGCGGCCACTGACGCCACGCACATTCACGGCGATGCCTTCGTCGGGCATACGCACCCTAAGTCGACCTAATTTCAAGCCGCCACCCATAGGGGTGATTGCAGTGGTGTCGGCAGATTTTCGCTTGTTTGAAGCACCAACACCAAGGGTGAGGTCGCTAAGGTGAACAGCCATATTGTCGTAGGACACATCAGCCGTGTCTACCTCGATTGTGGCGGTGAGCAGCGAGTCGACGCCCGCTTTGCGCTCATTCGAGCCAAATGTGAAGCAGCTGTGGCGCGCATACACCGATGTTGACTCGTCGGAAGCGCGATAGCTGAGATTATCGGCATCAATATCGCCCTTCACTTTCAGCATGTGAAACTTTTCGCGCGACAGCATTGAGGGGCGCAGGCAGAACGACAAATCGGCCGTAACATGGCCGGAAAGCGCACCATCGAGCTGCGTGGTGATGATGTCGGGGAGATTTTTTAGGCTGGTGCTGCC
>CAZRCU010000021.1:0-19077 GCA_964598685.1 uncultured Bacteroides sp.
GTGACAGTGTTTGGGATGGATAGTGAAGTTATGCCGGTGCATCCGTAGAAAGCGTACTTTCCTATTGTCGAGATTGAGTTAGGTATGGTTAAGTCCGTAATTTCTTGGTCATTTATATATAAATGATGAACATTGTATAATGGGTTTGATTCGGCATCTGTGAACGAGATACCGCACCAAGCTGCTAAATCTGTAATATTTACTTTGGTCAATCCTGTGCAGCCGGAAAAGGCTGATTTGCCAACCCGAGTAACAGAGCTTGGAATGGTAATAGATGACAATCCAGCGCAGCCTTGGAAGGCTTCGAAACCAATAGAAGTGACAGAATTGGGGATGGTCACTGAGGTCAGGCCACTGCAGCCGTAGAAGGCACAGTCTCCAATTATAGTGACTGAATTGGGAATGGTCACTGAGGTTAGTCCGCTGTAACTGACGAAAGCATAGTTCCTAATCGAAGTGACTGAGTTGGGAATTATCAAGTCTGTAATTTCTTGGTCATTTATATATAAATGATGAACATTGTATAATGGGTTTGATTCGGCATCTGTGAACGAGATACCGCACCAAGCTGCTAAATCTGTAATATTTACTTTGGTCAATCCTGTGCAGCCGGAAAAGGCTGATTTGCCAACCCGAGTAACAGAGCTTGGAATGGTAATAGATGACAATCCAGCGCAGCCTTGGAAGACATAACTACTAATCGAGGTTATAGAGTTTGGAATGGTAACCGAGGTCAACTCGGTGCAACCTTTGAAGGCAGATTCTCCAATTGTAGTGACTGCATACGATTTCCCTTCATTCACAATTGATTCGGGAATGATAAGGTCTGTGGTCAGTGAACTATCTTCAAAACCGGCAACAGTCGCAAAGCCCATACTTGAAATAGTATATTTGATGTTGTTAATAGTGATGCTTGTGTCAGCATGGGATTGGAGCACGCAGGAGAGGAAGAGCGCGAGGAGGATGGTCGCTCGGTGGAATAGGGTACGTTTAAGCGAATAGTTTGCCATAGGAAGGTATGGTATTTTTTAAGGTCTCGACCGATACCCCGTTGTCGGACAGTTGTATATAGATATAAAAGCGTGGGTACCGAACCATTGCTCGTCCCACAATCTGAGGCTCTGGCATGTGCCCATCACAATAAGACGAGCAATGTGCAGAGCCCACGCGTATATGCAAATAAGCCGACAACTCAGTGTCACCTCTCGGTGGCTAAGTCATCAGATATATACATATCCATGAGCATCTACCATTGCATCAGTCTTGATTGTGATTTGAAACTGCCAGATTTCAGATTGTCAAGAACAGAAGCGCTGATAAACGCTTTTTCAAAATGTCAGTGGCTAAGGGTGTTAGCCGCTCCTCCCTCCCCGAAACCCACTGCGGGGCTCCGCTTCGGTCGGTGTGGCAAATTTAGGAAAATTATTTTAATTAACAAAAAAATAACGGCGAAACAGCGCGAAACCGGCAATGGATACGCTTGTGGGCAATGCGTTGATTTGCAGTGGATGTGTTGACGGCGCCACGGGTGGGGATTGAATGTCAGGGAAAAATAAGGGCCGCACGTGTGGTGCGGCCCGGTCATAGTTATGTCATAGGGAATTATGCGGGATCGGAGGTGGCGGCTTCAAGTTTCTTCATGATAGAGAATATGAATGCTGCCGAGAGGAAGCAGAGGCAGATGAGTATTGCCCAAATGCTCCATACTGGGATTTTGCCCCAAAGGGCCATAGGGATTGATACGAGATAGTTGCCAACGGCTGTTGCGGCAAACCAGCCACCCATCATTGAGCCTTTCAACTTGGGGGGTGCTACCTTGCTGACGAATGAGATGCCCATAGGTGATAGTAGCAGTTCGGCGAATGTGAGCAGCAGATATGTGCAGATGAGCCAGTTGGGCGATACGCTGCCGTTGGTGCCGGTGAGAGATAGAGATGCGAGAATCATCACAGCATATGCGATGCCTGCCATCACCATGCCGTAGCCAATTTTGCGGGGAGCCGAGGGCTCTTTGCCTTTCTTGGCGAGCCAGCCGAATAGGGCCAGGGATATAGGTGTGAGTGCTACAACAAAGAAGGGGTTGAATTGCTGATAAGCAGCGGGGTCGATGCCTGATACTTCGGCGGGTGTGATATGGTAGATATAAGCGACGGCGGCGGCTACCAGCACGAGGATTGCGCCGCTATAGCTGCGGCCGCGTGTGGTGTCGCTTTGGAAGATGCCGAATAGTGCGTAGACACCGATAGCGATGCAGACAAGCGCAGTGAGGTTGAATCCGATGCGGGTGAATCCGGTGGCGATCGGCGATGTGCAGCTCTTGGCAAATTCGGTGAGGGTCTGGCCGTTTTGGTGGAATACCATCCAGAAGAAGATTACGACAGCAAACACCATCAGGAGCGCCACAACGCGCTGCTTGGTTTGCTCGGGAGTGAGCTCGGGAGCTTTGTTGGCCGAGGCGTTGGCCACTTTGTTGTCGGCTTTCTTGGAGTCGATGATATGAGCGAAGGTCTTGCGGCCGAGGAAGTAGATCAAGAAGCTGATGATGAGGGAGCCGCAAGCCAGGGCAAATGCATATGAGCAGCCGGTGGAGAATGCCGTGATATAGTTGGTGGCAAAGTCGTGCAGATTTACTCCGGCCATGTTGCATTGTTCGGCAAAATTGCTCAGATATTGCGAGAGGAATTCAGCGAGGTTGCCGCCTTGGGCCATGCCTTTGTCCATAGCAAAGTCGGTCATCGCCTTGAATTGGTCGGTGCCGGCAGCGGGCATGTTGGCAAAGCAGTTGGTGTCGAGACACCAGTTGCTGACAGTGGCGGCCATGGGGTCGTTGGTGAGGAAGCCGGCGTTGCGCAAGGCCATATTTTTAAGGGCGATAGCAGCACCCGGGGCAAACATGGATCCGAGGTTGATGGCCATGTAGAATAGCGAGAAGGCCGAGTCGCGCTGAGCGCTGTAGCGAGAGTCGTTGTACAAATCGCCGACCATCACCTGCAGATTGCCCTTGAAGAGGCCTGTGCCCACCGAGATGAGCAGGAGCGCAGCAAAGAGCACCATCATTGAGAAGTTGGAGCGCACGGGTGTAGGAGCCGACATAAGAGCGTAGCCCACAAACATCACGCAGATGCCGGTAACGACGCATTTCGAGAAGCTCCACTTGTCGGCGAGCCAGCCGCCCAATAGAGGCATGAAGTAGACTAAAGCTAAGAAAATAGAGAAGATTTGGCCGGTCCACGTGGAGTTAAAGCCAAATTTTGCCTGTAGGTAGAACAGGAAAATCGCGAGCATCGTGTAGTAGCCGAAACGCTCGCCGGTGTTGGCCAGCGACAGCACATATAGCCCGCTTGGTTGGTTTTTAAACATGGAAATGAAATTTATTGGGTTTTAAGATTTTGATTCTTCGCGGGCTTTGAATGCGAGAGCATAAAGGCGCATTTGCTTTACCATGGCCAGCAGGCCGTTGGAGCGCGTGGGCGACAGGTGCTCGCCAAGGCCGATGTCGTTGATAAAGTGGAGGTCGGCGGCGAGGATGTCGGCAGGAGTTTGTCCGTTGAGCACTTGAATCAGCAGCGATATGATGCCTTTTACGATGATTGCGTCGGAGTCGGCAGTGTAGTGCACCAGGCCGTTGTCGTCGAGCGAGGCGTCGAGCCACACGCGGCTTTGGCAGCCTTCGATCAGGCGGTCGGGGGTTTTGAGAGATTCGTCGATGGCGGGGAGTTCATTGCCAAGGTCGATGATTTGGGCGTAGCGGTCGAGCCAATCTTCGATGTCGGCAAATTCTTCGATTATGTCTTGTTGTCGTTGTTCGATAGTCATGACTATTCTGAATAAATTACGTGAAGCACCACGCGGCCAACTGCGCCAAGCGATGCTGAATCAATGTTTTCAAGATTATCCTGCATGGTGTGCCAGGTTTGGGGAAACGAGCCTGTGGCCGAAGCATTGCATTCGATGATGTCGGTGACGGGGATTCCGGCGCTGATAAGCGGCATGTGGTCGTCGGTGATTGCACCGCCCACTTTTTCGGGGAATCTGTCGGCGAGGCCGAGCTGCTTGGCTGCGGTCCACACCTTTGCTGTAGCGGCCGAGGCATAGCGGATTGAGAAGTATTCGCGGTTGAATCTGGCTCCAAGGCCGCCCACCATGTCGAGCAAAATGCCGAATCGGGGCATATCTGAGGGCGAGTAGGGCAGATTCGCGGCAAATGCGCGCGCGCCGAGGCACCAAGTTTCTTCCGAGTCGTCGACGTCGGCTTGTTCGGTGGCGCCGTAGTCTTCGACGTCGGTGAGGAGGATGTCGACACCGATATTGGGCTTGTCGAGGCTGATGCAGCGGGCAATTTCAAGCAATACGCCGACGCCGCTGGCGCCATCGTTGGCGCCGTCGATGGCCGAGAGGTGGTTGTCGCTGTCGGCGTCGTGGTCGGCCCATGGTCGGGTGTCGTAGTGGGCCAAGAGGATTATGCGAGCGGCTTTATCGGTGCCGAATCGTGCAAAGATGTTGTTGACGGGCAGGCGTTTGCCATCCCAAGCGGTGGCGTCAGAGCGCAGATTCATCACTGTGTCGGCTCCATATTGGCGGAAAGTGGCGGTGAGCCAATCGGCGCAAGCGTCGTGGGCTGTG
This sequence comes from uncultured Bacteroides sp., assembly GCA_964598685.1. GTDB lineage: Bacteria > Bacteroidota > Bacteroidia > Bacteroidales > Muribaculaceae > CAG-873. The sequence goes on from CAZRCU010000021.1 coordinate 4,624, forward strand.
CTGCCTGGGACGCGTGGGCCGAAGGCCACTTGGCGAGCTACGTGGGCATAGGCCGAGTCGGCCGAGAATTGGCCGCGCTCCTCCACGGTGGCGGATTCTTGCGTCGAGGAGTTTTGAGCGCCCGACGAGCCACACGAAGCCACAGCGATAGTGAAAGCAGTGCCCAAGGTGAGAGTGATATATTTTAATTTTTGAATATTCATTTGCTAAGTGAGTCTAAAAACTGTTGAGCCGTGGCGATGTCCTCGGGGCGGTCGACGTCGACGATTTTGCCCATGGGGTAGGCCACGAGATTCAGGCCTGCGCGGAGCAGAGCTCGCTGATAGCCGCGCATGCGCGAGATGCCGTCGCGGTGGCATTGCAGCAGGCAGTTGACGGCCGCCGGAGCGCAAAGTCCGTAGATACCGCCCGAGACGAATGTGCTGCAGGGCGAGTCGCCAAATTCGGTGATGTGCATATCGGCGTCGGCGTCCACGTAGAGGGGCTTTTCGTCGTCGATAAATGTAGTCACGGCCATGTAGCCGTCGGCTTGGCTGTCGCGGCTGAAGGCGTCGACATATCGTGCAAATTCGGCGGGGTTAAACACGGTGTCGATAGTGGTGAGCACAAATTTGCCCTGTGGAATGTGGCGCGATAGCTCCAGGAATGTGTGCATTGAATCCTCGGTGACTACGGGGTATACATCAATCTTGAGGCCGAGGTCGGCGGCAGCTTTTTGGCAGCATTCGGCCACCAATTCGGGGTGGGCCTCGTCGCGGCCGTTAATTGCTATTGACACGCTTTCGGCGCCACAGTCGGCCATAATTTCAATTAGTCGGCGCATCATGGGCTTGCCGTCGAGCTCCACGAGTGGCTTGACGCTTTCAACGCCTCCGGCCGAGAGGCGCGATCCATGTCCGGCTGCAAGAATTGCAAAATGCATTGTGACGGAATATTAGCTATCTTTGGTGAGGTCGAGCACCACGTTGTCGGGGCCTTTGTCGAAGTATTGACGGCGCAGCGGCGAGCGGTAGGCTTCGTCGTAGTTTTTGCGGTTGCGATACACGTCGATAGCGGCATAGATGGCGGCACGCATCGAGTCGGGCGATGCGATGCCTTGACCGGCGATGTCGTAGCCGGTGCCGTGGTCGGGAGATGTGCGGACGATGGGCAGGCCGGCGGTGAAGTTGATGCCCGAATCCATGGCGAGCGCCTTGAAAGGTGCCAGGCCTTGGTCGTGGTACATGGCCAGGATGCCGTCGAATTTCGAGAAGCTGCCCGAGCCGAAGAAGCCGTCGGCGGCGTAGGGGCCGAAAGCCAATATTTTTTGATCGCGAGCCTCGATGATGGCGGGCTCGATGATTTCTTTTTCTTCGTTGCCAAGCAATCCGGCGTCGCCCGAGTGTGGGTTTAGAGCCAGCACGGCGATGCGCGGCGAGCAGATGCCAAAGTCGCGACGCAGCGATTTATCCAGCACTTTCAGCTTTTCTACGATGTTGTCTTTTGTGATGGCTTCGGCCACTTTGCCCAGGGGCATGTGTGTGGTCATGAGCGCCACGCGCATTTGCTCGTTGCAGAGGATCATCAGGGCCTTGCCGCCGGTCACCGATTCCAGATATTCGGTGTGTCCGGGGAATGTGAATGTGGAGCTTTGGATTGTGGCTTTGTTGATGGGGGCAGTCACCAGCACATCGATTTCGCCCTTTTGCAGGTCGGCCACGGCGCGCTCAAGGGCGGCAAATGCGGCTTGACCGGCCTCTTGTGTGGGGCGTCCGGGCTCGGCACGCATCTCTTCGGGCACCACATTTATGATGTTGTTGGCCTCATTGCGCGCCTCACTGGCAGATGCAATCTGATTGAAGGGCACATTGGTCATTTGCAGCAATTTGCGATAGCCGGCAGCCAGTTTTGCCGAGCCATACACGATTGGCGTGCACAGCTCCTGGATGCGGTTGTCTTCCAGCACCTTGAGGATAACCTCGTAGCCGATGCCGTTGATATCACCGTGGGTGATTCCCACTTTTATTTTGCTTGACATATTATATTAGTTTTAGGGAACTTGGTATTATTCAGGGGATTGAACATTTTTGCCGGCTAGCATTCCGCAGGCGGCATCAATGTCTTCGCCGCGAGATGCGCGGATGGTGGCAGTGACGCCGAGATTGTTCAGGCGGTCGCGAAAAGCTTCCATCATCTCGCGTGTGGCCGGCTGCATTGAATCGCCGTCGATGGCGTGATAGCGGATTAAATTTACACGTGCAGATGTGCCTTTGAGCAGGCGGGCAAGGGCCTCGGCGTGACGGCGGTCGTCGTTGACGCCTCGCCACATGGTGTATTCCACCGACAGGCGGCGCTGGTGGGCAAAGTCGTAGTGCGACAGCAATTCCATGACGTCGCGCACCGGATAGGCTCGCTCGGCCGGCATGATTGCGCGGCGTGCTTCGGGGAATGGTGTGTGGACGCTCACAGCCAGGTGAACGGCGGTGGTTTCGGCCAGGCGCTTTAGCCCGGGGATTGAGCCAACGCTCGACACCGTGATGCGCTTCGGGCTCCAGGCCAAGCCCCAAGGCTCGGTGAGGATTTCGATTGTTTTCATCACAGCATCCAGATTGTCGGTGGGCTCGCCCATGCCCATAAACACCACATTGGTGAGGAATCGGCTCTGGGGAATCGACAGCACTTGATTAATTATCTGGGCTGATGAGAGATTGCCTTGAAAGCCGCCTCGGCCGGTGGCGCAAAAGGCGCAATTCATCTTGCACCCTGCTTGGCATGATACGCATAGGGTGGCGCGGTCGCCATCGGGAATCATTACAGCCTCTACGGGACGGCCTTCGGCTCCACGAAATAGATATTTGGCGGTGCCGTCGGCGCTAAGGGCTTCGGCCAGCGGAAGTTCGCGGCCAATTTCGTAGCGCTGTTTGAGCAATTCGCGGGCTTTTTTAGAAAGGTCGGTCATTGCGTCGATATCAGTGACACGGCGCTCGTAGAGCCATGCAGCCATTTGCTTGGCAGCAAAGGGTTTGAGGCCAACTTCGGCTGCCACATCGCGTAGCTCGGCCAAGGTTAAACCTATCAGCGGTTTGTGTTGCATTGATTCCATATCGCAAAGATACGAAAAAATTCAATCTCTCCTCCTACACATTATAAAAAATGCCGGGCGTGCCCGTGGTTGAGGGAAAATACGTTGTGCCGCAAATTTTGGCTATTTGGAGGGAAATAGCTAACTTTGCTTTTGTATGCTACGAATAATTGTATTGCTGATTGTGCAGGCTGTGTGCTTGTTAGCGCAGGCCGGCGTGGTGTGCGTGGAGGATTCGCTTGTAGATAGCAAGGTGTATCCTTCGACAGTGCATCGGTTTACGGTGACAGTGCCCGATTCTTATAGCCCCGATTCTGCCGCGGCCCTGTATGTAGGTCTCGACGGCGTGCTGTGCAATGCTCCGCAAGTGCTCGACTCGCTCGGCCGTGCCGGAGTGATGCCGCCGACGATTGGCGTGTTTTTGCAGGCCGGAGTGGTGTGTGATGGCTCGGGTGGGGTGTTGCGCTACAATCGCAGCAATGAATTTGATGCTACAGATGACGCGTTTTCGCGCTTTTTAGCCGAGGAACTTTTGCCGGCTGTCGATGGCCTTAAGTTGGCTGATGGCCGACGTGTAAAATTGCCTTCCGACCCCGGTCAATGCATGATTTTTGGATTGAGCAGCGGCGGAATTGCGGCGTTTGCGGCGGCGTGGCACCGGCCCGACTTGTTTGGCAAGGTGTTCACCGGTTGCGGCACATTCGTGGCGATGCGAGGTGGCAACGATTTTCAGGCAATTGTGCGCAAACATGAGCCCAAGCCGCTGTGTGTGTTTGTGCAAGATGGCTATCGCGATGCGTGGAATCCGCTGTTTGGCTCGTGGTATGAGGGCAATGTGATGTTGGCGTCGGCGCTGAAATTTGCCGGCTATGATTTCAACACTGATTGGACTAATACCGGCCATAGCGTGGCCCGAGCGAGTGAGATTTTGGCCGATGCCCTCACATGGATGTGGAGCGGCAATCATTCGGCCGAGCCCACCGGCAACGACTTTTTAGCGCCTCGTCTGGTGTCCGACAGCGAATGGTCGACGTTTAAGGGCGTGGTGGCCGGGCCTCTCGGCATGGCTATATATCCTGACGGCAGCATGGTGGCGCGTGCCGAGGCGGGTAGCAATTGGCTGTTACAGTCGCTCGTGGCCGATGATGGCTCGGAATATGCCTCGCAACGCTTCTATTGGCTGCATAGCTACGATAACAATCCACTCACTGTTGGCGGCATGACATTTGATGCCGATGGCTATTTGTGGGTGGTCACGTCGGCCGGATTGCAAGCGTGCGATCAGAATGGACGTGTGCGCGGTATCCTGGCTTTGCCGCCGGATATTGATGTGGCTCACACAGCCGTGAGAATCGACCGCGGAGCCATAGCCGTTAGCGATGGTCGCAACTCCTATAATCGCAGATTAAATATAATGCCGGCGCAGCAAGGTGAACACCCCAAATCACAAGGTCAAGGATAATGCTATGAAGCTCGCAGTTAGAAATATGGTGTGTCCGCGATGTGTGATGGTGGTGGAGAATATACTGGCCGCGCAAGGATATGGCTCGGCCAATGTAGGGCTGGGCTTTGTGGATATTGCCGACGACATTTCGGCCGATGATCTCGATCGCATCAGTAGTCAGCTCCACGAAGTGGGCTTTGAGGTGGAGCGGATACAGGGCGACGGCCTTATCGATAGTATCAAGATGGCAGTGATTGAGCATGCCCGTTCGGAGACGGGTGCGCGCCTTAAATTGTCGGCCGTGCTTGAGGAGAAGTGCCGACAGAGCTATAAATCCCTGGCCAAGCTGTTTTCGCAATCTCAGGGATGCACCATCGAAAACTTTTACATCGCTCAGCGCATCGAATATGTGAAAGAGCTGATAGATTGCGGCACATTATCGTTGGCCGAAATAGCTTATCGTGCAGGCTATTCCAGCGTGGCGTATCTCTCGCGCCAATTTAGCCGCGAGGTGGGCCTCACCATTTCGGAATATCGCTCCCGAAAATGAGTGGGGTGGAGAATGTTATATCATTTTGTGCAAAATTGTGTAACAGCTGCTATGATAAGAAATCGTAACTTTGCACTCGTAAAATTATGAAAATGAATCTACGCACTGCAATATCTATCGCGATTCTTGTCGTAGCCGGCTTTAGCGCTGCCGCCGACGAGGTCGACAGCCTTTATAATGAACTCGACGAGGTGGTGGTGACATCGCCCCGCGGCATTCGCAAACTTATCGGCATCACCAACACCGAGGTGATCACTTCCACCGAATTGTGTCGCGCGGCGTGCTGCAACCTTGGCGAGAGCTTCAACACTAATCCGTCGGTTGATGTGAGCTACTCTGACGCTGCCACCGGAGCCCGCCAAATCAAGCTTTTGGGCCTGTCGGGAGCCTATGTGCAAATGCTCACCGAGAATGTCCCCAACTTCCGTGGCGCAGCCATGCCTTATGGCCTCGGATATATTGCAGGCCCGTGGATGCAGTCGATTCAGGTGTCGAAGGGCGCCAGCTCGGTGAAAAACGGCTATGAGTCGATCACCGGCCAAATTAATATAGAAATGAAAAAGCCGCAGCTCGATCCATCGGTGTCGGCCAACTTATATTACGATTCCGAAAACAAGCTCGAGGCTAATTTCGAGGGCAATCTTCACCTTGGCCAATATTGGTCGGGCGGTCTGTTGGCTCACTTTGAAAATCGCTTCACCGACCACGACGGCAACGATGACGGCTTCATGGATATGCCGCGCATCCGCCAGGGCGCTGTGATGAATCGCTGGGCCTATATGGGCACAAATTATGTGTTTCAGGCAGCTGTTAAATATCTCGACGAGCGTAGGCTCAGCGGCCAGACCACTCATCACATGGCTATGCCCTCGGCCGAGCCGCTCTACAAAATCCAAATCGACACCCATCGCGGCGAAATATTCACCAAAAACGCCTATATCTTCGACCGCGAAAACGATGGCAACGTGGCCCTAATCCTATCGGGCTCCTATCACGATCAAGATGCATCGTATGGCATGCGTCTGTGTGATATTTCGCAGGGCGAATTGTATGCCGCTCTGATGTTTGAGCGTAAGTGGAACGAAAAACACTCGCTGTCGGTGGGCTTTAACGGTCATTACGACAATTTCCACACATATTTCCGTCCCGAGCATGATGCATCGACCGCTCCCACGCGAATGGTTAACACCGAGGCTGTGGGTGGTGCCTATGGCCAATATACATTCAATCTCGACGAGCGCCTTATTGCAATGGCCGGTGTGCGCTACGACTACAATTCGGTCTACGGCTCGTTGTTCACCCCGCGTATGCACTTGCGCTGGAATCCCACCGAAGCCCTTACACTACATGCGTCGGCCGGACGCGGCTATCGCTCGCCGCAGCCCTTGGCCGAATACAGCTATCTGTTGGCCTCGTCGCGCGCTCTTGATATTGCGCAGAATCTCCATATCGAGAGCGCTTGGAATTTTGGCGCGGGCGCATCGGTCACCACCTATCCCCTCGGCAAAAAGCTTACACTTGGCGCAGAATACTACTATACCGACTTTCAACATCAGCTGATGGTGGACCTTGATAGCAATCCCCACGCCGCGCGAATATTCACATCAGACAATCAATCATATTCGCATGCGTTGCAAGTCGAGGCTACAATTGAGCCAATCAAGGATCTCAGCATTTTGGCCGCATGGCGCTACACCGATGTAAAAATCGACTATGGCCGGGGATTGGTGCAAAAGCCCCTCACATCGCGCCAAAAAGCTTTGTTCACTGTGGGCTATGCACCTAATATGGGAATATGGCAGTTTGATGTTACGTGTGCTGTAAACGGCGCCGGACGCATGCCCACTCCCTACACCACGGCAGCCGGCACCGAATCGTGGAATCGAAATTTCAAGGCCTATGCCCAGCTGAGCGCGCAAATCACCCGCAACTTTCGCCACTGGGCTGTGTATGTTGGCGGCGAAAACCTCACCGGCTATCGTCAGCCGTCGCCGATAATCGGTGCGTCGAATCCTTGGGGCAGCGAGTTTGATGCCACGATGATTTATGGCCCGCTCAATGGCGCAATGATTTATGCCGGCGTGCGTTATAATTTTACGAAATTCTTGTAATCAGCTTCTTGACAAGGTAGGCGCCGTGCACTATGCAGGCGCTTATGGCCATTGATATGAAGAATACCGCCAATGCATTAAGATTGGGATTGCATAAATTTCGAGCACTGATCGATTGAAACACCATATAGTGGAGTATGTAGATATACATTGAATATCTTTGTGCCCATGTCACTAAGATCTTGACCGGAGGAATATATCGAGTCTTGATTGCGATTAGAAATGTTATGATAGCCAGTGGAATATTGGTGATATATAGCTCACCGCCTTGAAACTCCAGTATTCCGCTGACAAATATCCATGCTTCAATAAAGCAAAACACAATAGTTACAATTAATGCGGCAAGCAGTATTTGGGGCTTGATTGTAATCAGATGTTCGTTGCGCCTAATCAGCATGCCAATATACAAAAACGGCAGCGACATAGCGAAAAAATTGCGATGTAGTAAAAAATCCTCTTCAATGGAAAATATCGGCGAGTAGGTACCATTCACCATATTGAAGATAAGACCGAAAATAGTAAGGTAGGGAAGGAGTTTCAGCTTGTCAAACTTCACTATTACATAGATTAATATCAGTGCATATATCAATGCATTGAGATACCACAACGGCGCGTTGAATGTGTGTCCTTGTAATATATATGCCGCTTCGGGCCAGTCTAAGACATAGCCATATCGCACATGTCGATAGTAGTAAAACGCTAAAGATGCCAAGCGCGCCACGATGTCAATCTTAAGAATCTTGATTATCGAATAGCGCAGACGCTCCAAGGTGAGCTCTCCGCGGCTATTAAGCAAGAAATACCCCGTAATCATCAAGAATGTAGGCACACCTATGCGGCATATAATATCCACGTATCGGTTGAAGGGCGCGCAATGAATATTTACTATCAAAAATGTGCAAAAGATTTTCAGCACTTGCAGAGATTTGATATTGTAGCCGCCTTTATATGCCAGTTCATCGGTAGCCTGATTCGTGATTAGTTGCATTAATAATGTGATAAATGAGTGGGGCTTAAAAAAAGAAAAGCCCGACTTGAATCGGGCTCGTTTAGAGGTACCTAGCAGAATCGAACTGCTGTGCACGGTTTTGCAGACCGTTGCCTAACCACTCGGCCAAGGTACCGTTTTGCGTTGCAAAGGTACTACTTATTTTTGTGCCTTGCAAGAGTCGGCTTGATTTTTTTGAGATTTTTGTTTGCAATCGCCGGCCGCAGGACAGCCGCAGCAATCACATTCGCCGCGGTTTTTACGAGCTATGCTCCTGATTAATAGCGCAAGAGCCACTATGAATATCAATCCTACGATGATATATTGGAGAGTTTCAGACATTCTTGATTTTTTTAGCTAATTCGGCAGGAGTTAGAGATTCGGGATATTGGTCGAATGGCAGACGGAACGTGCATCCATTGCGATATTCCGAGCAGCCATAGGCGGTGCGCCCTTTGATAAGGGTGCCCTTGCCGCACATCGGACACTTGATTTGGTCGAGCGAGGTGATAGGCTCGGCTTTCTTGCGTGTGCGGGGCGTCTTAGGCTTGGCAGCCTTGGTCTGGGGCTTGGCCGGAGCCTCTGTGTCGATGCGGCGAGCGCTGCTGTCGCGCATCACATCAATCACTATGGTGCCAATCAGTTGCTTGAGCTCTTCGATAAATTCAGAGGCGGAATAATCGCCGCGCGAGATTCGGCGAAGCTTGTTTTCCCAAAGGCCGGTGAGGCGAGCGCTTTTTAGCAGCTCCTCGTTGATGGTGTTGATGAGGTCGATGCCGGCTTGAGTGGGCACTATGCTTTTGCGCTTGCGTGTGATATAATTGCGCTTGAACAGAGTCTCGATGATTGCGGCGCGAGTGGATGGACGTCCCAGGCCGTTTTCTTTCATTGCTTCGCGTAGTGTCTCGTCGTCGACGGTGCGGCCGGCGGTTTCCATCGCGCGCAGCAGTGTGCCCTCAGTGTAGAGCTTTGGCGGCTGGGTGGTCTTCTTGGTGGGCTTGGGGGTGTGTGGGCCCGATTCGCCTTGGGTGAATGCAGGCAGAATCTTGTCGTCGCCTTCGCCCTCGTCGATAGTATCGGTCTTGGAATCGTAGAGCACACGCCAGCCGGGCTCGGTGACCACTTTGCCGGTGGCTTTGAAATTGATGTCGCCGGCTTTGCCGATTACGGTGGTCTGTTGAAACTTGCAATCGGGATAGAAAGCTGCGATAAATCGCAAGGCGATCAAGTGGTAGAGCTTGCGTTCGTCGCCGACCAATCGCGATGGCGATTCGCCGGTGGGTATGATGGCATGGTGGTCGGTCACTTTTGAGTTGTCAAACACCTTTTTGCTCTTCGGGATTTTTGTGGCGAGCACTGCCGCGGTGACGTTGGCATACGGCGTCATGTGGCGCAGGATGTCAGGCACCTTGGGGTAGATGTCGTCCGATAGATATGTGGTGTCGACGCGCGGATATGTGGTAACCTTTTTCTCGTAGAGCGATTGAATCAGACGCAGCGATTCATCGGCGCTCCATCCCCAGCGGCGGTTGCATTCCACTTGCAGCGAGGTGAGGTCGAACAGTCGTGGCGGTGCCTCGCGACCTTGCTTCTCGGTGATTTCAGTCACTTGGAATGGCAGGTCTTTGATGGCATCGGCAGTGGCTTGCACTTTGTCGGCATCATCATATTTGCCTGAGGCCATAAAGTCGACATCGCGATAGATTGTGTGTAGCTCCCAATAGTCGGTGGGCACAAAGTTTTCTATCTCGAAGTGTCGCTTTACAATCATAGCCAGCGTGGGAGTTTGCACACGTCCCACCGATAGCACACGCCCCGGCTCGGAATATTTGAGCGAATATAGCCTTGTGGCGTTCAGCCCGAGAATCCAGTCACCGATGGCGCGAGATAGTCCGGCATAATATAGATTGTCGTATTTTTGCTGAGGTTCGAGCGTCTGAAATCCGGCGCGGATAGAATTGTCGGTAAGCGATGAAATCCACAATCGTTTCACGGGGCATTTCACGCCGGCCTTTTGCATCACCCAGCGCTGAATCAGCTCACCCTCTTGCCCGGCATCACCGCAGTTGATGATCTCGTCGGCTTTAGAGGTGAGAGTTTCAATCACTTGGAATTGACGCTTTATGCTGTCTTGGTCGATTAGCTTGATGCCAAAACGCTGAGGCACCATGGGCAGCGACGACAGGTTCCAATGCTTCCATCGGTCGGTGTAATCGCCGGGGTCCTTCAAACAGCACAGGTGGCCGTAGGTCCATGTCACGCAATAGCCATTGCCCTCATAGAATCCTTGTTGGCGTCGGTCGGCGCCAAGGATGCGGGCAATGTCAGCGGCTACGCTCGGTTTCTCGGTGATGCAGACTATCACTGGCAGTTGGTGTTAACTTTGGTTTTAGCCTCTTGCCATAGGGCTTCCATCTCGCCAAGGGTGAGCTCGCGGATGCTTTTGCCTGCTTCGGTGGCTTTGGCTTCAATATAATTGAAACGTGCGATGAATTTGCGGTTGGTGCGCTCAAGGGCGTTTTCGGGATTTACTTTGTAGAGGCGAGCGGCATTGATCACGCTGAACATCAAATCGCCAAATTCGGCTTCGATGTCGGTGGCGTTGCCCGAGGCGATGGCTTCGCCCACCTCGCCGATTTCTTCTTTCACCTTGTCCCACACTTGCTCGGCCGATTCCCAGTCAAAGCCCACGTTGGCAGCTTTTTCTTGCACACGGAAAGCCTTGACCAGAGCGGGCAGCGCAGCCGGAACACCGGCCAGCACCGTGCGGTTGCCGCCACGCTCTTTTAGCTTGATGTCTTCCCAATTTTGCTCCACTTGGTGGGCGTCGTTGGCCTTGACATCGCCAAACACGTGGGGATGGCGGAAAATCAGTTTATTATTGAGGGCGTCGGCCACGTCGGCAATGTCGAATTGGCCCTTTTCGTCGGCAATTTTTGAATAGAACAGCACATGCAGCAGCACATCGCCGAGCTCTTTGCGGATTTCGGCAGTGTTGTCGTCGAGCAAGGCTTGTGTGAGTTCATACACCTCCTCGATGGTGTTGGGGCGCAGCGACTCATTGGTCTGCTTGGCATCCCAAGGACATTTTACACGAAGAATTTCCAGTGTGTCAATTATACGTCCGAGTGCTTCGAGACGCTCGGCGCGGCTGTGATTAGGCATGATTATTTATTCTTGAAATTATTAGACGCTTGATTTAACCAATCCACGAATGCATCGACATTCTCGTCGTAGACGCGAGCCGATTCCAAGGGCTTGCCTTCGGGATTCAGCACCACATAATAGGGCTGAGAATTGATGCCGAATTTATGGCGTTGCAGATAGCTCCAGCGGTCGCCCACTGTTTCCAGGGTGGTAGTGGTGCCGTATTCTTCAACCTCTTCGGGCTGAGCCAGGGCTTGCTTGTCGTCGACCATGAGCTTGATGAGCACAAAGTCGCGCTCTACGATGCTGCGCACTTTGGGAGTGTCAAACACGGCACCCTCCATCTTGCGGCAGTTGACGCAAGCATATCCCGAGAAATCAACGAGCACCGGCATATTGTTTTCGGCTGCATAGGCCATGCCCTCGTCGTAGTCGTGAAATTCTTTGAATGTGCCTCCATAGAGGTTGAAATCCTGAGTGGACAGCGGTGGTGCAAAGGCGCTGATGCTCTTGAGCGGAGCGCCCCACATGCCCGGCAGCAGATACACGGCAAATGATAGCGAAGCCACTGCCAAGAAGAAGCGGCCCACGCCTACATTTTCCACCGGTGCATCGTGGCTGAATCGCAATTTGCCCAGCAGATACATGCCCAGCAGCACAAACAGCACAATCCAAATGGCCACGAATGTCTCGCGGTCGAGAATGTGCCAGCCATAGGCCAAATCGGCCACAGAGAGGAATTTCAGCGATAGTATCAATTCTACGAAGCCCAGCACCACCTTTACGGTGTTGAGCCAGCTGCCCGAGCGAGGCATCTCCTTGAGCAGCGATGGGAAGAATGCAAAGAATCCGAATGGCAAAGCCAATCCCAACGCAAATCCGCCCATACCCATGGCCGGCCCGATAATCGAGGCTTGAGATGCAGCCTCAACCAGCAATGTGCCAATGATAGGGCCTGTGCATGAAAACGACACCAACACCAGGGTGAATGCCATGAAGAATATGCTGATGAATCCTGTGGTGGATTCTGCTTTAGAGTCGATTGCATTGGCCCAACGCGATGGCAGCTTGATGTCGAACGCGCCGAAGAACGAGATGGCAAACACCACCAGCAAGGCAAAGAACACCACATTGAACACCGCGCTTGTGGCGATGTCGTTGAGCTTGCTCGCCCCAAACAGCATGGTGATTGCGATGCCCAACACTAAATAAATCACAATGATGCTCACGGCATACGACACCGCGTCTAAAATGGCTCTGCGACGGCTTTTGCCCTTCTTCAGGAAGAAGCTCACGGTCATGGGAATCATCGGCCATACACAGGGAGTGAGCAGCGCGAGCAATCCGCCCAGGAATCCGAGCCCGAGAATGGCCCACCAAGGCGAGTTGGACGTGGTGGCCGAGGCGGCCGAATTTTCCATCTCTACCGGTGCCCATAGTTGGCTTTGGTCGTAGCTCGGGTGTGAGGTCGATGCCTTGGCTGCCACCGGAGTGGCTTCTTCTTCGGCAGGCTCTGCGGCCTTGGCGGCGGGTGTGCCGAAGGTCAGTTCAAACTTCTCGCGAGTCGGAGGAGTGCACGATGTGCTGGTGCACGCCATATAGCTGATAGTGCCGCTAATTGTGGCACCAGCGCCGCCGGTGAGGTGAAATTTTTGTGTAAATGTCACAGCACCTTCCCACATAGGCAATTTCAGCTTTAGCGCGTCGTCGAAATGCACGGTGGCTGCCACCGATGGCTCTAATGCGCCGTCGAGCACCAAGCCCGGGGTGTCGTCGATTTTAATCGAAGTGGGCTCGGGGGTGGGGGTGTCGCCCATCGAGGGGATTGTGGTGCCATAGATATGCCAACCGGCATCAATATCGGCCGTCCAGCGTATCACACCGCTGTTGGCGCCGGTGGCCTCAACCTCTGACGTCCAATGTACATGCACCGGGCGCTGAGCCACAGCCGACGCTGCGCCCACCAAGGCCAATATTATCGTGGCGATATAAATTCTAAGCTTTGTCATTTGAATGTATAGGTTAGAGTGGTAGACGAGGGTTTAAGGCAAGTGATGTTGTTGCAGCCCATGAATGTGGGAGTGACAACAATCTTGGCACCTTCGCGTTTTGTGACTTTAAATTTGCGTGTAAATTCTATGTTGGAATCCCACCACGAGAGCTCAAGGCCAAACATAGGGTCGTCGTGCTTATCGGCGGGACGTGCAGCGGTGAGCTTGCCGGTGAATTTCACGCCCTCGGTGCCTGTAAACGAGAATGATGTGGGCTTCGGGCCATTGTCGGGGAGCTTGGTGCCATAGAGGTGCCAACCATCTTGCACGAGGGCTTTCACCGTCACCACGCCTTCGGTGTCGGAGGTCATCTTCACGTTGATGCGCCAGCGTATTGGCGACGACTGCGCCATCATGGCCACTGCCGCCATCACAGCTGCTACGAAAAACAGGAATAATCTTTTCATTTTCTAAACATTTGTGCAAAGGTACGAAAAAAAGATGAAAGAATCTGCGCGCGATTCAAAAGCGCCCGTTTAGGCCCTCGCACAGCGCGCTTTTCACCTCTCCTTAATTTATTAAGGAAATTTTTCCTTAATTATTTTTTATTTCCCAAAAAACATTATAACTTTGCACCCGATTAACAATATCAGTGAGTCTCATGTTATTCTGACAGTTTGATATTTTCAATAAGTACGCGAATTCAACAAAATTTATCATACCCTTTTTTCTAAGCAAAATGAGCAATATAGAAGAAATCAAAGCCGCCCGTATCGCCGGTATCAAGGCCGACCTCGCTAAATACGGTATCAACGGCACCACCGAGATTGTTTACAATCCTTCCTACGAAGAGCTCTTCGCAAATGAGACTGTTGCCTCACTCGAAGGCTTCGAAAAAGGCGCTGTTACTGAGCTCGGCGCTGTTAATGTGATGACCGGCGTTTACACCGGCCGTTCACCCAAAGATAAATTCATCGTTCTTGATGAAAACTCTGAAAACACTGTTTGGTGGACTTCTGACGACTATAAAAACGACAACAAGAAAGCAAGCCAAGAAGCTTGGAAAGCTTGCAAAGAACTCGCTGTTAAAGAACTCTCTAACAAAAAGCTCTATGTTGTTGACGGTTTCTGCGGCGCTAACAAAGACACCCGCATGGCTGTC
>CAZRCU010000022.1:0-18972 GCA_964598685.1 uncultured Bacteroides sp.
TCCGTCAGCCCAACATGAAGCGTTTCCTTGCCTTCTCGTCGATTTCGCAAGCCGGCTACATCATGCTGGACGTAATCTCCTACAACACTCTCGGCTTGGCAGCCATGATGTTCTACATCTTGGTCTACATCTTCTCCAACCTTGGCGCTTTCGGCGTCGTAGGCGCTATCGAGAATGCTACCGGCCGTGTGTCGATGGACGATTACAAGGGCCTCTACAAGACCAATCCTCGCTTGTCCTTCACAATGATGCTCGCCATGTTCTCTTTGGCAGGTATTCCCCCGTTTGCAGGCTTCTTCTCTAAGTTCTTCATCTTCACCGGAACTCTGCAACAAGGCACACCTGCCATCTACGTGCTCGTGCTCATTGCTCTTATCAACACTATCATCTCGCTCTACTACTATCTCCTTGTAGTAAAAGCAATGTTCATCCACGAAGACGACTGCGTAATCCCAACCTTCCGCTCGTCTTGCCCCGAACGTCTCGGCATGTGGATTGCCCTTGCAGGCATTATCTTCCTTGGTCTGGTTAGCTGCATCTACGATTCGTTGATCGACACCACAGCAATCAGCTCATTCAATATGTATTTTATCAACTGATAATAATCACATACCAACAGCAAAGGGCGCGGCCGTCAGGTCGCGCCCTTTACTGTTTGGGAGGTAAGCAGTGTGCTTACACCTGCTGTAGATATTCTGTGAGGTTGACGTCGCGTGTGAGGTTCATCTTCTTGCGCAGGCGATAGCGGGTCATTTCCACGCTGTGGTAGGAAATGTTGAATAGCGGCGCCATGTCTTTGCTGCTAAGTCCCATCTTTAGATAGCAGCACACCTTCAATTCGGTCTGTGTCAAATCGGGATGCACGGCAATCAATCGCTTGGTAAAATCCTCGTACACGGCATCGAAATTATGCGTAAACGAGCGCAAATCGTCGTCGTGGCTTATATTCTCCTTAATCATGGATTGCAAGCGCGAGAGTTGCGTCACAAGCTCGCTGTTGGCATTATTAGCCTCGGCTGTGCGCTGCATCTTAGCCAGCTTGCTCACAATGTCCATCAGCACCTCGTTTTTCCGCACCACATTCATCGTGAGATTATTGAGCTCGGCACTCTTATGCTTGATGTCCTGCTCAAGCTCACGCCCCTTGAGATATGCAATTTGATAGTCTTTGCGCAGTGTCTCTTCTTGCGCTTGGCGGCGCATCGTTTCTATCTCCTCTTCCTTGCGACGTGCTACCTTGTCGGAAGCTCGTCTAGAGAATCGTGTCAACATTCTGAACGAGAAAAAGCCCAGCATGATAATCACTATTGCATAAATGCACTTTGCCACTGTGCTGCGATACCACGGCGCCAGAATCTCAAAGTCGAACGACGTCTCAAACTCTTGTCCCGTGTATGCGTTAATGGCCTTTACATGGAATGTGTATTTGCCTTCGTGCAGCTGAGTGTATTCCTTTAGCGACACGGTGGAATAGGTGGTCCAGTCGTTGTCGTAGTTTTCAAGGTATGTGGAGTATTTCACGGCTCCATCCTCGCGATATTCCAGCAGCGCATATTCCAAGCGCAGTGAGTTAAGTGAGTAGGGGATTTGAGTCTCTGTCATTTGTCCGGTGTTGCCGGCACGATATATAATCGAGTCTTGATTGGCATACACGCGATTCACGATTAGCTGTGGCGACTTTGCCGGCAGCGTCGACAGCGACATATCTATATTGTAGAATCCATCCTGAGTGGATGCGATGATGCGCTTGTCAGATATAAAGTTGAGATTGTCAAAGCCCGGGATAATCTTGTCGCTGAGCGGACGGTAGGTCACGGCGTCGAGCTCGCGAGTGCCCGATGCGTTCATGTGAGCCACTGTGATTTGGTCGGGCGAAACGCTCCAAATGTCGCTGTTTTTGGCAAGGTAAAGGTGTGAAGCGCGCGGAGCGTTGAACAAATCAGAGAAGTGATCCTGGCGCACGATTGTGTCCTTGCCCTTGTCGTATTGGAAAAAGCCGCCCTCGGTGGATATGATTAATTCCTTGCCGATCCAGCGAATCGTATTGTTATTGTTGGCCGGAAGGCCGCTTGATGAGTCGTAGAATCGCGATTCTTTGAACGAGCGCGAGGCAAGGTCGAGATGTAGTCGATAGATGCCCTTCATCCAGTGGGCAATCCATATATCGTCGCCGTCCACCACAAAGTTGCCGTTTATATCTCCATAGCCGTTTATCTTGCCTTCCGACAGCCAATGTCCGTTGATATTATGCAGCAGGTAGAATGCATCGTAGGTCGACGCAATCGCATAGCCCGGGTGGGCAGTCAGAGGCTCTATGTGCCAAGTGCCTTGCAATCCCTCGATGCGCTCGGTAGAATTGTTGCGCAGCAGATACAGACCGGTGTCGTTGCAGATGAATATGTCGCCGTCTATCTCGCGGATGTTCCACACCTGGCCGCTGAGCACGCGCTGCAAGCGATTGGGACGCGGCACGGCATCGGCGGGGTAGGGCATAGCATATAATCCCTGGTTTGTGCCTAAATACAGCGTGGAGCCATGCAGCAGCGACACGTAGCCGGCTCCATAATCGCCCGATTCACCTATGAGATTTGAAAATGGTGAATTACATATTATATAGTCGATGCCGTTGTCGAGGCCACACCACAGATTGTCCAATTCGTCGAAGAATAGTGACAGCACAGTGTTGTTTTGCATCCCCGTGTAGCTGTTGGCAAATTTAGGCTCTGCTTTCAAGTCGTTAAGGTCGAGAATCACCACGCCAAGGTTCACGGTGCCTATCGCCAGGTGGTGGCCCTTCACAGCGGCGCAAAACAATTGATTTTCCTTGATGAAATTATCCACAGGCGTGGCCATGCTCTCCAGCTTGCTGCCATCATAGGTGTACAATCCGTTAAATTCAGTGGCAATCAGTATGCGATTATTTTGAATCGGCAATATTGCCGCAATCCTTTTGCCCCTTAGTATGTCTGTGCCGGGCATCCTTACCAGTTCGCGGCCACGTAGTTGAAAAAGGCCCATAGTTTGTAGCGCCACATACAGCTTGCCGTCGATTAATGAGCTTGTTGTAATCTTATCGTTGGCATTGATGCTTACAATTTGTTTGCCGTCGTCCTTGCGAAATATTGTGAAGTCGCCTTGAAACCACATCGTGGCTCCGAGTTTATGTATTTCCCATATTTCCTTGAAATTTAGCTCGATCTGCTTTGATTCGCTCAGCAGTGAATGGTATTTTGCTGTTCCGGCCGAGTAGTCGTCGAGGTCGAAATAGCCGAAGTCTTCCGATCCGCCCACATAAATGCGATTTTTATCTATGCATATCGAGCGCACTGTCGAGGCGTTGTCGAGCACATGAGTTTCCCATGTGGAGCAATTGTAGGTGAGCACGCCATTTGAGTTGCCGAAATACATTCTGCCAAGAGCATCCTGCGCAATTGCCCAGTTTTGGCGTCCGGCGCCGTATGTAGAGCGCGAGAAATTCCTGACAATGGGGTAGGTAGCCCAAGCTGCTTGAGGCAAAATGAGCCAAAAGCATATAAAAATGAGCAAGCGCGAAATACGGGGCATCATGGCATTCAATTCAAATTGAAGGTGTATATTATGGTTAAAATTGTAATTACAATGCAAATTTGCAAAATATAATGATAGGTGAGTTGCTTTAAGAATATGTTATAAAACATATTTTTCACTAAACAGCTATAGGATAGGCGACTAAGTGTAATTTGTAGCACAAATGTAGAGTCGATAATTTTGAATGTAGAGTTTTTGTGAGTGGTTTTTTATAAAAATATGCTCAATGTTTTATAACTTTGCCGCGTGATTCATCACATTATATTATTAACAAGACCTAAAAACCAATTAAAGTAATAACAACCTTATTCTAAAATTCAGTAATGAAAAAGGAGATACTAAGCTTTCTGCTTCTCATTTTAGCATTACCTGCATTTGCTCAACAGCTACATGTTACCGGTACGGTGACATCAGCCGACGATGGTGAGCCTCTTATCGGTGTTACCGTTCGCGTTGTTGAAAATGCAACAAATGCTGTTACTACTGACTTTGACGGTAATTATGCAATTAATGTACAGTCGGGTCAAACTTTGCAATTCACCTATATCGGTTGCGATCCGGTGAAGCGTACTATTACCTCTGCCGGTACCTACAATGTTACAATGTCCGGTACCACTCAATTGGATGAATTGGTAGTGGTTGGTTATGGCGTTATGAAGAAAAGCGACTTAACCGGTTCTGTTACCAGCATTAATTCTGACAAACTTCAAAAGACTCCTGCTGCATCGCTCGCCAATGCCCTCCAAGGCCAGGCTGCCGGTGTGACAGTTAACTCTTTGTCCGGTCGTCCGGGCGCTTCGGCTGAAGTGCGTATTCGTGGTGTCGGCACCATCAATGGCGCTGCTCCTATTTACGTTGTCGACGGTATCATCACCGATGATATCAACTTCTTGTCGCCTAACGACATCGAAAGCACCGAAATCCTTAAGGATGCATCTGCCACCGCAATCTACGGTTCTCGTGGTGCCAACGGTGTAATCATCGTTACCACCAAGAGCGGCAAGCTCGATCGCAAGGCCCAAATCACCTTTGATGCTTATGTTGGCGTTCAAAGTCGCTGGCGCAAGCTCGACGTGATGAATGCCAAGGACTTTGCCGACACCTACGTGGCAATCAACGGCAACGCTCGTTCTAAGAAAGTGTATGAAGAGCAAGGCTTCAACCGTTGGCTCTCTACATTTATGGGTGTAGGCTCTTCTTCCTACTATCCCACTATCTACAACGCCGACACCAACCCCGACGGCTTCGACTATTCTTCGGTCGACACCGATTGGCAAGATGTTGTGTTCCGCGATGCAATGATTCAAAACTACCACGTATCTGTTGATGGTGGTGGCGACAAATTCACCTATTCTGCCAGCGGCAGCTGGTTTAAGCAAGAAGGTACAATCATCGGTAGTGATTACAGCCGTTTCACCGCTCGCTTGAACACCAGCTACAAAGCCACCGATTGGTTGAAGATTGGCGAAAACGTTTCGTTCATGTCGTCGGTTGCGCGCAATGCCTATGAAAGCGGCGATAACAGCGAAAGCGCCGGTGCCAACATCCTTTCGGCTGCATTTGCTATGGCTCCCTGGGACCCCGCTCGCTATCCCGAAGGCACCGTTAATAAAAACGGCGTTGATATGAGCGGCAAGATTTCTGCTGCATCCAACTTCAAAAACGTTACCAACCCTCTGAGCATGGTTGAATACAGCAACCCCAAAACTCGCAACGAGCGCTGGGTGGGCAACGTATTTGCAGAAATTACTCCTATCAAGCATCTTACTTTCCGATCAAGCTACAACTTCGACTACCGCTGGGTAATCGACCGCAGCTTCTCTGAGGCCTACGAAGTTTCTTCTTACGATAAGCGTGAAAACAACTTCCTTTCTTCAAGCCTCGCGCGTACATATAATTATACAGTTGATAACATCCTCACCTATGCTCGCACCATCGACAAGCACGACTTCTCGATCATGGCAGGTCAAACCGTTGAGGAATACAGCTACTATTCAATCGGTAGCTCGGGCTCTAACATCCTGAACCCCATCGAAAACAACTGGTATCTCTCTCAAGTTACCGACAACTTCGGTCGTCCCTCTGACAGCGTATCACGCAGCCGCCGCTTCTCTTGGCTCGGACGTCTACACTATAGCTACGACAACCGCTACCTGGCCACCGTCAACTTCCGTGCCGATGGTTCCAGCAAGTTCCCCGAAAACTCTTGGGGCTACTTCCCCTCGTTTGCTCTCGCATGGCGTATCAGCCAAGAATCATTCATGAGCGACTTCACCAACCTCTCCGACCTTAAGCTTCGTCTCGGTTGGGGTAAGGTAGGTAACGACAACATCGGCAACGATGCATTCCTGCTGACTATGTTCAACGAAGGTCCTACATTCGTCGACTATGTATTCGGCCAGCAACAAGCTCTTGCCAACGGCGCTACCGTGCTCACATGGACCAACAATGGTGGCCACTGGGAAAACACCGAGCAATACAGTGTTGGTGTTGACTTCGGCTTCTGGGGCAATAAGCTCACCGGTTCGGTCGACGGCTTCATCCGCAAGACCAACGACATGCTCATGTCTGTCACAGCTCCTGCATTTGTCGGCAACCGCTATTCAGCTACCGCCAACGTAGGCCAGGTGCGCAACCGTGGTATTGAAATCTCGCTCGAACATCGCAACTCGATTGGCAGCGACTTCCACTACAGCATTAGCGGCAACGTTTCGTTCATCGACAACAAACTTACCGCCCTCAACGGTGGTTCGCCCATCTACACCAACTACTCTAACGTGCAAGTTGTCGACCAAGGTTATCCCCTCTACTACTTCTGGGGCTATCAATATGAAGGCGTTTATCGCTCGGAAGAGGAAATCCTCAACCACCTCACTTCGTATTCTTCAATCTCTGAATCACCCTTCCAGGTTGGCGATGCTCGCTACACCGACGTTAACAAAGACGGTAAAATCGATGATAACGACCGTGTAGACCTCGGCTCAAGCATTCCCTGGCTCAACTATGGTTTGAACCTCGGCGCTTACTACCGCGACTTCGACCTCCAACTCTTCTTCCAAGGTGTGGGTGGCAACAAGATCTACAACCAAATGCGTCACCGCCTCGAAAGCAACGGCTCCACCTCTGTGCTGTCGCCCATCATGGCCGATGCTTGGACTGTTGACAACCCCGACGGTTCGATTCCTAACCCCAAGAACTCGATCAACTACTACGTGAGCGATCGTTTCTTGGAAAGCGGTTCCTACTTCCGTCTGAAGAACGTACAAATCGGCTACACTCTGCCCAAGAAACTTATCTCTAAGGCCGGTTTTGAAAACTGCCGCTTCTATCTGCAAGGTAGCAACATCTTCACCGTCACCAACTACACCGGTTTCGACCCCGAAGTTAATGGTGGTGTTGACTACGGCAACTATCCTCAGAGCCGCACCTTCATCTTTGGTGTAAACATCACATATTAATAATCCAACCTTTAGTTACATACCAAAATGAAAATCAAAGGTCTAAAATATATCCTTCCACTGGCCCTGGTTGGCACCCTTACATCGTGCAACGATTGGTTGCGTGCCGATTCCCCCGGTGTGACAAAACTTGACGACTTTTATACCGGCGGCGCTGTAGCAATCCAAAACGTTAATGCTTGCTACACTCCTCTGGCATGGGAATACAACACCGGCTACTTCTCGGAGTGGTACATTGGCGATATTGCCAGCGACGACGCTCTTAAGGGTGGCCAAAACGTAGCCGACGGTGGTGATGCCTACGACATCGACAACTTCAAGGTTAATGCCAACAACACCATCCTTCGCGACTACTATCGCGCAAAATATCAAGGTATCGCTCGTTGCAACCTCGCCCTCACCAAGGTGCCCGATGTTGAAGCCGACGACGATATGACTGAAGACCGCAAGACTTGCCTTCTCGGTGAAGCTCACTTGCTGCGCGCCTTCTACTATTTCCAACTCGTCCGCGTATTCGGCGGTGTGCCCTATGTCGACTTCATCGTTGATTCCAGCGAAAAATGGAGCCAACCACGTGCCACTGAAGAGGAAATCTACAACCATATTATCGACGACCTTATCACTGCCGAAGGCATGCTTTGGAACAAGTCGAAATATGCTGCCGAAGACCTTGGCCGTGTCACCAAAGGCACCGCTCAAGCTCTCCTCTGCAAGGTCTACCTCTATATGAAAGACTATGACAACGCCTATGTTTGGGGCAAGAAATTTGTCGACGAACAATACAATGGCGGTCAATACAGCCTTTGCACCAACTATGCCGACAACTTCACCCTCGCCGGCGAAAACGGCCCCGAAAGTGTATTTGAAATCCAATACATGGCCGATCCTACCAGCGACTACGGCGAAGGCTTTGGCTTCACTCGCGGCACATTCACCACTATCCTCACTCGTCCCCGCTCGTCGGCTCTCGGCGCTCGCAAGGGTTGGGGTTGGAACCACCCGACTCAAAACCTCTACGACGAATTTGAGGCAGGCGATCCTCGCCGTGAAATGACCATTGGCGTTCCCTCTGAGGAAGAACAGCAAGAAGAGGAAATCAACTATCTTGGTAGCCCCTACTTCAATATCAAGACTTGCTACTATGAAGATGCCACTTATCCCAGCCTTGACCACGACTCTCGTTCGCCCCTCAACTATCGCCTGGTGCGCGCTTCCGACGTGCTGCTTCTCTTTGCCGAGGCAGCTTTGGAAAGCGGCAAGAGCACTGCCGATGCAAAATGGGCCCTCGAGCAAGTGCGCGCTCGCGCTCGTGCCTTGGCTTCAGATCCTAACGCACTCCCCGCATTCCCCGGCTACAACGGCTATTCCGACAACGTAGAATCTCTGCGTGCCGCTATCCGCCACGAACGTCGCGTGGAACTCGCCATGGAAGGTCACCGTTGGTTCGACCTCGTTCGTTGGGGCATCGCCTACGAAGTGATGGACAAGGACAACGGCTCTTACGGCAAAAATGAATCTACTGAAGCTCGCGCCGAAATGGCCAACTTCATCAAGGGCAAGAACGAACTCTTCCCCATCCCTGCCGAAGAACTCAACCTCAACCCCACCGAGCAAAACCCCGGCTATTAATCAACCTCGCATAGGAAGGGCGGATGTGATTCCGCCTCCGCCCTTCTTCTTAATTTTTGAATCAATCATCTCCATTAATTATTAACCTAATAAAACAATCTAAGAGTTATGAAAAAATTTACTCTTGTAGCTGCTTTGGCAGCAGTCGCTCTGGGCGCTAACGCTCAATACACTTGCGACCCCTCTCTCAAAACTGTCCTTGATGGTGGTAAAGTAGCTGATGTACAGTACATCGCTCTCGACGAAGCTTCGCTTCAATCATTCGAAAACCAAGGCGCTACCGTTACTAACTTTGGCCCTAACGGTGACAACCAAAACCTCTGGGTGTGGAGCGATACCTTCACCGCAGGCGACGGTTCTTACCCCGGCGTTGACGACCAACTCGATGGCTACGTTTCTCTCGTTGTAGCTTCTGTAGGTTGGTCAGGTGCAGGCTACAATGTAACCGACCCCGGTGTTGACACCAGCAAATGGAACGACAACACCCACTTCCACCTCGCTTACTACTCTCCCGCCACTGCTTGCACCTCAGTAGCACTTATCATTGGCGACCAAGACGGTGTTAACACTCCCGCTCGCGTCGCTCTCGGCACAGCTTTCAGCGACAATGGCGTCAACTATCCCGCTATCGCTCCCGCTTCTAACGACGACTGGCAAGGTATCGACCTCACCTTCGCTCAACTCAAAAAACTTTGCCCTTCTTTCAGCTATAGCAACACTACTGCATGGGCCGGCAACATCATGAGCTTCCTTTGCGGTGCCGTAACCGGTCAAACCATCGCTTTCGACGCTGTTTACTTCTACAACTACGAAGTTGACGGCATCACCGATATCACTGCCGACAACAACGCTGCTGTTGAATACTTCAACCTCCAAGGCGTTCGCGTTAATGGCGACATGACCCCCGGTCTCTACATCCGTCGTCAAGGCAACGAGGTTAGCAAAGTTGTTGTAAAATAATTTTACCCCACGACTGCTAACTACACTTTTCCAAATTGGAAATAATAACGCTAAGATAAAAATAAGATTCGTTATTTAGGCATCGCGGAGCCTTGAGGCTCGACGCTTTGAGGCTCCGCTTTTATTATATCTTTTACCAAAATTTAGAGTGTTTTTTCACTCACTATTTCTACCATAAAAAGCCTATCCGCCCTCGGTGGCGGGAGTGTCGGTCAATCCTTTCGACACATCCTTACGACTCTCTCTGCGACGAGTCTCCTAATTTAGAAAACCATGATGAAATCTAAGATATATACACTCATTGCAGCTTCTACACTTTCCCTGGGTGCAGCTGCTCAATCCGCTCAAGTTGGTAGCGGCGAATCCGATGGTTACAAACTTGTGTGGCAAGACCTTTTTGATAGTGGCGAACTTTCCGGCGACCGTTGGTATATCGAAGCCAATGGCAACGGCGGCGGCAACAATGAATTGCAATACTATGCTCGCCGCGACGAGAATGTGCGCGTCGGCGATGATGGCCGCGGCAACGGCTGCTTGATTCTCACCGCCAAGCGCGAAGAATATCGTGGCAAGCACTTCACATCAGGCCGCCTCAATTCAAAGGGTAAAGTAGCTTTCAAGCACGGCAAAATCGAGGCTTCAATCCGCCTACCCAAGACTGCCAACGGCTTGTGGCCCGCATTCTGGATGATGGGCAACGACTACGACCAAGTGAGCTGGCCCAAATGCGGCGAAATCGACATCCTCGAAATGGGCAATGTCACCGGTATTAACAACGGCACACAAGACCGCTATTTCAACGGCGCTTGCCATTGGGGCCCCGATTGGCAAAATCATTATCAATATGCTCTGAGCACCACCAAATCATATTCGGTGCAAGACGACGAATACCACCTGTTCACCCTGATTTGGGACGAAGACAAGGTGGCTATGTATATCGACCTTGATAAGACGCCCAAGCAGACTCCCTATTATCGCATGACCATTCCCGTAGGCGATACATCCGACACCACTGCCCCCGGCAACTATTTCCACAAAGAATGCTTTATCATCTTCAATCTTGCTGTTGGCGGCGACTTCACCGGCATCCATAATGCCGACGACATCACCGCGCTTAACGAAGAAAACGACCAGCAAGCTTGCATGTATGTCAACTACGTAAAAGTTTACCAAAAGGGCGACGATAGCGAGAGCCTCACAACCCTTATCCCCGGCGACGCTCAGCCCGGCGATGGCGACGACAGCAGCTCCACTGTTACTCCCGAGCCATCTAATGATCCTCTGGCTCCAGATGCAATTATTGCCGGCGGCACCGTGAAAAAGGTTCAATACCTGCTGCTCGACAATGCCTCGGTAAGCAAATTTGCTAATGCCGGCGCCACTATGGACTACATTGGCCCGGATTCCGACGATGCATCTCTCGGTCGCAACCTCTGGAATTGGAACAACACCTACACCTCGCTCGCCAGCGAAGGCACCGGCATCGGTGGCCACACCGACGGCTTTGTTAGCTTTGCCGTATCAGGCAGCGAATCATGGTCGGGCGCAGGCTATAATATCCGCTCCAACAATAATGGCACCACATTTGCCGGCGTCGACACCCGCGAATGGAACGACAACACCCACTTCCACCTCGCTTACAAGACACCCGGCACAGCTCCCGAATCCATCGCACTCACCATCGCCGATGGCGACGAAGTGGGCAGCGTGGCAGCTCGTGTAGCCCTCGGCGCTCAACTGGAAGACAGCGGCAACGTCTACGCTTCTATCGCTCCTGCTGCCACAAGCGAATGGCAAGGCATCGACGTCACCTTCGCTCAGCTTAAGCAAGCATCGTCGGTGTTCGCTCCCGCAAAAGTGGCTAACTGGTATGGCAACATCCTTTCATTCCTCGCAGGTGGCGTGGCCGGTCGCAGCTTTGCTTTCGACGCCGTATATTTCTACAACATCGACACCACCGCTGTGGTTTCCGTATCGGAAAACACATTTGAATGGAACGTTACTCCCAACACCATCAACGTGCTCGGTGCTCAAGGCATTCAGCTCTACAATGTAAGCGGCAACCTCGTGCGCAGCACATTCGGCAGCACACTTGGTATCGACGACCTTGCTTCGGGCCTCTATATCGCCCGTTGCGGTAATTCCACTCGCAAAATTGTGATTAAATAATCACTGATAATGAAGTCTCGGATAATATTCACAACCCTTATATGTAGCGCCGCGGCAGCAATGTCGGGCGCTACATCTCCCGTTTTAGAGCGCACGTTCCACGACGTGCCTCTAAAATTGTTATGGTGCGACGAATTTGATGGCACCACCCTTAATCGCGACTACTGGAATGTTGAAATCAATGGCAGCGGTTGCGGCAACAATGAGTTGCAAAATTATATCGACTCGCCCGAGAATGTGGCCGTTGAGGATGGCAATCTTGTCCTCACCGCTATGCGCCGCAATTCAGATGGCCATGCCTTCACATCCGGCCGAGTAAACACCCGTGATAAATTCACTTTCACCTATGGCTTGGTAGAAGCCCGCATCAAGCTGCCCGTCACAAGCAATGGCCTGTGGCCCGCATTTTGGATGATGGGCAATGATATTTCGCAAGTGGGTTGGCCCAAATGTGGCGAAATAGATATTTTGGAGATGGGCCATGCCGACGGCATAGCTAACGATACACAGGCTAGATTGTTCAACGGAGCTCTGCATTATGGCAATCACGGCCATTTGCAGCAAGTGGCTCCTTGCATCAATGATTATAGCCTGCAAGATGGCTGCTACCACACATTCTATCTGTGGTGGACTCCCGACGTCCTTGAAATGTATGTCGATTCTGCGTCGCAACCCTATTTGCACGTGGATATTAGTGATAAAGAAAATTCGGCTTTGCCCGGATATTATTTCGATAAGCCCAACTTTTTGCTGGTAAATTTGGCCGTAGGCGGCGACTTTCCCGGAATCCACGACCCCGCCGGAATATCTGCCTTGCCGGCCTATGGCGACAGCTCGTCGATGTATGTCGACTATATTCGCATCTACACCCCTGAAATTGAAAATCAAAAGTAATTATACATAATGGAATTTAAAAAATACATTTGCGCAATTACACTGGCTGCTACCACAGTCACCACTTGGGCCGCCACTTCCGACATTGACACCCGTGTCGATGAGCTTTTGGCTAAAATGACCCTCGAAGAAAAAGTGGGCCAGCTCAATCAGCTGTCCGGGGTAGGGTACACCCCCGATATGGCTGCTGCTGTGCGTGCCGGACGTGTAGGTTCGCTCCTCAACGAGGTCGACCCCGAAACAGTAAATCGTCTCCAAAAAGATGCCGTGGAAAATTCTCGTCTTGGTATTCCCTTGATTATCGCCCGCGACGTGATTCACGGTTTCCGCACCATTTTCCCCATTCCTCTTGGCCAGGCTGCCACTTGGGACCCCTCTATCGTTGAGGAAGGTTGCCGCATCGCCGCAGATGAAGCATCGTCGACCGGTGTGCGTTGGACCTTCTCGCCCATGGTCGACATCGCTCGCGATGCTCGCTGGGGCCGCATTGCCGAAGGCTATGGCGAAGACCCGCTGCTCACATCTGTGATGGGCGTGGCTGCCGTCAAAGGCTATCAAGGCGACGACCTCACCAACCCCAACTCGATGGCCGCTTGCGTAAAACACTTCGCTTGCTATGGCGCTGCCGAGAGCGGTCGCGATTACAACACCACATGGGTGCCCGATCCTCTGCTTCGCGATGTCTATCTGCCCTCGTTCAAGGCTGCTGCCGATGCCGGAGCCGCCACATTCATGTGCTCGTTCAATGACATCAACGGCGTGCCCTCGTCGGGCAATCGTGCTCTCCTTCGTGGCATCCTCCGCGATGAATGGGGCTGGAAAGGCATGGTGGTGAGCGATTGGAACTCTATCACTGAAATGATCAACCACGGCTTTGTGGCCGACCGCAACGAGGCCGCTCGCGTAGCCTCTCTTGCAGGCGTAGATATGGACATGGAAGGCCATGCATATTGCGATTATCTCGTTAACCTCGTAAATTCAGGCCAAGTGCCCATGAGCGTAATCGACGAAATGACACGCAACGTGCTCCGCCTCAAATTCCAACTCGGCTTGTTTGAAAATCCCTATGTGGATATGAGCCGCGCAAATCGTTTCCTGTTGCCCGCATCTCTCGATGCTGCCCGTCGTGCAGCCGAGGAAAGCGCCGTGCTGCTCAAAAACAATGGCGTACTGCCCTTGAGCAAATCAGGCAAAATCCTCGTCACAGGCCCCATGGCTGATGCCGCCCACGACCAAAACGGCACATGGTGCTTCGATATGAAAAAGGAAAACACTGTGACACCGCTCACCGCCCTTCGCGAAATGTATGGCAATCGTGTGGTGTATGTGTCCGGTCTCAATTATAGCCGCGACAAAGACAAATCTCAATTTGATGCCGCTGTAGCCGCTGCCGGCAAGGTCGACGTGATTCTGTATTTCGCAGGTGAAGAAGCCGTCCTCTCGGGTGAAGCTCACTCGCGCGCCGATGTATCGCTCCCGGGCGCACAGACCGAATACTTGAAGGCCCTCGCCGCCACAGGCAAGCCCGTTGTCACAATCGTGATGGCCGGACGTCCTATCACACTTCCCACCGAGTCGGAGCTCAGCTCGGCACTCGTGTTCATGTTCCACCCGGGCACCATGGGCGGCCCCGCAATCGCCAATGTGCTCTCAGGCAAGGTAAACCCCTCGGGCAAGCTTCCTGTTAGCTTTGCTCGCATGACCGGTCAATATCCCCTATACTACGCTCACAAAAACACCGGTCGCCCCGTTCAGGAAATGGCCCTCATGGACGAAATCCCCTTGGAAGCCGGCCAAACATCTACCGGCTGCACCAGCTATTTCCTCGATGCCGGATTCGAGCCCTTATATCCCTTTGGCTACGGCCTCAGCTACACATCATTTGAATATGGCACTCCCGTGCTGTCGTCAACTGAAATGGCCGCTGACGGCACCATCAAAGTCACCTGCCACGTCACCAACACCGGCAAGGTAGCCGGCACCGACGTCGCTCAGCTCTATGTGCGCGACCTCGTTGGCTCGCTCGCCCGTCCTCTCAAGGAGCTCAAAGGCTTCCAACGCTTCACCCTCGCCGCAGGTGAATCCACCGACGTGGAATTTACTCTCAATGCCGCCGACCTCGGCTTCCACACCCTCGACAGCAAATATGTGGTTGAGCCCGGCGACTTCTATCTGTGGGTCGACAACTCATCGGTTTGCCCCAAGGCCCCCATCACATTTACTATTAAATAATATACCATATGAAGAAACTGAGTTTTATCCTCGCAGCCGCAGCCTTGCTTATGGCAGGCAATTCGGCCGACGCGAAAAGCTTCAAGCGCGGTGTGAGCGAAAATCAATTTTCGCTTTACAACCAAATGGTGATTCTCGAGCCCGGTGTGAGCTGGTATTACAACTGGTCGAACGTCCCCGGAAAGGGCTACGAAAACCAAGTGATTGATTTCACCGGATTTGATTTCATCCCGATGGTGTGGAACGGCAGCTATAGCGCCGACAACATCCGCGAATACGCCAAGGGACACCCCGAATGCAAATATCTGCTCGGCTTCAACGAGCCCAACTTCACCGCTCAAGCCAACCTCACACCATCTGCTGCCGCTGCTCTGTGGCCCGATGTGCAAGCCTTGGCTAAAGAGCTCGGCTTGAAGCTCGTCGCTCCCGCTTTGAACTATTCGCCCAACGCCCCCTATCAAGACCCCACCAAGTGGATGGACGAATTTGTGGCTCTCGTAGGCTCAGACGCTTTCGACTATGTGGCGATTCACAACTATGGCGGCCTCGGAGTTATGAAAACTCTCGCCGGCACTTTCCACGAAAAATATGGCAAAGATGTGTGGGTGACAGAATTTTGCTATTGGCCTGATGAGGGCAGCGGCAATTCTCGCGTAGAGCCCACCGCCCAAATCGCTTCGATGGTGGAAACTGTGGAATGGCTCGAAAAGACACCTTGGATTTATCGCTATGCATGGTTCAAGGCTGTTGGCCGCCACGTCAACACCGCCACTGTCAGCAGCCCCTGCTATGGCCTTATCATCACCGAAAACGGCCTCGGTGAAAAGACTCTCTCTCCCCAGGGCTATGTCTATACATATCTCACTGATTTCGACGAAAACGTTTGGCATCCCATTGCCACCGAAATTTGCGCTGCCGATTATATCAATCAAAGCCTCTCGGCCGTTTATCAAGGCTACAATGAAAGCGCTCCCAAGCCCATTGAAATTTCGCAATTTAATTCAGGCGCTTGGCTCGAATATCAATTCGATATTCCCGAAACCGACGACTACAACATCACTCTCACTGTAAGTGGCCAAGGCGAGCCTGTGCGCTTCGATCCCCAAGTGCAAGCTCAATTGGTCGACGGCGACAAAGTCACAGCACTTTGCACCACCAAGACTCTGCAACTCTCCGGCTCGGATACCGAATACACCACTCAGCAATTGACAGCGCATCTCGAGGCCGGACATCGCACAATCCGCATTGCCGACATGGCTCCCTATCAGCCCAGCGGCATGCACATCTCGAGCATTCGTATTGATTACGCTTCGGGTGTTAGCGATGTTGCAGTAGATGCAGCCGACGAAAATCCCGACGCTGCCACCTACACCATCGACGGCCGCCTCGTTAATGGCCGCGATCTTGCCCCCGGCATCTACATTCGCAATAACCGCAAATTTATTGTCCGTTGATGCGATTATTCCATTTCATTGCATTAGTCCTCGCTACCGCGACAGTAGTGGCCCAAGAAGCCACTACTGCCGGACGGGGATCTTATGCTTCTTTTCCTCCCACTTATAAAAGTCGTACCGATCAGCACGGCGGCTCCTATGCCACCATGATGGAGACGTGTCGCCTTTTCCTTGACGAAGACGTCAAGACACCCGACGGTTCGCGCCGTCCAATCCCCACCAATGATTGGTGGACCGACCTCCTCAACAGCCAATTCGCCGATGCTCTGTGGAGCTATCCGCAGATGGTTAAGCCTTCGCAAGACGGCGTCACAATCAACTATCCTTCCTATTGGATTGATAATGGCACCGAGGTAAAGAGCCGCTCATCGCTCACCGTCGGAGCCAAAAATTTCCAAGCCACTGCCGCAATCGCCGCCGATTGGCACGATTGGGACGTGGAAATGCGCCTCCCGGGCAAGAAAAACGGCCAAATATATGCCACATTAGCCCACGGCATGCCATTCACCTGGCTCGAATTTACCGACCTCACTCCAACAATCAAATTTTCCTCCACTCCTACCTTCTACAGCGCTGATGGTGCTGAAATTTCCATCACAAATATCACCGGCCGCACCGACACATCGCTCGGCGTAGTGCTTGGAAGCGATGTCTATGGCCTCTACTTGCCCTCGGGCATCAAATTGAAATATTCCGACGGCCTCCTCATCATCGAGGGCCTCGACAATCCATATATCTCCGTGGGCTTGCTCAATAATATCGAGCAGGTGAAAGAATTTGCCACATGGGCCTATAGCGTGCCTCGCGCCACTCGCGTGGATTGGACCTACGACGAGGACAATGCACTGCTGCAAACCACTTGGCATGTCGACGCCGTCAACCTTCGCAATCCGGCCGCTGCGGCCCCCGTGCTGCAAGGCTTCCTGCCTCACGTATATAAATATGCTGTCAGCGGCAATATCAGCTACTGCGGTATCAACTATCTCTCGCCTCGCGGCACATTGCAAATGGCCACACCTCGCGCCGATAACACCTTTAGCTTCGGCCGCCGATTCTATGGCATTATGCCCCACTATGCCGCGCCCAAGGCCTCTGATGCCGAACACGGCTTTAAGCCCGAACGCCTCAAGTCGCTGATGACTCAATATGCCAACGAGGGCGCTTTCGGCTCCGACACATATTGGGGCGGTAAAGGCCTTATTCAGATGGCTATGAACATGACGTTTGCTCTTGAAGCCGGCGAAACCGAGCTCTACGAGCAATGCCGCAAGCGCCTGCGCGAGGTGATGATTAATTGGCTCACCTACACCCCGGGCGAGGACAACTACTTCTTTGCTTATTATCCGCGCTGGGGTTCGCTCGTGGGATATGAATATTCCTACGATTCCGACAAGTTCAACGACCACCACTTCCACTATGGCTATATGCTGTATGCCGGTGCGCTGCTGTGTCTCAACGATCCCGACTTCAAGGCCGGATATGGCGAGATGCTCAAGCTCGTGGCCAAAGACTTTGCCAACTGGCAGCACGATGATTATCGCTTCCCGTTCCTGCGCACGCTCGATCCCTGGGTGGGCCATTCCTTTGCCGGCGGTCTCGGCGACGGAGCCAACGACAACGGCAACGGCCAGGAATCTTCGTCCGAGGCCATGCAAGGGTGGGGCGGTGTCTATCTGATGGGCGTGGCCCTCGGCGATAATGAAATGCGCGATGCCGGCATATATGGCTGGCTCACCGAGAGCGCCGGCGTGGCCGAATATTGGTTTGACCGCGACCATATCTATTCCGACCGTCAGCACAACTACGACTACACTCTCTACGATCATCCCTACAACACCAATATCACCTGCAAGGGTATCGGCTGGTGGACTTGGTTCTCCGGCGACCCTCTGTGGATGCACTCAATCCAATGGATGCCCGTGTCGCCCTGCCTCAACTATCTATCGCAAGACCTCAATTTTGTGAAGTGGGACTACGAGACCTTTACCCAAGGCACCGCTTATAAATGGTTTGAAACCGCCACTCGCGACGGCGAGACGCTCGAGCCTCTGGCCAAGCAATCAGTGGGCAATGTGGTGCTCTCTTATCTCGAACGCTACGACCCCGAAAGCGCCGCCTCGATTTTCGACCAAGCCTGGGATTCCAATATGCCGCTCGCTCGCAGCACCGACACCGGCCACATTTCTTATTATGTAATCCACAGCCACCTCACCTATGGCGACCCCGATTACACCGTCTATGCCTCAATCCCCACGGCCAACGCCTATCGCAAAGCCGACGGCACCATGACCTATATGGCCTACAACCCCGGCACCACCGAGCGCACCGTGAATTTCTATCGCGACGGCACATTGCTTCGCTCTTGCCGCGTGGCCCCGTCGTCGCATATTATCTGCTTTAGCGACGAGCCTACACCCGCCTCAATCTCCATCGAAAGCGAGCGCGGCGCCTATATGCCCGCAGGCTCGCAAGGCCGCATAGCTATGCGCGTAATCGACAATTACGGCGCCACTTATTCCGGCCTTGAAGGCTCGCTAAGCCTCAGCGCCAACGCCCCGGCCACCTTGACCGACGGTGTGCTCTCCATCAATGCCGATGCTCCTCGCAAT
>CAZRCU010000023.1:0-2113 GCA_964598685.1 uncultured Bacteroides sp.
TCCAAACCGAGAAGCAGCTCAGCGAACTCGGCGACAAGATTCCCGCCGACAAGAAAGCCGCTATCGAAGGTGCTCTCGCTAAGCTCAAAGACGCTCACAAAGCCCAAGACACCGACGCCATCGACGCCGCTATCAAGGAAATCGAAACCGTCTTCGGCCAAGCACAGCAAGACATCCTCAATGCCCAGGCTCAAGCTCAGGCCAACGCCAACCAAGGCGCCAACAACGCCGGCGCTAACCAAGGCAACGGAAACGCCAACAACGCCGACCACGTCTCCGACGTAGACTTCGAAGAAGTTTAATCCACCCGCCTGCCCCAGCCCCCACGGCCGCCGCAAGCACCATATATCACAAGCCATCCATTCGCCAAATCCACGGCCGATGGATGGCTTTTTTATTACACATCCGCCGCCATCCCCACTATCCATGCGCCTTTTGCCCATTTGCTATTGATTTTCAAATTTTAACTTCATAATGTCGCTACATTTTAGTAATTTTGCAAAACTTTATACAAACACCATTGATGTATGAAACAGGTAGAACGACTTCTTGCTGAAAAGCTCCTAAAAATTAGTGCCATCATTCTGCAATTGGAAAGCCCCTTCACTTGGGCATCCGGATGGAACTCTCCCATCTATACCGACAATCGCAAGACTCTATCATATCCCGACATCCGCTCGTTTGTCAAGGTGGAGCTCACCCGATTGATTCTTGAATCATTCCCCGACGTCGACGTTATTGCCGGCGTAGCTACAGGTGCTATCGCTCAAGGCGCCCTCGTTGCCGACGAGCTCTCGCTCCCCTACGTCTACGTGCGCTCCACGCCTAAAGACCACGGCTTGGAAAACCTTATCGAAGGCAACCTGAACCCCGGCCAAAAAGTGGTGGTGATTGAAGACCTCATTTCCACCGGCCACTCCTCGCTCAAAGCCGTCGAAGCTGTGCGCGCCGCCGGTGGCGAAGTCCTTGGCATGGTAGCATTGTTCACTTATGGATTCCCCGTGGCCGAAGCAAATTTCCGCAAAGCCGGCGTGAAACTCCTCACTCTGAGCAACTACAACGCTATGATCGAGGCCGCTCTCGAATCAGGTTATATCAAAGAATCCGACGTCGACACCCTCAAAGAATGGCGCAAAGACCCCGCTAATTGGTCTCCTATCATTAAATCCGATATTTAATCTATGGCTTTATTTCAAGGCAAACCCACAACCGTAAACCGCAACGCCGCTGCCGTTGCCGACAAATTCAGCGACCTCTCCCGCATGCAGGAACTCCTAAACCAAATGCCCGAAGAGGAGCGTGCCAAAGTTGGTGATGTCGACTTCACCACCGACTCTATCATCATTCGCACCGCTCAGGTGGGCGAAATCACGCTCAAAGTCACCGAACGCACCCCGGCTCGCGTTGTTCTCTCTGCTGTTGGCGCGCCCGTGCCTCTTAAGATTATTACCGATATCAAAGCCATCGACGACAATTCTTGCGAAATCGCCACCGCTATGGACGTGGAAATCCCCGCGTTCCTCAAGCCTATGGTGGGCGGTGCTATGCAAAAAGCTGTCGACCAATTTGGTGAGCTTATGCAAAAACTTGCCTAACAATGCATTCGAGCTCTCTTCTGCGCAAACTATCACTCGCAGCTGTCCTGACTTTATGTCTGGGCAGCTGTAAGCATATTGATAGCAACCGCCTTCCAGTGTCCTACGTCAACCTCGTGTTTTACACCCAAGCAGATTGGGTGACACACGGCGTCAGCGGTGCCGGACAATGGAAACAATTCATCCTCGAAAAGCATATCCCCTCCAATTTCTTCTACACCGCATCTTCCTACACCGGCCTCGGTGGCATCTTGCTTTGCACCACCTATGCCGGCGAAATCGCGGCCTACGATCTGGC
The DNA here is from genome assembly GCA_964598685.1 of uncultured Bacteroides sp. Taxonomy (GTDB): domain Bacteria; phylum Bacteroidota; class Bacteroidia; order Bacteroidales; family Muribaculaceae; genus CAG-873. The sequence continues at coordinate 1,894 of CAZRCU010000023.1, forward strand.
CTGCCCCGTGGAATGTCGCGCCGACGTGCGCGTCGCTATCAACGACGACAACTATGCCGAATGTCCACGCTGCCACAGCCAATACGACGTATTCTCGCTGGCCGGAGGCCCCATCTCAGGCACAGCCGCCCAAGAGGGCTACGGCCTGCAGCGCTACAGCGCCGGCTCAGGTCCCTCCGGCGAATACATGGTAATCCACTAATCCCCAAAATCCTCCAAT
>CAZRCU010000023.1:2213-18430 GCA_964598685.1 uncultured Bacteroides sp.
AAAAAAAATCCTCGCCCCTCGTTCCTCCTCGCTCGTCCCTCTCCCCTCTCACCCCCTTACCTTAATAAACCTCCATGAATCGCAATTATCTTCCTCTTTGGCTTCTGCTCGCGTTGGCGCTCGGCATTTTCATCTGCCTTTCAGCGTTCAGCCCCATCGACGTGGGCTCATATCAGCTCAAAGATTCCGGAATAGTAAGCCAACTCACAGCCCCGCAAAACGAGCCCCCACAACCGGCCGACTCAGTATTCTCAAATCTTGTCGAGCAAGCCGCGCCTGCGCCCAAAAAGCAATATGCACAGGTTGACACCACTAAAAAGACAATACTCTTTATCGGCGACTCCATGCTCGAAGGCCTCTCGCCGCGCCTGGCCGCCTACTGCGCCCAAAATGGCCACAAGCTGCATAGCGTGATTTGGTACAGCTCCACATCCGAAATATGGGGCCGCTCCAACAAGCTCCAATCCTACATCGCCCGCATCAAGCCCGACTATATCTTCATTTGCCTCGGTGCCAACGAACTTTTCGTCAAAGACATTATCACAAAGCGCGATGTATATGTGAAAAACATCATCAACGTCATCGGCGACATCCCCTATCTGTGGATTGGCCCGCCCAACTGGAAGCCCGACACCGGCATCAACAAGCTCGTGGCCGCCAACGCCGCCCCCGGTTCATTTTTCCTAAGCGACGGCATGACGTTTGAACGCACTAAGGATGGGGCCCACCCCACCCGATCCTCGGCCTGTGAATGGATGGACTCGGTGGTGAGATGGATGCCCACCCACTCGCCCCACCCGATTCGGCTCGACCGACCGGCCGTAAACACCGCTCGCCCCACTCACCTCTACGTCCACCAACCCAGCGAACGATAGCTTCACCATGCTTGGCGATATTCTCCACAACCTAATTGCGTCCTTGCGCTTCACCCCGGGCGAGCCGATGCTATTTTCCAGCGGCACATTCTGGGTGCTGTTCCTGCTGTTTCTGCCCATCTACTCGCTGCTGTCGCGCCATCGTTGGCAGATGATCGCATTCGTCGTAGCCTTCAGCCTGTATTTCTACTACAAATCCAGCGGGCTATTTGTGGTGTTGCTGCTCTGCACATCCATCATCGACTGGCTGCTATCCCGCGCAATTGTCAAAACCGACAGCCGCAGCCTGCGACGATTCTACGTTGGTATCTCGCTCGGCGCCTCGCTCGGCATTCTCGGATATTTCAAATATGCCAACTTCTTCCTGTGGAACATCAACGCCATGGTCGGCTCAAATTTCCAGCCGCTCGACCTCATTCTGCCCGTCGGAATTTCATTCTACACATTCCAATCGGTCAGCTACATCATCGACGTGTATAAAGGCCGCGTGAAGCCCACCTCCACATGGCTTGAATACGCCTTTTTCCTATCATTCTTCCCGGCACTCGTGGCCGGCCCGATCGTGCGCGCCGACTATTTCTTGCCGCAGATCGAGCGGCCCCATCGCGCCCTGCGCCGTGAATGTTGGCTCGGTCTGTGGATGATTATCCTGGGAATCATCAAAAAAGCAATCATCGCCGACTACATAGCACAATACAACGACCTCATCTTTCAATCCCCCGGCACCTACTCGGGCTTTGAAACCCTTATGGGCGTGATTGGCTACACCATGCAGATTTATTGCGACTTCTCGGGCTATTCCGACATGGCCATCGGCCTGGCAATGATCATGGGATTCCGCCTGGCCCAAAACTTCAACTTCCCATACAAATCACAGAATCTCACCGACTTTTGGCGCCGCTGGCACATCTCGCTATCCACATGGCTTCGCGACTATATCTACATCCCTTTGGGCGGAAATCGCCGCGGCACGCTGCGCACATATATCAACAACCTTGCCACGATGCTGATTGGCGGTCTGTGGCACGGTGCAGCATGGAAATTCGTGTTTTGGGGCGGTATGCACGGCCTCGGCCTCGCCATCCACAAAGCCACAAAGCCGCTCACAGCTCGTCTTGGCACATCGTGGCCCGTCAAAGCTGTCAGCTGGGCCATCACATTCACATTCGTGGCCGCGCTGTGGGTGTATTTCCGCGCCGACTCATGGCTCGACGCCGGAATCATAATCCGACAAATTTTCAGCGACTTCTCCATCGCCTATGCCCTGCCATTCATCCAAGCCCGCCGCACTTGGGTGATTCTAATGGCCGTAATCATTCTGGCCCACAGCCTGCCCACAGCCACATGGCGCCGACTGGCCACACGCTTCATCACAGCCCCATGGCTCATCAAGCTCATAATATTTGTCGTAGTGGTGCAGCTCGTCATCGAGCTCCGCAGCGAATCCGTCACCCCCTTTATCTACTTCCAATTCTAATCTTTAACCATTCCATGCATGGTCATTCGGCAAAAGTTTGCTAAATTTGAGTCTCCGTAGTTACAATATGAGAAAATTAAGTGCAAATCAAATCCGGATTCTATCGGCAATAACGCTGCTCCTCGGCATCCTGCTGCCTTTTATTGGCCTTGGCAACGACTTCACACACCGCGACGAGGCTTATCAAGCATTATGCGTAGCCAACTACGCCGACTGCCCTTTAGCCATGCTGTCGTTCTACATCGGCAATGTATGGACACGCCTCTTTGGCGACGAAATCTTGTCGCTACGCATTTTGATGCTGATTTGCTATGAATTTTCCATTGCAATTGCCTGCGTCTACATGTATCGGCACACGCGCAAATTATTCACCTCGGCCGTGATGTTTTTGATAATGTGCCTTGGCTGTCGCTACTTCACATTAGGTATATACGGCTGGGATGCCGGCGCCTACCCCGCCATGACACTTACCACCGTAGCGCTGCTATCCTATGCCAATAATCCGTCGCTAAAGCGAATAGCGCTTGTGGGCATAGCAGCCGCGCTATCAGCCATGTCGCGCATCCCCACGATGGCCATACTGCCGGTTATCCTAATTGTGATTATCTACAAGCGACGCAATCTCTCGGCCACGTTGCGCGATTCCGGCTTGGGGCTGCTCTCATTCGCCTTAACGGCATTCCTCGTAATCTTGCTTATGACCTCGGGGCATCCAAGCCAATACATCGCAGCCTGGCGTCCTGAAAATATAATCAACGGCCACTGCAATATACACGTGCTCATTTGGCGATTCACTGAGGTGAGTTCCAACTTGGTTCCTGCCTTCTTGCCTATGGCTGTCTGTGCTGCCGCTGCCTGCTACATGACCAAGGTGCGGCGCCACATCAAGCTTAATTTCGCGATATGCTTAGTCGGCTGCACGCTCACATCATACCTGTTTTTCGTAAGCTACACGCTGGACGGCATATATGCCGTAGGAATTTTACAAGGGCTTTTCATTGCAATGATTTTGCTGCCATGGATGCGTCATTCTGTGCATAATCGGCCCATAGATGTCAACATTCAAGCAATAATTATCATCGTTGCGTGCTCGCTTATGGCGGCTGTGGGCTCCGACGGATTCCTCGAGCGTCCCATGGTAATCAACACGATTCCGCTGCTTTGGGCCTATCTCTACCGCCGCTATTCAGCAATCCTCAACTATCTCATTGTTTTCGCACTTTTCGCCTCGATTTCGTTCTACTATTTCGACACCACGAGCCACGCCAAAAATATTTCGCGCGATTTTAGTGAACGACCTCACCTGCGAGGCATTCGCACCAACGAGCTTTATAGCAGAATGCATGTGGAAATATTCACCGAGATATCCAACGTGATGGATTCCATAGCCGACAATTCGGATTGCGCCATCTTCGGCACCGACCGCTACATGCTCGACTATGTTCTGAATAATGGTGTGAGCTACAACCTCAACCACTTTCACTATATCGACAGCCCCAAAGACATTCAGCTAATCTCAGGCCTTATCGGGCGGCGCTATTTGATCGAAGTGCACCAAAACATCAACATCAGCAGCTATCAAGCCACTGAGCAATTTATTATCAGTAACGGCTATAAACTTTCCCGTCAGGGAGTCCACTACAGGCTTTTCGAGCGCTTGTAGGCCTCGATGCGCTGATGAAAATTCTTGCGCAGGCATTCGCTATACACCCACGGCTCAATGCCATGGTAGTCACCCACATTCAGTATATTTAGAATATTGGGCAAATAGCTGCCGTCAAAACCCTTCAGCACCAGCACTTTATACTGCGTATCCACCGTCACGGTGATTGTATCGTTGAGCGTGGCCGGCGTGGCGTCAGTGCGCCAATTCACAGGATTGATACACATTATATTAGGCTCGCTCACCACCGCCTTCACATACTTCACATCCGACACCGAATTATAGCAAATTGTCACACCGGTGTCCACCGAATCGGCCGCCGCCTTAATCCACGGCGCTGCCGCCGCATCATCAGGCGTCACCTTATAGCCCAGCACATACGCTGCAATCATGCGCTCGCGCACATCCTCGGGCATCACCTTCATTAATTCCACCACCGACTTGCCACCCTGGCTAAATCCGGCCAGGATAAACGGGCGGCCGTTATTATAATGGCTCAGGTAGTGATTAAACGCAGCCTTCACATCCACAAACGCCACATCATTATAGCGACGCGAAATTGTGTCCTCGTTGAGCGTAGCCCATGAATCAAGCGTAATATGGCGATAATGAGGCGAATAAAAATTTGTACCATCGGCCATATATGCTGCCGCTGCCGTCATTTCGGTGTTCACATCATTGCGATGCTGCTCATTCCACACATCGGCATAATGGCACACTTTGCCCGCAGAATCGGTCCAATCAAACTCCCATGTCGAGGGCACATAAAACACATCGGCACTGCTGCCGTCAGCATCATTCAGCTCGATGTGCCACATTAAATCATTTGAATAGTCGGGAGCGGCGGGCACCGATTCGATGCTCTGCTCCCGACTTTCTTCAGTGCAAGATGCCGACGCCACCGCAGCAATCGCGCAGGCAGCAATCATTGTAATGGCCAGTGCGCGGCCCGTCGATGCTAACGATAATTTTTTCATATATGTGTCGGCAAATCTAATTATTTAGAGAATGTATAAGAATAATTGCAGAATGTCTTTTCCTTAGCGACGCGCTTAATCATATTTTCGCTGTTGATAGAACTCTTTTCGGGCACACCGCCTTGAATATCAAGGATTGATGCGCTGCTCTCGCCTTCGGTATATTTATAGACATCCATTTCGCACGTGTTGTCAAGGGCGAAAATCTGATCAGCAGGCACCTCGGGCAGCGGATTGCGCACCTTGGCCACAACCGTCAAGCTCACAGCGCTTGCTTTCACCTTGGATGATTCCACGGTTTCGTTATACAGCACCTTATTGGCGGTAATAGTCTCGGTGTGGGTCACACCATCCAGCCCGGTATAAGTGGCCTCTACATCAAAATAGTCATACCAAGCCTGAGCCAGGTCCACTTTGCAGATTACTTGCAGCGAGGTCTTGGGAGCATCGGGCTCGTCCGGTTCATCATCGTCGTCGCCACAGGCAACCAACGACACGCTCATCAGCATTCCGAGCATGATTGCTAATGTCTTGAAAAATTTGCAGGTTTTCATGTGATATTGTTTTAAAGATTTGACAGTCAAAGTTACAATTTTTACCCCACCCCACCAAATATCTATTCAATTTAGTATCATTTTATTACAATTTCATTAACGATATTCAATCTCACTTTATTTTTTCGCCAAAATTCATCCATAAGCGAAATATGCGAGTGCATAAAGCGAGGTTGACGGCGATTGCATGCATAGGCTATTCGCTTGCCATACACAGAAATATCGCAGTTGCGCTTAAAATAGTCGATTGTGGTTTGAAGCTGATCATTCACAGCATGGTCCACCCAATCTCGCCGCTGATCCTTGAGCTCAATAAATATGATATAACCGGCACCCGTGAGCATTGCATCGCAACGGTTTTCCATATTTCCATCCCCACGACGGATTTCCACACAGTTATCTATTGCGGTGAAATTAAGCGGTTTGCCTGATTCATTCTTTACAATCGCAATCCACTGATTGTCATTGTTATAATCCACATACGCTTTCCCGCCGTCCTGCGGGTCGCATATACCAAAACTTTTAGCGGTGACATTCAAAGTTTGGCATTCAGGCGTAAAAAAGTCAACCTTGCTTGCCATAAATCAAATCTTCAATGTCAAGCAACTCGCCAAAAAGGCTGTCGGCCTTGCCCATCGCCATGTTCAATGAATTTGTATCGCTTGGCAAGCCGTTTGGCATCGACAATTGCTCGGCGCGTCCGGCCGTCAGCTCATAGATTGCAACATCATTTGCCGACAAGCAGCTTGAAATCGGCACAATTTTCTCGATGGCCTCGCGATCGCCGCCATCCGAAATTAGCGATTTTGCCTTAATTGCCAAGGTCAGATAATTGATTATATAGGGGCTATGCGTGGTGAGCACCAGCTGATTTGTTGATTCCCTGTTGGCCATGCTGAGCAACGTGTACAGCACATCGCGCTGCGAGTCGGGATACAGATTTTCCTCGAGCTCCTCCACCACATTCACAAATCCGGAATATACAAAGCGCGCCGACAACGCCGACAGCGCAGCTTCACGCACTTCCTGCGACAAATCGGGATTATTCACCACCTTTGCCACCTCCTCGTGCAGCTTTTTACGCTCTGCGATGCTGAGATTTCCATTCTCATGACGCGCTGCCACAGTTTCCGCAAGATATTGCGACACCAGCAGCATGGGCAACACCGCCTGAAATCCGCTCGAAGCATCGCTCAGACGCACCTTGTAATCATCGCCCAACAGCCACGACACATGGTTGAGGCGGTCATATTCAAATCTCACGCCATTAATCGGCAGCACATATTCTTGCGCATACGCCAAGCTGGCCGCGTCGTAATCGTCCTTAAATGTCTGTAGAAACGGTGGCAGAGATTTCAAGCCCGTAAGATTGCCCAGCGAGCTAAGCAAATTTCGCTCCGACGGGATATACATCACCTTCATCACATCCACATTTTCCATCCTCTCAGGGGCAATTACGTTGAATTTATCGTCCTTGAAGATGAAATGATAGGCCTGACCGAAAAATTCAATCTCGGTGGCGCCGCAGAAATATGATGTCAGCCTGTGATAGCCGCAATAGCGATTCTTGAAGCGAGAAGTTTTCTCGGCATCCTTTTGGCTCTCCAATCCACGAATCAGTCGCTTTTCCAGCCACATAAACATGGAATAGAGCTTTGCAAGCGTGCTCTTGCCGGATCCTTGCGGCCCGACAAACACTGTGAAGCGATTAAACACCACCTCGGCTTGCTTAATCGGCCCAAAATTCTTTACAATTAGCTTATTACCCGGGCTCATAATTATAAATTATAACTCTTTCACAAAGTTAAGCAATTTAATTTAATAATCAATATAAATCCGGGGCGGGGCTTAAAATTTCGAGGCTACTTCTTCTTGCGGCGGGTGGCAGTGGTGGTTGAGATTTTCATGTTGTTCACCTTGATGGATTCGCTGTGGGCCGGCACATCGTCGATCAGTCGGTTGGTGAAATCCAGCACGCGCTCGTTTTCGGGCGTGAGCAGCGTCACACGCATCGAGCGCACAATCTGGTCGCCCTCATAGGCCCACGACCACGGCGATTCCACTATGGTCCACACGCCATCTTCCAGCGACACATATTTGCGCATATTTCCATCCGCCTCGCGGTCGAGGTCGCTCATTGTCACCGACATGTAATAATCCTCGCGCGCCTCGGCCGAGTTGCCGCGATAGATATGGAATATGGCATTTTCGCCATCCTCCATGCCGGCTTTTTCCAGGATGATAATCGACGACGACGCAATCGTCAGGCTCAAATAGTCCTCAAATTCGCGGCCCGCGCTCACGTGATAGGCGCGCCCGCTCACTTCCAAGTCGCGCACCTGGCGATAGCGCTGATTGGTGGGGTCGCTGTCCCACGCCTCGCCTTTCATCTTGGTGCCCTTGTCATAGTTTATATCGTTGGTGATATAGTCCTCGACCCAAAACAGGTTGCGGCGCACATTCTTGCGCACTGCCGCGCGCGACGGGGCCTGATCAATGTCAATATCCACCAGGTTCATATCATCCACGTGGGGAATCCACACCTTGGTGTGCAATCCGGTGGCAAAAATATCGTCAGCGCCCACATCCGCCAAATTGTCGTAGATGCCGAATGCCTTGCCCTCGATGCTGAAGGTGAGCGACGAATAGTGGCCCATATACAGGCCGCCGCCCACGCCGGCCACATCATAGATAGTCTTTTGATAGGCCGTGGCATAGTCCACGCTGCTCGACACCGCCTTGTTGCCGGTGACAAGGCCCGCCGAATAGTTCATCGTGGCTTTATGGTCGTCGTCGATGCCGCGCACAAATATGCCGCCGCCATCGGTCGAGGTGTTGTTTCTCACGGCCACACCCATCAAATCCACGTGGTTATAGCCATACACGCACACGCCGCCGCCGGCCAATCCCGCGCTGTTTCCCGAAATCGAGCCGGTGTAGAAATCGCTCTCGCCTCTCTCGCCGTCGGGGCTGTAATATGCAAAGATGCCGCCGCCCATGTCGTCGCAGCTGTTTCCCGTGATGTACACGTTTTCCAAGCTGATCGAGCTTGTGTCCAATCGTATGCCACCGCCGTTTGAGGTCTGGCCCTCGGTTTGGCGCACGCATTTATTATCTATAATCGAACCGCCGTTGAGCTGCAATGCGCCGTTTTTGAGATAGATGCCACCGCCGCCGCCATCCGTCGCATTGTTGTTGGAAATCACCACATAGCGATTTTCGTTGCTGGTGTTGTTGATGGTGGTGCTGAGCGCATAGATGCCGCCGCCGGTGTTGGCGCTGTTGTTGTCGATTGTGCCGGCATACAGGTCGATGTCAAATTCATATGTGTCGTTGCCGCTGGTGTTCTCAAAATAGATGCCGCCGCCGCGATAGTCGGCCACGTTGTTTTTAATCACCGCATCCTTGATTTGCAGGGTGAATTTCGACTTGCTGGCATATTCCGTTCTCTTGGTGAACACAAAGGCCAATCCGCCGCCATCCATCGCGCGGTTATTGTCGAGGTACACATACTTATTGATATAATAGGTGAGGTCGACCAAGTGGTTGGTGCCTACCAGGCTATAACCCCACACACAGATGCCACCGCCATAGCCCAATGTGCGATTTTCGCGGAAAACGCTTTGATTATTAATAAATTGCACATTAGCCTCGATCGACACAGCGCCGCCGAGCACCTTCGACATATTTTTCAAAAATTTGCAACCGTCCACCGTGAGAATACAGCTTTCCAAGCCGTGCGCGTTCCAGAAAATCGCGCCGCCATACTGCCACGAATAATTGCGGTCGAACAGGCAATTGGTCACGTGCATGCTGCAACGCGTCGTGCCGGTGGTGCGCAATGCGCCGCCGCAGCCCCAATTTTGGGTAAACTCTGAATCGGTCACTATCAAGGCGCTTGCCTCGGGGTCTTTCACCACGTTGCGGCCGTGCGTCACGTGCACACACGCGCCCTTTTTAGCGCTGTCGCTGGTGCCTCTCACGCGATTCAGCTGCATCACCACATTGTCCAGCGTGGTGATGCCCACCAGGCAATTCTTGTTCTCGGCATTTTGATCCGATACATAGATTGCGCCGTTGGCCGAGCTCACATTTTGCACGGTGACATAGCGCAAAGTCAGGGTGCCGTGCGAGCGTATAGCCTCCTGGCCCAGCGACACAGCGCCAAATCCGCTCGTGAGCATATACGAATCGCCCTCGTCGCTCCACGTGTTCACGGCGCCGCCGTCGATCACGATGCGGCCGCGCGCGTTTCCCTCAATATCCAGGGTGCAGTTTTCGTCCGACACATAAAACAGGCGGCTTACGCCCGAATTTAGCGTGGCCGATTGCTGCCGAAGCCCCAATCCGAGCGACGAGATGCTCATTGTCACGGTTTTGTCACCGGTGTTGCGAATCAGCAGCGTGGCGCCGTTGGTCACCGATATGGTGCCCGTGATATTGACATCGCCGGTGAGGTCCACGGTGAGGTCTTGGCTGATGGTGGTGGCGGGCCAATCGCCCTCAGAGGGCAGCTGCGCACGAGCCGAGAGGGCCACCGCCGCCACAAATATGATTAAAAATCTAAGATTCGGTTTCATTTCGCAACACAATTTTTAAGGCTGATTCGACGATTCGCTCGGGATGGTCCAAGCCCGCTCATAATCCGAGGCCAACACGCTCTGCGCCACAATACTAAGCTCAAGAGTGAGATCTTGATACATCTCGCTGGTGTTGGTCAGGGTGTAGCTTTCAAATAGAGGATAGGTGTATTCTTGCCGCGCCAGCGGTATCAGATAATAGTAAAATCCGTCGGCTCCCAGGCGCCAATAGTTGCTCCACTCGGCGCCGTAGACAAATTCGCCGTCGTAGTCGCGGTCCCAGGGCTGCACCACCACCCCGTCGTCGTCGACCCAGCATCCTTGCACCGTGGCCCGCACATAGCTCGCGGCAAAGCCCGTGTTTTGAATCGACAGGTCACACTTGCGGTTGCCCACCACATCATCGTCCACGGTGATGTCCACCTCGTCGTTGAGCCCGATGGTAAACACATATTTATGGTCGGCCAGCAGCACATCCACAATCTCGCCGAGCGACTTTTGGAAGGTGTATTCGCGGTCGTCCATCATGATTTTGAGCTCGATCAGGGCGTCGGCCTGCACATCTTGCGGCACCATCATAAACAGGCATTGCTCGCTGCCCATGCGGCTGCCCTCGGTGGCCGTCTGGCCGCCGAATTCCTGCACATAGCTATATGTGGCCGTGCCGTCCACCGTCCAATCAAACTTCACATTGTTGTAGCCGTCGGCCGCGTCGGATTGCATTTCACACGTGCCCGAGGCATACATCCCCTTGAGCGCCACGCTCGTCAGCTTGGTGCCGGCGGGCATTTTTCCCACCTTGAAGAGTATCGACGACAGCGCGTGGTGAAACAGCAAATTCACCGGCTGCCCGTTGTCGCTCACATTGGGCACCATGGCAAACACCACATCGGGCTGATTCACAGCGTCGTTGCGGCCGTCGCTCGCCGGCAGCGAATAGTAGAATTGGCCCGTGGCTACGGTCGTGTTTCCCGTTTCCCCACGCCTTACGCGGAAAATCGGGGAAACGCTTTCCAAATTTTTGGTGGCAGTGTAGGCAAAAAATGTCAGCGGATTGTCGGGCCAGGCATAATCGGTTATCGCCAGGCCGGCCTCGTCGATAGTCTGCGGCAGATTGTCGAAATACACCGTGTTGTCGGCGGCCAGGGCCGTGGCTTGAAATTTTGTAACAGGGTTGTAACTCTCATCATAGTCGATGCTGCGCGTGGCCGACTGCCTCGCGGTGGGGGTGACGGCGTCGGTGTTGGCCTGCATTTCAAAGTGCATCGACACAGAATCGCCCGGCAGCTCAAGCGGGATAGTGGTGGCGGTGGCATAGCCGCGAGCGCGCGCCTTGGCGCCGCCGTTCGAGGTCGAGGCCTCGGCCGTCCCCACCAAAAAGGCGATACGCCCGTCGGTGTCGTAGCGCGACGGCGAGTCGTCGCGGCAGCCGGCCAGCGTGGCCATCATCAGGATGAGTAGTAGTGTCGGGTAGATATTTGGTTTCATCAGATAGGGAGCTATTATAATGTCACATCACAAAGGATCGTTCCACCACGGTCCAGTCGTGCACCGTGGCTGTGAAGCGGATAGAGTTGACCGACGTGATTTCGTAGCGATAATGGTGGTTGCGCACCACATCCCACAGCGAGCCGTCGGCCGCCGGCCGTCCATCGGTGTAGGGCCGCAGGTAGATGTCGTTGCTGCGGGCCACGCTGCCCACAGTATAGTCCACTCGCAGCACAATCTCGTCGGCAGCCGTATTTGCACATTCGGGCAAATACAGTATCACCGCGCCGTCGTCGGTGGCATGGTCGTATTTCACATTTTGCGCCGAGGCCACATCTTGCGGCACACGCAGTGTTTCGCTGAATTTCAGCGCCGAGGTGGCTGCGATAGAGTTCCATCGCCCGGGGGCCACCAGCCCCGATGTATTGATTCGGCTCACGGTGACAGCCGTCACGCTCACATTGTCCAGCGAGGCGTCGGCGCGGTTCACCGCCACCTCCACCTTGGCCAGCGCGCGCATCAAATCCACCTGCCCCAGGCTCCACGACGTGCCCGGCGTAATTCCGCTCAGGCTCGTGGTGGCCACGCCCCACAGCGGGATAGCCAGCAGATACGAGCCATCCGACGGAAATTGATACTGCCACGCGCCCATGCCGGCGGCGTCGCCGCTCAGTCCGGCCGTCAGCGCGTCGGCGGCAAGATTGGTGGTGGGAGCGTTGGCCCACACCATCACCTTCACGCTCATGCCGCGCAGCTGCTCCAGCGTGACAGATTGGTCGGCCGGCGTCAGCAGGCCGCGAATCTCGTGCACGCCCCCGTCGGAGGCCGTCACAAAGTCCACGTTTTCCAGCTGTGTGAGCCGCCCCAGATATTGCCCCGAGGCCGCATTATAGAAAGTCACCAACAGGCGGTCGGCCAGCAGCTGATTTTCATAGCTGTCGGGGTCGGCCGACGGATAATCATCGGCCCAGGTGTCGTCCTCGGCAGCCGCGGGCACCCCGCTGCGGCTCTGCGCCGCAGTCGTAGCCGTGGCCACGCGCAAGCTCACATACAGATTATCAAGCATCTGCACGTCGGGCTCGTCCTTGCTTGAGCAGCTCGATGCCATGGCCGGCAAGGCCATCAGCACTATGTAGATTATCTTTTTTAGCAACTTTTATTCAGTCTTTCTTAGAAATTCACGTCGGCCAGCACCAGCTTCCACGCGTTGATAATCACGCATGTATTCACCCATTGGTTGCCGTCGCCCAAAAAGAAGGTCAATGCATATTCATCCTGGCGGTCGAGATATTCCTGATCGTCCATTTGATCCACATAGCCATCCTTGAGCAGCAGGGCATAATCGGTGAGCGGGATGCGGGCACAAATCTCGCCATTGGTTTCGATAGTGAGATAGCAAGGCACATCGGTGCAGAGGCGTGCGATTTCGAGGTCGGCCACGGCCACATTCACCGCGGTGATGCCGCCATCGGTGGCCGCTTTGCCGCCGACAGTGGGATAATTGTCGATGCCCAAGCCGGCCACGCCGCTGCCCGTGTGATACGTGCGATAGGTGATGTTTTCGTCGGCCACCACAGCGTTGTCGTGGGCCATCAGGCCGTTGTCGGTGTCGATTCTAAAGGTGAAATCGTCCACATTCACGTCCTGCCCCGACAGATGCTGCAAAATCACGCGCACATGATTGGTGTCCTTGACCAGCGGCATTGTGTAGGATAGCGTGGCACCAAGGGTGTCGGGCAATTCCACATCCAGCGTGCCGTGATATAGGTCATAGAGCCGCGTGTCGCTATAGGCCGCGCCGCTGCCGTCGCGCCGGCGGTTCAGGCTACAGCTGAGCTCGCTCAGCGTCGACCGCCCCACCTGCATTTCGGGCACCGTGAACGATTGAAATGTGGCGTCGTCGTTGTCCAAGCCACACCACGCCACCAAATGATAGCGCCCGGCCGCCAGCGGCAGCTCCATCGAGTAGCCGTCCTCGGCCAGCCGAGAGCCGCTCTCGCGCCCTTGCCACGCCAGAATCCCCGCGCTGTCAAAGGCATACACCCTCACCGACTTCACCTCGTGGGCAAAAGCCGATGCAAATTTCATGTTCATATCATAGCGAAATTGCAGCCGATAGGTGGTGGTGCAATCGCCCTCGTAGTCGTAGATTACGCTGTCACACGATGCCAACACACAGCATGCCGCCATCATCGCTATCAGCGATTTTACAGCCTGTCGAATATGTGCCGCAGGGTTGTTCATCTGTCCTTGTTATTGGTTTATTTCCTGATGGTTAGATAGATAATATATATGAGGGCGCCATCGGCCACCGACCCCGCGGGCCGGTGTGCCGATATAGAGGGTTGAGAGAGGCGTCGGCGCCCTCATTGCTTGCAAAGAATTATTATTCGAAATTCACACTCTGATTCACCAGCTTCCACTTCAGGATGTTGATGCGAGCTGCCAGATAGAACAGGTCGTCAGATGGCTTTTCAGGGATAATATCCTCTTCGGGATCAGGCACGGGCACGCCCACACCGCTCACCGAGTTGAGTGTCAGGTTGTAGATATGGTTGCGCACCACGCCTTCGGTAAACGGCGCTGTCGGGCCATAGTGTTCCACGTTGGCAAAATAGTAGCACATGCCATTGTTCCACAGCCACACACGATTCACCTTCTTCAGCAAGAATGCGTTGAGGTTTGCAGCGCTTGAATCGCGATATGTATTGGGGTTGGACGGGTCGACGGTCACGATATCCGAATCGTTGGCACATTCATCGGTGAGGCACACGGTGGTTTCATAGCCCAGCAGATAATCGTCCTCGGTGGCATTTTCGCGAGCCTTGGCATCCATATATTTTTCATGCTCCTCAGTGGTGAGATAGCGCAGGTCGGTAGCCCGAATCTGGCTCACAGTGCGGCTTTCTTTCGAGCGAGTGCGATAGCCCGCATTATTCAGAATCTGGGCATATTGTGCCAAGAATGCATCTTGCTTATAATAGTTGCCGGCCCAGCGCACAAAGGTCACAGGCTCGCCATTCTCATCTTGCAGCTGAGCGGTGATCAACACTGCGGTGTGCTGTTGGGTGGTGTTTTCCTGCACATAGAATGAATATTTGCTGCTCTCGTTGAAGGGATTAGCTGAATTAATATCTGTCCACGAAGCATTAGCATAGGTCACCGACGAGGGGCTGTTGGCCCAATTAAAGCGGAAATTATCGGCGTCGTTGGCTCCGGCCCACAGGCTCTGAATGCCATCAATGTTCTTGAACAGATACGACGATTTGGCGATATTTGCCACCTCAATACCCATAATCACGGGCTTCACCTTAACCACCGTGCCGCTAATATCCACGTCGGTGGTCTTGATGGTGAATTTGCCGTCATTGTCGGGGCACGAGGCCACAATCTTGGCCAATACGCGCTCCACATACACCTCTACCGGTGTGGCATCCGAGGCCTCGGCAGCCGCCTTGGTAGAATAGAACGTTGCATCGGCGAGCGATGTGGCTGTCACCACATTATCGCCACTCATATACGACGAATTGGTCATCAAAAAGCCATTCGTGTGAGCGCTGTAGTCGTTGGCCTTAGCCAGCACAGTCACCATTGGTGCGTTGGACAATTCCGACACAAGCTCCGTAGGGGCGTTGAGCAGCACCAGCATCTGCGCAGGTGCAGTGTTGCCGGCAATCACGGCAACAGTCTTGGAAATCACAGACACCTGAGGAGAATCCTTGGCGCTGTCCTTGTTCCATTCAATGTCGTTGGTTTGGGGAGTTTGCACCGCATTACCTGCGGCATCAAAAAATAGGAAAGTGACTTTGCTCGCCGCATTTTCATCCTTTGAGCCCTCGTCAAAGCCGCCATCAGTAGCGGCACGAGTCACTTGACCGGCTGGAGCAGCCAGGGTTACAGCAAGATAGCTTTCTTCGCCACCGTTAACAGGTGTCGGCGTGGGTTCATCGCTAGAGCAGCCGGTGAGTCCCATTGCAGCGAGTAGCGGTAAAAAGAACAGTTTCTTGTTCATAATGTTAGGTTTTGATAGATAAATAATTTTGGTTACAAATTTTCAGATGTGTTTATAGAGGTGTGTCGGTTCAGAGGGGAGGGGGGAGTTGAGGTTGGAGAGGGAGGTGCGCAGAGCGCGGGGTGCAACAAATCGCGAGCGCCGCCATGGCGTCCGATTCATCGCGCAGATGCTATATAGATACTATTGGATTGGGTTTTTAAGTGGTTAATAATCAGTTTGTTGTTCATAGAGGCTGTATAACTCAATTTTGGGTATGTAGCGATATTTTGGTTACGTCGTATAATTCGACACGCTAAATTACAACTTTTTTTGCAAACAATAAATTTTTATATCAAAAAAATCAGAATTTTAACATTTACCACCAAACAGCGTATCCATTGCCAGTAGGGATGCACCATGGTGCATCCTCCGCCACAACACATTGAAAATCACCATGTTAACAAAACGCACAACCATTACACCGTCGTAATGCCATACATATCAACATATTAACGTATAATATGTTGTGTTTCAACAAGTTGACTTGGAGGATGCACCATGGTGAGGCCACTGAAAAAGTCCGAGGCTGTTTCAAAATGCAATAAGATT
>CAZRCU010000024.1:0-18379 GCA_964598685.1 uncultured Bacteroides sp.
ATAGTGGCGCCCGACACCGAGGCCAATGTGTCGCGGAAAATCGGCGACAAGAACATATTGGCGTGGCCGGCGTGGATTTTCTTTATATCAAGGCCGATTTTTGACATAATTTCCATGCCATACATAAACGAGAACACGATGCCCTCTTGAGCTGCACGCAGCAGATGCGATTTATTGTGGATGTTGAAATTGATGCCGTAAATCGAGCTGTCGATTTGCTTGTTTTCGAGGATTCGCTCAGCGCCGTTGCCAAATGGCAGGATGCTGATGCCGCAGCAGCCCACAGGCGATTTGGCGGCCAGCTCGTTCATATCATTATATGAGCAGCCGGTGGGGGCGATATTGCGCTTCATCCACGAATAGAGGCTACCGGTGCCATTGATACAGGTCATCACGCCGATGCGTGTTTGCTCGGCCGAATGATTCACGTGGGCAAAATTATTCACACGTGAGCGTGGGTCGTAGTCCACCTTGTCGTTGATGCCATACACCACGCCGGATGTGCCACCGGTCGAGGCCACCTCGCCGGGGTTGAACACATTTAGCGAAAGGGCATTGTTGGGCTGGTCGCCGGCGCGATAAGTGATAGGCGTGCCGGGAGCGAGACCGAGATCGGCTGCTGCCTCGGCGCTAAGATGGCCTTGATCGCCAAAAGTCGGGCGAATTTCGGGCAAAATATCATGCGGGAAGCCGAAATAATCAGCCAAGAACCATGCCGGAGCATTATTCTTGAAGTCCCACAGCATATATTCGCTGAGGCCCTCGGCATTGGTGACAATCTCGCCGGTCATTTTATAAGCGATATAGTCGGCCGGCAGCATCACCTTGTAGATGCGAGCAAAGTTGGCGGGTTCGTTTTCCTTAACCCATGCGAGCTTGGTAGCGGTGAAATTGCCGGGCTGATTCAGCAGATGGCTCAGGCATTGCTCAGAGCCGAGCTCGCTGAAAGCTTTCTCGCCATAGGGCACGCCGCGCGAATCGCACCAAATAATAGCGTCGCGAATCACATTGCCGGCGCGGTCGATCATCACCAAGCCGTGCATTTGATACGAGAAGCCAATGGCCTTAATATCGGCCGGAGCCACCTTGCTTGCAGCAAGGATTGCCGAGGTGGCTTGCTTGATATATTGCCACCAACTGTCGGGCGATTGCTCGGCCCATCCTGATTTCAACGCCTTGATGGGGGCCTCCACCTTGGGAAAGAAATCAGATGCAACACACGATCCGTTTTCGGCATCGACAAGCGATGCCTTTACGGAAGATGTGCCTATGTCATAACCTAATAAATACATTATAATTCTTTTAAGCCTCCATCAATTGTGATGATTTTGCCGTTTTCGTCGTAGTGGAGCTCACACACCTTGAGGCTGCGAAGCCATGTGCGGCCACCCGAGGGAACACAATCATGATGGAAAAGATACCATTTACCATTAAATTCAACGATTGCATGATGAGTGGTCCAGCCCACCACCGGAGTAAGCACTACGCCTTGATAGGTGAAAGGGCCGTAGGGGTTGTCGCCAATGGCGTGGCAAATCAAGTGGGTGTCGCCGGTAGAGTACGACAGATAATATTTGCCATTATATTTATGCACCCATGCGGCTTCAAAGAAGCGGCGGCGAGTGTCGCCGGCTTTCATTGGATTGCCGTTCTCGTCGAGAATTACGATAGCACGAGGTTCTTCGGCAAATTGGAGCATATCATCAGAAAGTTTCACCATGCGAGGTGTCAGAGCCAATTCATCGTCCTGAGGGAGATTGGGATTTTCTATAGCTTTATTATCGCGATAGCGCTGGAGCTGTCCGCCCCAAAGACCGCCAAAATACATATAGTAAGAGCCATCATCGTCTTTCAGCACGGCAGGATCGATAGAATAGCTGCCACGGATAGGATCGGGCTGCGGAATAAACGGCCCTGAGGGAGCGTCGCTAATAGCCACACCAATGCGGAAAATGTCATTTTTATCCTTCAACGGGAAATACATATAATATTTACCATCTTTCTCGGCCACATCACAGTCCCAGAGCTGACGACCGGCCCAGGGAATTTGGGCCACTTCGAGCACCTTGCCGTGATCTACGACCTCGCCGGTGAGCGGGTCTTCGCAAGAAAACACATGATAATCACACATATTGAAGTGGTCGCCATTGTCGTTGAATGGAACGCCGCTTTCCCAGTCGTGAGAAGGATAAATGTATAGTCGACCGTTGAACAGATGCACAGCGGGGTCGGCCATATAATCATTGGGGACTAAGTAACGCATTTACAAATGAATTTTTTAAATCTTTAGGTATAAAGTGGATTAGAGGTGATAGGAGCCAGAATCGGCTAATTAAGAATAAAAGTAATTACAAACCTAAGACAATCTTTTTTACTTGAAATTTAGTTTTTAAGGTTTTCGATAAGCTAACATGTTATTCAAAAAATTCCACTATACCCAAAAATACAGCTAATAATATCAGATTAAATAGTTTAATGTTTAATATAGTTTCACTTCGCCGAATTGGATTTCCCAGGGTTCGTCGCCGATGGTCTTACCAACGGCCAAACGCAGGGAAACGACATTCTTGAGCATATCTTCTGTGAGTTTACCCTTTGAAGCTTCGAGCAGGTTGAGCTTAACCACCTTTTTAGAGGTGATGGCTTTGCCCATTTGGCCGTAAACGGTGGCCACGTCTACTTGTTCGGTTTTGCCTTCGTTGTTAGTGTAGCGAACGCAGAATTTCAGGATGATGTTGCTTTTAAGCACCTCGACAGAGATATTAGGGGTGGCAGAGATGTCGCCCTTCACACCGGGGAGGTCGACCCAACGGTCCCATTGGCCGGTGAAAGTTGCTGTGCAAGTTTCATCGTCGTATTCACATTTGCTACCGATACGGGTTACATCCTCCATGTCGATAGTTTTTGCTGTTTGAGCAAACGCAGATACGCTCATCAGGATAGCGCAAGCGGTCAAAATTGATTTGAGTTTCATGATTTGATTTTTGATGTTTGAGGTTAATCCGGATGGCCGGACATCTTTTAGATTTCACCGCAAAATTATAATGCCAAATTTCTGAATGCAATAGCAGGAAACAAAATAACACAACAATGCACAAAATGCCGAATATGCAATTTTTGCAAAAGACACAGTGCAACAAAATCAAACATAAATAAGACACTCATGGAACATATTCAAATATATCACAAACATATTAAAGCATAGACTCACAGCATTATATATAAATTTGCAGCAAACTTAATCAACCTCTAAAACGATGAATCAAGCCTTAAATCAATCCGTCGACACGTCGCATGGAAAAATGACCAACTTCAGGTGGGTAATTTGCGGTATGCTATTCATGGCGCTTATCGTAAACTATCTCGACCGACAAGTGCTCTCGCTCACTTGGAAAAACTTTATAGCCCCGGAATTTAATTGGACCGATGCCGACTATGGCTTGCTCACCGGTGTGTTTTCATTGGTGTATGCCGTGGCCATGCTTTTCGCCGGCCGATTTGCCGACTTTGTTGGCACTAAGCGCGGCTATATATGTGCTATCGGCGTGTGGTCGACAGGTGCGTGCCTTCATGCATTCTGTGGGATTCTCACCAATGGCATTGTATCGGGCGATTATATCATGTCGTTTATCGGCTCGCGCCAAAATCTTATAGCGATTCAAAACACCGCCGAAATCACCACGGCCATCACCACTGTGAGCGTATGGCTCTTCATGGGCGCACGCTGCGTGCTGTCAATCGGCGAGGCCGGCAACTTTCCCTGCTCTATCAAGACAGTGGCCGAATATTTCCCTAAAAAAGATCGCGGATTTGCCACCGGTATCTTCAATTCGGGCGCACAAGTGGGCGCTCTCGTGGCCCCGTTCACCATTCCTATGATTGCAAAATATTATGGATGGGAAATGGCCTTCCTGCTCATTGGTGTGCTTGGCTTTATATGGATGGGGGCATGGATATTCATTTATAAAGATCCACACCACAATCCCCACGTCAACGCACAAGAGCTTGCCTATATCGAGCAGGACGACAGCGAAATCCAAGAATCTGACGACACAGCCGCCGAAGCAACCGAAAAAATCGGCATACTACAAGCTTTCACATTCCGCCAAACCTGGGCAGTGATTTTCGGCCGATTCTTGCCGGATTCGGTGTGGTGGTTTTTGCTTTTCTGGGCTCCTGCATTTATTTCAGAGGTGTATGGCTACTCCACAGCCTCATGGCAGGGGATGTCGGCAATATTCACCATTTATCTGATTTCGATGCTCTCGGTGATGGGTTCCTACATTCCCTCGATATTTATCGGCAAGCGCAAGATGAATCCTTATGAAGGACGCATGAAGGCCATGCTGCTCTTTGCGCTCGTGCCGCTGCTTGGCATAGCCGTGATGCCACTCGGAGCCATATCTATATGGTATCCCGTGATAATAATCGGCTTGATTGCAGCAGCACACCAGAGCTGGAGTGCCAATGTCTACAATGTGGTGAGCGACATGTTTCCCAAAAGCATTGTTGCCACTGTCACCGGCGCCGCCGGCCTGGCCAGCGGTCTGGGCAGCTTTATGTCGAACTATGGTGCAGGACGTCTTTTCGACTATGCCGCCAACAGCCACATGGTGTTTCTCGGCATGGAAGGCAAAAATGCCGGCTACATGATTGTATTCCTTATCGCCGGTGTTGCCTATCTGCTCAGCTGGTGCATTATGAAACTACTCGTACCAAAATATAAACTCGTAACATTAAAGAAATAACAACGATATGCCTACATTTATGGGAGAGGACTTCCTCCTCGACACAGCCACAGCCAAGCTCCTTTACCACGAGCATGCTGCAAAAATGCCCATCATCGACTATCACTGCCACCTGTCGCCGGCTGAGATTGCCACCGACAAGCGTTTTCGCTCCATCACCGAGCTATGGCTTGGCGGCGATCACTACAAATGGCGCGCCATGCGTGCGAATGGTGTCGACGAGCGTTTTATCACCGGGAACGCCTCTGATTGGGAAAAGTTTGAGAAATGGGCCGAAACAGTGCCGGCCACATTCCGCAATCCGCTCTACCACTGGACTCACCTAGAATTGCGCACGGCATTTGGCATCGACGAAGTGCTCAACCCCGAAAGCGCACGTCGCATATTCGACCGCTGCAACGAATTGCTCGCCACGCCGGAATATAGCGCCCGCGGCCTTATGCGACACTATAATGTAGAGGCCGTATGCACCACCGACGATCCCGTCGACTCACTTCAATATCACCGCGAAATCAGCAAAAGCGGCTTCGCCACAAAGGTGCTGCCTGCTTGGCGACCCGACAAAGCATTTACTCGCAATCACGACTATCTGGCGCGACTGAGCGAAGTGTCAGGAATAAGAATCACATCCTATGCAACGCTGATCGACGCGCTGCGCAAGCGCCACGACTTCTTTGCCGAAAACGGTTGTCAAGTGGCCGACCATGGATTGAATTCATTCCCGTATGACCCCAACAATCGCGATGTAGAATCGCTGCGCACCGAGGCCGGATATCTCTTTGGCAAAGCACAACTGTCGCCATATGAGCAGCAAGTGTTTGACACGGCCCTGCTATTCGACCTCTGCCAAATGAACGCCGAAAAAGATTGGGTGCAGCAATTCCACTTCGGGCCCATGCGCAATGTGAACACGGCCGCATTCAAATCGTTGGGCGCCGACACCGGTTTCGACACCATAGGCGACACTAACAATGCCCATGCGATAGCGCGATTCCTCGACAAGCTATGCCTCAACGGCGAACTTGCTAAAACCATTCTCTACAACCTCAACCCTGCCGACAACACTTGGGTGGCCGCAATGCTGGCAAATTTCCAAGACGGCACCACACCCGGCAAGATGCAAATGGGCTCGGGATGGTGGTTCAACGACCAGCTCAAGGGAATGGAAGCGCAAATTGATGCACTTTCAATGCAAGGCCTGCTAAGCCGCTTTGTGGGAATGCTCACAGATTCGCGCTCATTTCTCAGCTATCCTCGCCATGAATATTTCCGCCGTCTGCTATGCCGCATTATCGGCAGCGATGTGGAACAAGGGCTTATCCCTGAATGCGAAATGCCGCGCATAAGCCAAATGATAGAGGATATTTGCTATTTCAACGCAAAACGATATTTCAAACTTTGATTACACTTTAAAAGCAAAACCAATATGATGGAAAAAACATGGAGATGGTTTGGGCCAAATGATAAAATCACGCTCGACATGCTCCGCCAAATTGGTGTAGAGGGCATCGTGACCTCACTTCACCATATTGCCAACGGCCAAGTGTGGCCGCTCGCAGAAATTGAGAAGATGTGCCGACTGATTGAATCCTATGGGATGCGATGGTCGGTGGTGGAAAGTCTGCCGGTGAGCGAGTCGATCAAATATGCCGGTGCCGACCGCGATGCACTTATCGAAAACTACAAGGAGAGCTTGCGCAATCTCGGCAAAGCCGGCGTGAAAACTGTTTGCTACAATTTCATGCCTGTGCTTGATTGGGCTCGCACCGATCTTGAATACCCCAACGACAACGGCACATCCAATCTTTATTTCAATCGTGCCGAATTTGCCTACTTCGACATCCATATTCTAAAGCGCGAAAACGCCGCCAACGATTGGGATAAGGCCACCCTGGCTCGAGTAGACGAAATCGCCGGCAAAATCACTCCGGAAGGCGAGAAAAAACTCGTTGACAACATCATTGTTAAGACTCAAGGTTTTGTCAACGGCAACATCTCAGAGGATGAGCTCAAGCCCGTGGAAAAATTCCGAGAAATCCTTGCTTTATACAATGGTGTAGACAAAGAAGCCCTGCGCCAAAACATGAAATATTTCCTTTCGGCCATCATGCCGGTGTGCCGCGAATATGATATAAAAATGTGCGTACATCCCGATGATCCGCCATTGCAAATTCTCGGTTTGCCCCGCATCGTCACCTGCGACGAGGACATTCAATGGTTTCTCGATGCGGTGCCCGATCCACACAACGGCCTCACATTCTGCGCAGGCTCGCTAAGCGCCGGAGCACACAACAATGTGCCCGAGTTGGCTCGCAAATATGCCAAGCGCACATGGTTTGTGCATCTGCGCTCGTGCGACGTGCTGCCTAACGGCGACTTTAAAGAGGCGAGCCACCTTGCCGGACGTGCCGACATTATCAGCCTGGTGCGCACCTTTGAGAGCCAAAATCCGGGACTGCCAATGCGCGTGGACCACGCTCCATTGATGCTCGGCGACGACAAGATGGGCTATAATGCCGGATATTCATTCCACGGACGCATGCTCGCTCTCGGACAAGTGGAGGGCGTAATGGCCACAGTGGACAACGAACTAAAAAACAAGTTAATCTAACCAACTGCACGACTATGGAAAATCTATTTGAAATTAAAGATAATGTGGTAGTAATCACCGGTGGCACAGGCGTATTGGGCGCTTGCATCGGCGAATATTTGGCGCTGCAAGGAGCCAAGGTGGTGCTGCTCGGTCGCCGCAAAGAAGAGGGCGACAAAATCGTGAACACCATCCGCGAAAAAGGCGGCGAGGCCATGTTTCTAACCACCGATGTAATGAACATTGCCAAGGTGCAAGAGAATTGCGATGAAATCATGGCTAAATACGGCCGTATAGACGCGCTGCTCAACGCAGCCGGCGGCAATATGCCCGGCGCCACAATCCAGCCCAGCGGAACATTCTTCGACCTCAAAATCGAGGAATTTCAAAAGGTGCTCAATGTGAATCTCACCGGCACTGTGATTCCTACGCAGGTGTTTCTAAAGCCTATGGTAGAGGCCGGCAAGGGCTCTATTGTGAATTTCTCGTCGATGGCCGCTTTCCGCCCCATGACTCGCGTGCTGGGCTATGCAGCAGCCAAGGCCGGCATCAGCAATTTCACAGCCTTCATGGCTAATGAAGTTGCCACCAAATTCACCTCGGGAATCCGCGTCAACGCTATCGCCCCGGGATTCTTCCTAACCAATCAAAACCGTGCCCTGCTTACCAATCCCGACGGTTCGCTCACCGAGCGCGGCACCGACGTGATTCGTCAAACACCATTCAAGCGCTTTGGCAATCCCGACGAGCTCTGCGGCACAATTCATTATCTGATTTCAAAAGCATCATCGTTTGTCACCGGCACCGTGGCCGTGGTGGACGGCGGTTTCAATGCCTTTGCAATGTAATAACGCCATGGGCAACGATTTTACAGAAGTTTCAAGCAGCTATACTGTGGCCGAAGCGATTCGCGAGGCCCAGCGCTGCCTTCACTGCAAGGTGCCCGGCTGCAAAAAGGGCTGCCCGATCAGCAACGACATTCCCGATTGGATTGCCGAGCTGTCAAAGGGCAATTTTGGCAACGCACTTGCAATAATCAACAAGCGCAGCAACTTGCCGGCTGTGTGTGGCCGCGTCTGTGGACACGAGCGCCAATGCGAGGGCAACTGTGTGCTTGGGAAAAAAGATGCCCACATCAATATCGGCAAGCTTGAGCGATTTATCGCCGACTTTGATAGCGACGCCGGACTCATCCACGAGGCCATCCCGGAAAAGACACGTGGCCGCATTGCCGTGATCGGCAGTGGCCCTGCCGGTCTAACTATCGCCGGTGATTTGGCTCGTCAAGGCTTCGATGTAGAAATCTTTGAGATGGAATCGGAGCCCGGGGGCGTGCTGATGTATGGCATACCGGAATATCGCCTGCCAAAGCAGGTGGTGCGTCGCGAGATTAAGAAAATCGAAAATCTCGGAGTAAAAATCCACCTCAACGCCACCATTGGCAAAGGGCACACTATCGACGACCTATTCGGCGAAGGCTTTGATGCAATATTTATGGGCACCGGCACAGGCCGCCCCAAGAAGCTCGACATTGAGGGCATCGACCATCCCGGGGTGCGGCAAGCCATCTGGTTTCTGCGCCGCGTGAGTCTGTATCAGAGCGGCTCTATCGGCCGCGATGAAGTGGTGATAAACAAGGGCGACAAGGTGTTTGTGATTGGCTGCGGCAACACAGCTATAGACGCAGCACGCACCGCGCTGCGCGTTGGCGCCGACGAGGTGACAATCGTCTACCACCGCACCATCAACGACATGAGCGCTCTGCGCGCCGAATACGACGATGCCGTGGCCGAGGGAGTGAAATTCCTTTGGAAATCATCGGTTGTGAAAGTTAATGCCGCCGACGAGCGCCACCTGAAGAGCATAGAAATTGAATGTGAAGGCAACCACACCACAGTGGAGGCCACCCATTTGATTATGGCCGTAGGCAGCACGCCGGCCGCTCGCATAGTGTCGACCACCACAGGCATCAACGTGGATTCAAAAGGCTATGTGCTCACTCGCGAGAGCCCCTACGGCATGACCACACGCCGAGGAGTGTTTGCCGGCGGCGACGTCACCAACCGCCCCGCCACAGTGGTCCACGCCATGCAAGATGCAAAAAAAGTAGCCGAAGGTATCGCACGATATGTAGATGCTGTGAAGCTAATGGAATCAATTGATTAATCATAAAATTAAATTCAAAATAAAGTGAGCAAAATTGTAACTCTTGGCGAAATTATGCTCCGTCTCTCACCGAGCGGAAATTTTCGCTTTGTGCAAGTCGACAAGTTCGACGTGATTTTTGGCGGCGGCGAGGCCAATGTGGCAGTAAGCTGCGCCAACTATGGCCATGATGCCTATTTCGTGAGCAAGCTGCCCAAACATGAAATCGGGCAAGCTGCTGTGAATGCTCTGCGTCGCTACGGCGTAAACACCCAATACATCACTCGCGGCGGCAATCGTGTGGGCATCTACTATTGCGAGACAGGCGCATCAATGCGTCCTTCCAAGGTGATTTACGACCGCGCCGGCTCGGCCATCGCCGAGGCAAATCCCGAAGATTTCGACTTCGACGCTATCATGGAAGGTGCCGACTGGTTCCACTGGAGCGGCATCACACCGGCAATTTCCGACAAAGCAGCCGAGCTGACCCGACTTGCATGCGAGGCAGCAAAGCGCCACGGTGTCACCGTGAGTGTCGACCTCAACTTCCGCAAAAAACTGTGGACAAGCGAGAAGGCTCAATCGATCATGCGCCCGCTGATGAAATATGTGGATGTGTGCATTGGTAATGAAGAGGATGCCGAGCTGTGCCTTGGCTTCAAGCCAGATGCCAACGTGGAAGCCGGCGAGACATCAGCCGATGGCTACAAAGGCATTTTCAAAGCTATGGCTCAAGAATTTGGATTCAAATATGTGGTATCCACATTGCGCGAATCATTCTCAGCCACTCACAATGGCTGGAAAGCCATGATCTATGATGGCAAAGAATTTTACGAGTCGAAGCGCTATGACATCAACCCGATTATCGACCGCGTGGGCGGTGGCGACAGCTTCTCGGGCGGTCTTATTCATGGTCTGCTCACATTCCCCACTCAGGGCCAAGCGCTTGAATTTGCTGTGGCAGCGTCGGCGCTTAAGCACACAGTGCCGGGCGATTTCAATCTTGTGAGCGCCGACGAAGTAGAAGCACTGGCCGGTGGCAACGCTAATGGCCGTGTACAACGCTAATTCCGAAATGATATGGCTAAATTTGATAAATTTTCAGTAGTCGCAAAAATGCAGGCCGCAGCTATGGTGCCTGTATTCTATAATAGCGACGTGGAAGTGGTGAAAAACGTGCTTAAGGCCTGCTATGAAGGCGGTGTGCGCGCGTTTGAATTTACCAACCGCGGCGACTTTGCTCACGAAGTGTTTGCCGAAGTAGTGAAATTCGCTGCAAAAGAATGTCCCGAAATGGCTGTAGGTGTTGGTTCGGTTGTCGAACCGGCCACTGCCGCCCTATATATGCAGCTGGGTGCTTGCTTTGTAGTAGGCCCGCTATTCAATCCCGAGGTGGCTCGCATCTGCAATCGCCGCCAGGTGTGCTACATCCCCGGATGCGGCACCGTGAGCGAAGTGGGTGCGGCACAAGAGGCAGGATGCGAGATTTGCAAAGTGTTCCCCGGCGATGTCCTCGGCCCGAAATTTGTAAAAGGGCTTATGGCACCAATGCCTTGGTCGCGCTTAATGGTGACCGGTGGCGTAGAGCCAACTGCCGACAATCTGCGCAGCTGGTTCAGCGCCGGAGCATTTGCAGTGGGCATGGGCTCCAAGCTATTTCCCAAAGACCGCATATCTGCCCATGATTGGGCCTATATCACCGAGAAATGCCGCGAGGCATTGAGCTACATTTAATTGGTTTGAATAGCATCGTGAATTTGAGGCTGTGATCCACCGGCCAGAAGGGATGCACCGCGGTGCATCCCTTTACTTATCATATTGATTTACAGTGTATTGAATTAAGAACGCGCCATAATACATCACTACTGGCGGTAGATACGCTTTGGGCTAAGCATTGATTTTACAGGCAGCGGATGTGTTGCCTGACCAAACGTGGGTGGATGTGCATTTTGGGTAGCAGCGCATATAGGTGGTAGTCAGGGAATTGAGAGCGGGATAAATGGAAGTTTGTTGGGGGAATTGGGCTGTTTCAGAAAAAAGTTGTAACTTTGGGGAAAATTTATCTAAACAAATGCGTCAACCAATCATTAAGCTACTCACAATCGCCGCCATAATATTATGCTCGGTCGTTGGCGCATACGCTCAAGAAGAGTTTTCTCGCGACATAGAGCAAATATCTTTCATTCCGAAAGGGCAATGGATCACCGGCGTAAGCGTGAGCTATTCTCAGTCAGATCAGGACAATTACCAATTTCTGATATTTGAGAATATTAATGGCGACACATACACATTTAAGGTTAGCCCAATGCTAATGTTTGCATTCAAAGATAATTTGGCTGCGGGCGGTCGTCTATCTTATTCTCGTCAACGCACACGCCTTGATAATGCCGATGTGGTGTTGGATTCCGAGACAGAATACAATGTAGAGAATCTTTACTCATTGTCGCACAGCTACCATGCCACAGCGGCGTTTCGCCAATATATGTCGTTGGGGTCGAGCACCCGCTTCGGCTTGTTCAATGAAGTGCAATTTCAGCTGGGCGGCGGGCAATCAAAATTGGTAAATGGTGTGGGCGACGATCTCACTGGCACCTACGAGCGCAATTTCTCGCTGAATGTGGGCTTGGCTCCCGGCTTGATAGTGTTTTTGAACAACTATTCGGCTATTGAGGTTAACGTGGGTGTGCTTGGATTCAATTATTCATCGGCCAAATCCACCACCGATCATGTGTATATTGCGCATCGCAATATGTCGAGTGCAAATTTTAAAATTAATTTGTTTTCCATCACCTTTGGTGTTGCATTTTATATATAATCCGGCATGAAACGTATTCTCACAATAATAATGGTAATCGCGACTGCCGCAGCGACACTACAAGCCCAAAAAGTGGTGCCTAAATCAATTGCGCCGGATATTCCGGACAAGCATGAAATGGTGGTGGTGAAAGGCGACACAGTGCCCTTGGTGATACCCGAGCGAAATTTAGGCCGCTACGATCGTGGCTTATACAACTATCTGTTTGTGCCAAAAGGCAAATGGGGATTCGGGCTCACAGCATCGTATGGCTCGCTTAACACCGAGGATGTGCAATTGTTGTCGATATTGAAAGACGTAGACTTCAACGGCAAGATGTATTCCGTGAAGCCGTTTATCTCGTATTTTATACGCAGCAATCAGTCGCTGGGCTTACGGTTTAACTACTCGCGAGGCGAGGCTGATTTGAATAATCTGTCGATGGACTTCGACGACGATTTGAATTTCTCAATCCGCGATGTAAGCTACTATACACAGAGCTTCTCAACTTCGCTGTTTTACCGCAATTATATCGGCCTGTCAAAAGCCAAGCTTTTCGGCATCTTCAACGAGGTGGATTTGTCGGTGGGCAGCGGATCGTCGCGCTTCAAACGCATCTACAACGACGAGCCTCGCGACACTCGCACCACTGTGACACAAGCCAGCTTGAATTTCAGCCCGGGCGTGTGCGTGTTTATTCAAGAATACGTGGCATTTAATGTGTCGTTTGGCGTGTTTGGTCTGAATTTCAAGCGTGAGCATCAAATGACCGACTTAGTTGACGAAGGCTCGCGATTCACCTCGGGGGCCAACTTCCGCTTCAACATATTTAATATTAACTTTGGAATGATGGTGGTGATATGATGCGTGGAAAATCTACATTAATAATTTGCTGTGCCATAATCGCCACTCTGATGGGATGTGTAAAAAACGACATCCCCTACCCTCGCATTCAGGCCAACTTTCTGTCGTTTTCTGTAAAGGGGCAAGAGCGAAATGCCGTAATAGACACAATCAATCGCACGGTGAGCGTGTATCTGCCCGAAGATATAGATATAACGAATGTAGAGGTGGAATCCTACTCGGTAACAAATAGGGCCACAGTGGTAGGCGCCAATTTAGACGAGCCGCTAAATCTCA
The DNA here is from genome assembly GCA_964598685.1 of uncultured Bacteroides sp. Lineage (GTDB taxonomy): Bacteria > Bacteroidota > Bacteroidia > Bacteroidales > Muribaculaceae > CAG-873. The sequence goes on from CAZRCU010000024.1 coordinate 13,418, forward strand.
CCTCAACGCTATACCTCAACCTAGAGTTGTATCAAGATTGGCAGTGGAGCATCAGCGCCGTGCAGACGATCGAAAGATATTTCACCGTGTCGGGCCAAGTGGGCAGCTCGGTGATCGACGTGCCCGGCCGCCGCATAATTGCAAATATCAGCAAGACCGCCAGTCTGAGCGACGTGATGGTGGAAAGCATCAAGCTGGGCCCGGAAGGCTCAACAATGTCGCCCGACATCACCGGACAGCACATCAATTTCACCCACCCTGTGAGCATCGACGTGACAGCCTATGGACGCACTGCCACGTGGACCATCTATGTGCAGCGCTCTGATGTGTCGATTTCGACTGTACGCGCCGATGCGTGGACCAATGTGGCCTGGCTTTACGGCCAAGCCGAAGCCGGCAAAGATAACGGTTTTGAATACCGACTGAAAGGGGCTGCCGAATGGACTCGCGTGGCCGAAGGAGACCTTACAATCAACGGCGGCGAATTTTCGGCCCGAATAATTCACCTGTCGCCGCTCACCACCTACGAGGCTCGTGCATATTCCGACGATGCCTATGGCGAAACGCTGGAATTTACCACAGGCTCTACGGCACAACTGCCCAATGCGTCGTTTGACAATTGGTGGCAAAATGATAAAGTGTGGAATCCGTGGGCCGAAGGCGACGATTCATTCTGGGACAGCGGCAATAAGGGCGCTACAACTCTCGGCAGCTCTAACACAATGCCAACCGACGACACAGCCACCGGCAAGGGCATGGCAGCCAAATTAGAGACTCGATTTGTGGGCGTAGGCGCACTGGGCAAATTGGCAGCCGGCAACATATTCTCAGGTGAATATTACCGCACCGACGGCACCAACGGCATATTGCACTTTGGCCGACCATGGACCGACCGCCCCACCAAGCTGAGCGGCTATTTGAAATACAACACGGCACCCATCAACTACACAAGCAGCGGATTTGAATATATGGCCGGACAGCCTGACACATGCATTGTGTGGGTGGCGCTAATCGACCAAGCCGACCAATTTGAGATTCGCACGAATCCTAAAAATCGTCAATTATTCGATCCCGACGGCTCGTATGTAGTGGCTTATGGCAAAGTGGAATTTGGCCGAGACGTGCCAAACTACACAAAATTTGAGGTAGAACTAAATTATAAGTCGACACAGAGAGTGCCGAAATACATAATAGTAACGGCCTCGGCCAGCAAATATGGCGATTACTTCACCGGCGGCGCCGGCGCAGTGATGTATGTCGATGATTTTGAGCTGGAGTATGATTATTAACGGCTCAATTTGAAAAGTAATTTGTAACTTTGCGCAATGACAATTGAATCCACTATAATAAACGGTGTGAAAGTGGCCTATCGCCACGGAGGCTCCGGACAACCGATAATAATGATGCATGGCTGGGGCTGCGACAGCTCCACATTGGCAATTCTTGAACATGTGGCGCTGGAGCATTGCGAGGTGTATAACATCGACCTGCCCGGCTTTGGTCAAAGCCAAGAGCCGCCAACAGTGTGGGGCGTTGAGGAATATGCCCAAATGCTTGAAAAATTTGTCGACACTTTGGGCATTGACAAGCCAATGCTGCTGGGCCATTCATTTGGCGGACGTGTAGCGCTGCTATATTCGTCGCGCCGACCGGTAAGCCGATTATTGTTGGTGGATGCAGCCGGTGTGAAGCCTCGCCACTCGCTGAAATATTATATAAAGGTGTATTCATATAAAATTGCCAAGGCTGCATACCCGCTGATATTTGGCAAAGAACGCGCCGCAAAGCGAATTGAGCAAATGCGCGCGACACGCGGCTCGGCCGACTATCGTTCGAGCTCACCAATGATGCGACAAGTGATGGTGAAGGCTATCAACACCGACCTGCGCTATGTGATGCCAAAAATCACAGCGCCCACCCTGCTGCTGTGGGGCGAAGCCGACACCGCCACGCCAATGCGCGATGCGCTGATTATGCACAAGCTCATTAAAAATTCCAATCTCGTATCTTTCCCGGGGGCGGGCCACTTCAGCTTTGTGGACAATCCCTACCAATCTGCCGCTGCCATGCGACGTTTTATATATTCTGACCTTCATCAATAATTAAATTAACTACAATGGCAGACATTCTGATATCTCTCGTGCCCGCTCTCGCAGCAATACTCGTAGGCTACGAAGCGCGTCGCGTATTGATGATGCTACAACAAAACTCTTATCGCAACAATCGCTATCGCCATTGGCTGGCCGAATCCAAGGACACCACCACCGGCATACGACTCACTGCGCTAATCGTGCTGTTTATCACATTGGCAACACCGAGCTTTCACTACTCGGCCAACGTGCTCATTGCCCTATTATCATGCTATATCAGCTATAAGCTGGCCAAGGCTCGCTATAAAAAGCCGCTTGCATGGACTGCCCGCGCCAAGCGCATCTACGCCACCACACTTATTCTGGCCGTTGCAATCGTGCTTGCCGCGCTGATGCTAATACCCGCAGCCCGGGGCGTTGAGACTATTCAGACTGCCTCAATTGCAATTTTTGCCTGCTATTGCGGTTCGCATATTCTCATTCAGGCCGCAAACATCATTTTGAAGCCTGTGGAGAGCGCCATCAACCGCCATTATTACAACGATGCGGCCAAGCGACTGGCCTCGATGACCGACCTTAAAATCGTTGGCATCACCGGCTCGTATGGCAAGACAAGCACCAAGCACTATTTACATCGCATATTGTCTGAGCAATTCGACACGCTGATGACCCCCGGCAGCTACAACACCACGCTCGGCGTGATTCGCACCGTGCGCGAATATATGAAGCCCTACAACGAAGTGTTTATCGTGGAAATGGGTGCGAAATCGCCCGGCGACATCAAGGAGATTTGCGACTTGGTGCATCCTACCATGGGCATTATCACCGCTGTGGGCCCTCAGCACTTGGAATCGTTCAAGACCATCGAGAATGTGCAAGCCACTAAATTTGAATTGGCTGATGCACTGCCCGAAGATGGCATGATCATTATCAATAACGACTTTGAAAAGATAGCCGACCGAGAAGTGGAAAACACCGGCTGCGCACGCTATGCCGTGAGCAACAGCCATGCCGACTACAAGGCCATCGACGTGAAATACACCTCGGCAGGCACCACATTTACAATCACCGGCCCCGACGGCTTGCAATTGCCAATCTCCACCCGTTTGATGGGCGAATGCAATGTGTCGGACCTGCTTGCAGCTGCTGTATGCGCGCTCAAGCTGGGCGTAGCGCCTGAAAAGATTGCCAACGCCATCCGCACAATCGAGCCGGTTGAGCACCGCTTGTCGGTGAAGAAAACCGCCGCCGGAATCACCATCCTCGACGATGCATTCAATTCCAACCCCGTGGGTTCGCGTATGGCATTGGAAGTGCTCAAAGCAATGGGCCCGGGCAAGCGCATTGTAATCACCCCCGGCATGATTGAGCTGGGCCAACAACAATTTGAGCTCAACAAAGCATTTGGCCGCACAATCGCAGAATGTGTAGATGTGGCGATCGTGGTGGGCCAATACAATCGCGACGCGATCACCGAGGGCATCGAAGCCGGTAAGGGTAAAGCAACTGTTCACACCGTCGACTCTTTCACCGAAGCGCAACAGCTGCTCGCCACATTTGTGAGCGCCGGCGACGTGATTCTTTACGAAAACGACCTTCCTGACACATTTAAATAAACAATCTTAACCATATATATTCAAAACCGCGATATGAAAACAGTAGTAGGCGTGTTTTTCGGCGGACGCTCCACCGAACATGAAATCTCAGTGATCTCGGCCAATCAAGCCATGTGTGCATTCAACCCCGAGAAATACGAGATAGTTCCTATATACATAGATAAAGACGGCCATTGGTTTACCGGCCGCGATTTGCTCACTCTATCAAATTATCGAGATATACCGGCACTGAAAGCCAAGCTCACCGAGGTGTATATGCGCCCTGTCTACGGCGATTTCAACCTGTACACCATGAAAAAGCCTCTGTTTGGCAAGGATGTGCTTACTACGCTCGACGTGGCAGTGCCCGTGCTGCACGGCACAAACGTGGAAGACGGCAAATTTGAAGGCGTGCTTGAGACAATCGGCCTGCCCTACGCAGGCTGCAACACATTGGCCTCGGCAAACGGCATGGACAAAATCACAATGAAGATGATTTTGGGCGCCGACGGCATTCCCGTGGTTAACTATGTATGGTTTTCCGACCACCAATGGGCCTCAAAGCGCGACGAAATGATTGCCAAGGTGGAATCTACCATCGGCTATCCCGTGATTGTGAAGCCTGCCAATCTGGGATCGAGCATCGGCATCGGCGCTGCTCACAACCGCGAGCAACTGATTGATCGCGTTGACCAAGCCGCACGCTTCTCTCGCCGACTGATTGTAGAGCACATGGTCACCGCCATGCGCGAAATCAACTGTTCGGTGCTTGGCGATGCCGACGAATTTGAGACCTCGGTGCTCGAAGAGCCTATCAAAGCCGAAGAAATCTTGAGCTACGGCGATAAATATATGGGTGGCGGCATGCACGCAGCCGAAAAGCGCATTCCCGCAGACCTGCCTGAAGATTTGGCCAATCGCTGCCGCACATTGGCCGGCGAGGCATTCCGCGTGCTGGGCTGCCATGGTGTGAGCCGTGTCGACCTTATCATCGACGACGACGTAAACGAAGTTTATGTAAACGAAATCAACACCATCCCGGGCTCGCTGTCGTTCTATCTATGGGAAGCTGCCGGCGTATCGTTTGAGCAACTCATGGACAGATTAGTGAAGTTGGCGCTGAAGCGCCACCGCGATGAAGCCGGCAAAACACTATCGTTCCAGCAGAATATCTTTGCTATGACCGGTGGCGCAAAGGGCGGCATCAAGGGCGGCATCAAAAAATAAGGAATCACGATATGCGGCCGGCATCAACGCGTCGACCGCATATCGCTATT
>CAZRCU010000025.1:0-18026 GCA_964598685.1 uncultured Bacteroides sp.
ATTTGTGCAAAAAATTAAGGAGCATGCTCAACCACTGAGAATGCACCTTGATTTTTTTGCGAGTAGCAAAATCAAATAGAAAAAAACCGCTGATATTAGCCCCCTCATAGGTGGGGCTATAATATCGTTGGTCGGTCAATTTTTCTACTTAGAAACGACAACTATTGGAATAGAAAAAACTACCTAACACTTGCAAAGGTAAAGCGTTTTGCAGAAATGTGTATCAAATAGGCGTTAAAAGATGTTAACCATATAGCATTTTGTCAATGTGAAAGCGCTATGTGTGGCCAACTGATAGCTCGATAGGGGTGGCGCTTGCAAAATGATAATAAAAGACATAAAAATCCCGACTGCCGGGCGGCAATCGGGATTCAGATATGTGAAAGACTGATTTATGCTTATTTTTTAGCTACTTCTTTCTTGTCGTTAGCGGGCGCTTCGTCTTTTTTAGCGGTGGCTTTGTTATTGAATTTGTCGTAGCGAGCGTTGAGGCCTTCGATCACGGTGTTGGTGATGTCGAGCTTTTCGTTGAAGTAGAGGCCAACAGCCTTGGGCAGCACTACGTCGATGCCATTCTTTTTGCAGAGATCTTTAATAAAGACTTCGATCGAGTCGTTGATGCGAGCGTTTTGGCTTTCTTGGAAATCGAGGAAAGCTTGTTGACGTTGCTTTACGAGATCCTCGGCTTGTTGATTGGCGCGTTGGAGCTGGTTGGCGTCGGCTTGCATTTGAGCTTCGCTTGAATAGGCGTGGCTATCGTATTTTTGCTGCATGGTTTGCTGCATGCGTTGGATTTCGCCGCCTTTTTGGTTGATAAGCGCTTGAAGGTTGGTGTAGGAAGTTTGAACGTCGGCAAGGATGTCTTGAGCGAGTTTGTAATGCGCGTTGACAGAATCGGTGTCGATGTAGCGAACTACGAGCACGGTAGAGTCGTCAGTAGCGACCTCGGGAGTGGCATTAGCGTCGCTTCCTTTAGAACAGCCGGTGGCGAGCATAGCAGAGATGCCGAGCAGAGCGCCGATGGCGAGTTTAGCTTTTTTCATTTGTCCTGTAGGGTGTTATTCCTTATTGTAGATTAATTTATTTCGAAAAATTGTTTCGCGCATTGTGCTTTTCCATGATATTATGGGCGTGGGCAGATGGAAATTTTCCTCCTTTTACAAAAAACACTTTCACACCCAGCAACAGGATTGATAGTGCTATTATAATAGTGGTGAGAAGTACGATTTTCATTGTCAGAACGCGAAATTGTTCTGCAAATATAAGAAAGGTTGGCAAATTTTTCGCCTTATGTCGATTTATTTTTGTAACTTAGGCCGTTGAAATAAATAAATTTAACATTCGTTCTTAATCTCCCAAAGACTATTAACCCTTTTTTAAAGATAACTCACCAATAAAAATCAAATAAATCATGACTATCAAAGATCTCAAACCCGCTCTTGTGTTCGGCATCTTCGATCGCATCAATCAGGTGCCTCGTCCGTCGAAGAAAGAGGAGAAAATCAGAAAATTCCTTCTTGATTTTGCAGCTGAAAACGGCATCGCCGTTAAAACCGATGCGATTGGTAATGTAGTTATGACCTCGCCGGCCACTGCCGGCCATGAGGATGCCCCCACAGTAATCCTTCAGGCCCACATGGATATGGTGTGCGAGTCGAACGATAAAAACTTCGACTTCGAGACACAGCCCATCCGCACAATCGTCGATGGTGAATGGCTTCGCGCCGATGGCACCACTCTTGGCGCTGATAATGGTATTGGCATGGCTGCCGCCCTGTCGGTGCTTGTCGACAAGTCTTTGGTGCATGGCCCGGTGGAATGCTTGTTCACCGTGGATGAAGAGACCGGCCTCACCGGTGCCAATAATCTTGGCGACGGCATGATTAGCGGCTCGATGCTACTCAACCTCGATTCGGAGGATGATGCCGAAATCTTTGTCGGCTGTGCCGGCGGCGTGGACACCACCTGCGAATTCACCTACGAGCGCTCAATGGCTCCCACAGATTTCCACTATTTCCTGTTCAACATTGAAAAGGGCCTTGGTGGCCACTCGGGCGGCGATATTCATCTTGGACGTGCCAATGCCAACAAGGTGCTCACTCGCTTCTTGTGGAGCATCGCTCAAAAATATGAAATGTCGCTTTGCGAAATTGATGGCGGCAACCTGCGCAACGCAATCCCGCGTGCCGCTCACGCTGTGTTTGGCGTTCACACCGACCACAAGGACGAAATCGTGGCTGCATTCAATCAATATGTGGCCGACGTGCGCGAAGAATTTGAAGGCATTGAGCCTACAATCGAGCTCACAATCGCCAGCGTGGATCGTCCTCAATATTGCATCGACGCCGACACCGCCAAGCGTCTGATCGAGGCTGTCTACTCGGCTCCTCACGGCGTAATGTCGATGAGCCGCGATATTGAAGGCCTGGTAGAGACCTCTACCAACCTTGCTTCAATTAAGATGAAGGACGACAACATTGTGCTTGTCACCACATCGCAGCGCTCGTCGGTAGAATCTCGCAAGTGGGATATCGCTCACCAAGTGGAGGCCCTCTTTGTGATGGCCGGCGCCAAGGTGACACACGGCGATGGCTACCCCGGCTGGAAGCCCAATATGCAATCTGAAATCATGCATATTGCATCGGATGCCTATGAAGAACTCTACGGCATCAAACCGGCTATCAAGGCCATCCACGCAGGTCTGGAATGCGGTCTGTTCCGCGAAAAACTTCCCCACCTGGATATGATTTCATTTGGCCCGACATTGCGCGGTGTACACTCGCCCAGCGAATGTATGCACATCCCCGCAGTAGAACGTTTCTGGGGTCAGCTCACACGTACTCTCGAAAAGGTGGCAAACCTTAAGAAGTAAGATATTCGATGCTCCGCCGGCGCAGAGTGCTTAGCTGTCTGTGCCGGCGGCTTTTATAGAAGTGATGAGCCACCGCGGCCATGCTTCTTCACCTAAATACTAATTAATGAGAAATCTCTCCATTACATATTGCATTATATTGGTGCTGGCATTATTTGCAGCAGTCCCAAAATCAACATCACAGATTTTCCACGTTATCCCCGATTCGGTGCGCTATATCGACGATTCCCGCGACATGTTTGTAGTGGGACAAGATACGGTGCGCTTGCGCTTTACCGATAAAACCGAGCAGCATCGCGGCCCGCTCACCGAGCGCGATTTTGAGGAATTTGCCGCAGAGCTCGGCGTAGAGGTTCCCGCAATCAAGGCCGTGGTGGAAATCGAGGCCGGGCGAAGCCATAAGGGCTTTTGGAGCGAGGGCAAGCCATTGCTGAATTTCGACCTTGTAGTGTTCAAGCAGATGGCTGCACGCCACAAAGTGGGCTTGAGCAAGCATGCAGCTACTCATCCCGAGGTGTTTGCACGTCCCAATTTGAAGCGCTATGGCTCGCAACAGGCGGCCGTACAAGCTCGATTTGACGGCGCGGCTAAGATTGATTCGGTGTCGGCTATCGAGGGCACGTTTTGGGGCATGTTTCAGATTGGCGGCTTCAACTGGCGACAATGTGGCACAAATTCTCCGCAAGAATTTTATCGACTCATGTCGCGGTCGGAACGCGACCAGTTGGAGCTGTTTGGCGAGTTTATCACCCGCACCGGATTGCTGCCTGCGTTGAAGGCAAAAAATTGGGCGGCATTTGCTCGCGGCTACAATGGCGCATCCTACGCTTCTCGCGGCTACCACACCAGGTTGTCCGCTGCTTATCACCGCTACAAAGCGAGTGGGAATCGTTGATAATCAGGTGTGTATCAATCTGTAACTGCACTGTGTAATTGGTTTAAGTTATATTAAAATACGTTAAAATCACTATGAAAAATTTGACAAACGTAATCAGAATGTATTATCTTTGTCTGTGTGTTTTTTATAGTATTAGATTAAGATAAAGGTTTAATGGAAAAGCTAAGTTGTGAAACTTGGCTTTTTTTATAGGCTTTTCGCAATGAGCCACCCAGCACAATTGCGCAAAATTGCAGTTGTCTTAACAACAATATCTAAACAATTAAAGGAATCGCCATGATAAGTTTTCGCAAACGAGTTAAAATCGCTCGGGGAGTTAGCCTTAACTTCAGTAAATCCGGAGTTAGCACATCGTTTGGGCCTCGTGGGGCTAAAATTACGGTCGGGAAAAATGGTGTCTACCTAAATACCGGCATTCCCGGGACAGGAATCTATTCACGCAAGAAACTTTTTGGAAAGAGTAATTCACGAGCAAAGTCAAAGCAAGCGGCTAGGCCGACCTACGCGCAGCCTGTGCCTATTAGAACGAGGGCTGCTAATCGTGCGTGGGGCATGGTGTTCGTATTGTTAGGCATTGGTATAATTATTCTGGCATGTGAATATCCGCTGGTTATGTTTGGCAGAATCCTTATTGGCGCTATCGGAGCGTTTACTCTATTATCCAGCTTGGCATTTTTCACAGCTAAAAGTGTCGAAGATTATGCGGAAAAACCGACTATTCACAAAGCTAAAGCAGCGGCTGCAACTGCAACTCCGCCGCGTAGCAAAATCTCAGATGTTTGTGATGCACGTTCCGCCGAGGTGGCTTTCCGAGCAATATTGGCTAATTTAGGATTGGCCAGCACTGTTGAAGAAGTTCTGGACTTAGCTTTGAAAGCTACAAAATGCCTCAGCTATGCCACAAATCCGAGCAAGGATATATGGGGAACGGAAAACATATTGGATTTGTATAAAAAGTTAGATAATTGTAAAGATACAGCCTTGATCAGAATCGCGACAAATGCAAGGGCTCGTGGCGATAATTATGAAAATATAAAAGCTCTTATCAAAACCGACACAGCTAAGAGCGTTTGGGAAGCGACCTTTGAATAATGGCGGCTTTCTTGGCGATTTGTGCGAGATGAAAGGTTTTTGTAAATTTGTAATGAATTTGAAAACCCGCTGAAAAATGAATTATATAGTGTTTGATCCGGAGGAAGTGCGCCGGCATTTATTGCCGATAACGTTCACACGTCCGGTAGGAGCTATTCGCATGGGCCTATGCACCATGCAAGAGCGTTGGGCCGCTTATTTGCCCGGCAGCTATACTTATCTCACCGAAGAATATCTTTCCGAAATATTTACGCCGTGCCGCGAAGAATCGGCCGATGATGTGTATTTGGCCGGCAATATCGTGGCCACGCCTGAATTGGCTATTGCTGTGGATAGGCTTGAACAGGGCGAGCGGTTGGTGAAATCGGGCCGTGTGATAGCTTATGTGGGCCGCGAGGCTGCCAATGATGTGGAATATGCCGGCGATGTGATAGCCGTCGACCGCGTCTACGATATATTTATGAAGAATGATTTGGCATTGCAAATCGACTTCTCGCGCGTGACGGCCGGCCGCGAGTCGGCGCCAATCGATTCCACCAATATTGTGCTGGGCGATCCATCGCTGATTTTCATTGAGGATGGTGCCACCGTCGAGGCCTCGACGCTCAACACTCGCCAAGGTCCTATATATATCGGGCGCGATGCCGTGGTGATGGAAGGCTGCTGCTTGCGCGGACCAATCGCTATGTGCGAGCATTCGGTGGCTAATATGGGCGCGCTGATTTATGGTGCCACCACTTTGGGCCCGTGGTGCAAGGTGGGCGGCGAGCTGCATAATGTGGTGATGCTGGGCTATGCCAACAAGGCTCACGACGGATTCCTTGGAAATGCTGTGATTGGCGAGTGGTGTAATCTTGGTGGCGGCACAGTGGCTTCGAATCTCAAAAATGATTACACCGAGATTAAACTGTGGGATTATCCGGCGCAGCGATTTTTGCGCACCGGGTTGCAATTTTGCGGCTTGATAATGGGCGACCACTCAAAGAGCGCCATTAACACCTCGTTTAACACGGCCACAGTGGTGGGCGTGGGCTGCAATATAGTGTCTGAGGGTATGCCGCGTGTGTTTATACCATCGTTTAGCAAGGGCGGCACCTCGGGCTTTGAGGATGTCAACTTGAACGAATTTTTTGCGGTGGCGGCGCGTGTGATGGCTCGCCGAGGGTGTTGCCTCACGCCGGAATATCGCCATGTGTTCGAGACTATAAACGCATTTGCCGACAGATTTAAATAATACGAAAGGCCGCCCGAAACAAAGGCGGCCTTTCGGCATAAAAATGGTGGTGAAGTTTTATTGCAAGTTGGCATCGACGGCTGCTTTGAGCTCGTCGCCTTGGAGGTCGCGAGCCAAGATAGTGCCGTCGGGCGAAATTAGCATGATACATGGGATGCCGGAGATGCCATAAATGTCGGTGGGCACAGATCCGGCGCCAATCAGGCATTCCCATGTGAGTTCATGCTCCTTGATGGCGCGACGGGTGTCGTCGGGTTCGTCCCACACAGCCACGCCGAGCACGTTGAGCTTGGTGTCTTTATATTTGTTGTAAATCTCCTTGATTACCGGCAGCTGACGGCGGCAGGGACCACACCAGCTGGCCCAGAAATCAACCAGTAAGAATTTGCCGTCGCGGCCAACATATTCCGAGAGCTTATGGCCGTCGGCCTCAAAGTCGGCGTATTTATTGCCAACGCTTGTGGCGGACTTGCGCTCGTTCATGGCAAGGAGTTTCGACACACGTTTATATTTGGCCAAGTCGGGGTATTTAGCCAAAAAATCGGTGAATTCTTCGGAAGTCATTTCATAGGCTTGTTGGATGAAGAATAGATAGCCCACCACGTTGTCGATGTTTTCCAGCATTTTCTCGTTGACAAATGCGTTGAATTTAGCGTAGGCGGCTTGCTTGGCCTCGTCGGTAGTGGCGGCTTGGTATTCGGCCGATATGGCGGCCACCGAGTCGTTGATTGATTCGTTGAGGTCGTTGAGCGGACTGCCGATTGCGCGGCGGTCGGGATTGATTACGATAGAGCCGGGTTCGAGGATAAATTGAGCGTAGCGGTCGCTGTCGATTATCAGGCGAGCGGCAATGGGCTCGTCGATTTCGCCTTTAAAGATGGCGGCGCCGTCTTCCACGAGCACTGAGTCCACTTTGGCGCCGGTGTCGTAGTTGAGCATGTAGGCCATAGCGCCGTCGGTGTCTTCGTCGAGGGCAACGGTGACCTTGTAGGGCTCGGCCGACATATTCATCGCGGCGGCAAAGGCTGTGGCAATGATAAAGAATTTTTTCATAATATAGTGTTTTGGTTAATATTCGTCGATTGAAAGATATTTCGAGATGAGATCGGGCTCAAAGCCGCGCGAGGCTGCAAATTTGAATAGCTTGCAGCGTGATTCATATGATTTGGCGTCGTCCAAGGTGGCTGCTTTGCGAGCTATCAGAGCTGATAGACGTGCACAATATTTGTCTTGGTCGATGCTGTCGAGGGCGGCGTTGATGATTTCGCGGCTTACGCGCTTGGCGTAAAGCGCTGTGGCGATTTTGCGACGGCCCCAGCCGGCAAATTCTGCCTTGTCGCGAACAAATGCGGCAGCATAGCGAGCGTCATCGATGAAGCGGCGGTCGATTAGCGAATCAATGATGGCCTCGGAGTCGGCGGCAGAGATGCCCCAGCGGAATAGCTTTTCGCGAATTTCGCCTGAGCAATGTTCGGCTCGTGCGCATAGCTCTTCGGCGCGAATCAGTGCTTGCTCGGATGTGATTGGACGGCTCTGCTTCATTGTGGTAGACAGGCTTTAGCGAATCGCAGTTTGCCCACGTAGTCGCGAATAATTTCAACGTCGTGCCATCCGTGGCTAATGAGCATTTTCTCCATTTCGGCGGCGAATAGCGGGTTGATTTCAAAATATAGACGGCCCCCCGGCGTGAGGTTGGTGCGCGCATATTTGGATATGGCTTCATAGAATACCAATGGGGTGGCGTCGTCGACAAATAGGGCTTGTTGTGGCTCGTGCATTCTCACGTGGCTGTCCACTTGGTCGGCCTCGCTGTGGGTGATGTAGGGAGGATTGCTCACAATCACGTCGAAGGTGCCTTGTGTGGGTAGGCCGCCGTTTAGCGCGTTGGCTACGAAGAAATTGATTTTGACGCCGAGCGTGGCGGCATTGTCGCGGGCTACGGCCAGCGCGCCTTGCGAGATGTCGCAGGCCGATACTCTCGGGAACCGCAGAGCGCGAGCCAGCGCGATTGCAATGCATCCCGAGCCGGTGCCGATGTCGAGCACGTCGACATCCGCTTTGTCGGCCCATTCGTCCACAATGATGTCAACCAGCCCCTCGGTCTCGGGGCGTGGAATCAGGGTGTCGCGAGTCACGTGCAGCTTGTAGCCCATAAAGTGGGCGATGCCCACGGTGTATTGGGCCGGATAGCCGTTGGCTATGGAATCGGCGTAGGACGACAGCAAGTCCACAGTGGATTGCTCCATCTCGCGCTCGCCATCGGTGATAAGACGGGTGGGCGTGATATTTAGGAAGCTGTCCTCAAGGAGCAGCCTCGCGCAAGCTTTTGCCTCGCGCGAGCCAATCGAGGGCTTCATCCTGTCAATAAGAGCGAGATAGAGCTGGTAGAGGGTCATTATTTGTCGTCGTTGTCGTCGGGTTGCACTTGGCCTTCTGCCTCCCATTCATATTCGGGATCGTAGTCGTCGTCTTCTTCGCCGTCGTATTCAAAATCCTCACCCCAAGTGTCGGCGCTGATGCTTTGGAGGTCTTCGGCCTCTTCTTCCACTTCTGTAGGGGTGTATTCAAAGATGAAGTTGTCTTCTTCGCTCACGCGGTGGCTCTCGTCGAGGGCTTGGTGAGTGATGTCGACGGTGGCAAGGCGGTTGGAATCGTCGGTGACGGCGCGCCACAGCAAGTCTTTAAGCTCGGTGATGCCGTAGCCGGTGACCGAGGAGATAAACACGTGGGGCAGCTCGGTGGGGAGAGTCTTGCGGATTTCCTCGGTGAGCTCTTCGTCGAGCATGTCGCTCTTTGTGACGGCGAGCACGCGGTGCTTGTCGAGCAACTGAGGGTTGAATTGCTTGAGCTCGTTGAGCAGAATTTGATATTCATTGGCAATATCGTCGGCGTCGGCCGGCACCATAAACAGCAACACGGCATTGCGCTCGATATGGCGCAGGAATCGCAGTCCAAGGCCCTTGCCCTCGCTGGCGCCCTCGATAATGCCGGGGATATCGGCCATTACGAATGAGCGATTGTCGCGATACGACACGATACCCAGTTGAGGCTCCATGGTGGTGAAGGGGTAGTCGGCAATTTTGGGGCGAGCGGCCGACACGGCCGACAGCAAAGTGGATTTGCCGGCGTTGGGGAAGCCTACCAAGCCCACATCGGCCAGCACTTTCAGCTCCATTACGATGCTTTTTTCGATTGCCGGCTCGCCGGGCTGTGCATAGCGTGGGGTGCGGTTGGTGGCAGATTTGAAGTGCCGATTGCCCAAGCCGCCGCGACCACCGCGCAACAGCTTGATTTCTTGCTTGTCGTAGGTGACCTCGGTGAGATATTCACCGGTCTCGGCGTCGTAGACCACAGTGCCGCAGGGCACCTCGATTATCACGTCTTCGCCGTCTTTACCAAACGAACGGCCACCTGAGCCGCTGCCGCCGTTTCCGGCGAAAATATGGCGGCGGAATTTGAGCGGGAGCAGAGTCCACATATTAGCGTTGCCACGCAGGATGATGTGGCCGCCGCGGCCGCCGTCGCCGCCGTCGGGCCCACCTTTTGGCACATATTTAGCACGATAAAAATGGCGAGAACCGGCGCCACCCTTGCCCGAGCGGCAAAGGATTTTTACATAGTCAATGAAATTGGAGTCGGCCATAGTTGGTGTGAATTTTGGGGAGTTATCAGAAATTATTAAAGTTGTGGTGGTGACGCATCAATTCGCCGGCTTGGCGGAAATCGGTGGGCGAGCCCACATCAATCCATGTGCCTTTGATAGGGAAATAGGCCACGCGGCCGCCGTCGGCAATAATTTGCTCCACCAAATCGGTGGCATCGGTGCGGCGGTCGGTAGGGAGCGAGCGCAATGCGTCGTTGTTAAATATGTAGATGCCGGCGTTGGCATAGTAGGAGTAGGATGGCTTTTCGGCGATGCCTGTCACTTGCTCGCCGTCGAGGGTGAGAATGGCATAGGGTACCGATACTTGATATGGAATCACGGCTATTGTGGCCACAGCGCCGCTGTCGCGATGCTTCAGATATAATTCTTCAAAAGAAATCGTGGTGAGGAGGTCGGAATTCATCACGATGGTGTTGCCGTTGGCGGGTAAGTCCACCAGCGCAGCGGCGCCGATTGTTCCCAGAGGGGTGTTTTCGCGCACGGTCTTTACATTGACTCCGGCCACCGGTGTGGCAAAGTGCTCGTCGAGCTGTTCGGCCAGATAGCGAGTGGTGACGGTGATGTTGTTAATTCCTACGGCCGCCAGAGCCTCGATGTTATAGTCGATAATGGCTTTGCCCTCGATTTTTAGCAGTGGCTTGGGGGTGGTGAGGGTGAGCGGTCGCAGGCGCTCGCCCATGCCGCCGGCCATCAAAATTGCCGAGAGAGGCAGACGATTGCGAGTGGCGCTGAGGTCGATAATTTCAGTCACGCGGCGGTCGGCGTCGAGCAGCGGCACCAGCTTGATGCCCATTTCGCGGCATTGTTTTAGCAGCTCTACGTCGGCTTCGCAGCCTGTAGCAGCCTTGAATGTGCGGCAAGCGGCTTCGGCGGCCGGAGCATCAATTTGCACACCGCGGAGCAGCGCGCGGCGGATGTCGCCGTCGGTGAGGCTGCCGATGATGTGGCCAAGGCTGTCGGTGACGAATAGCGTCATCGTGCGGCCCGGCAGTGAATTGAGCTGCTGCAGTGCATCGCGTAGCGTGGCTGTGTGGCTTATGAGATTGCTGTGCATCATAATATTATAACGCAGATTAGATGTTTATGGTTAGCATGGCTTCGGCCACCATCCAGTCCATTGGTGTGTCGAGGTCGATACTGCGCTCGGCGGGCATAGGTGACGGCACGCGGCGCGGAAAAGCTCCGAGCGGCATTTGGCGAATCGACGCGGGATTGATTACATATACGGCGCCGTTGTATTCCCAGGCCATGGGGGCATCTTGTCGGCGAGTGTACAGGCCGTCGCCCTTGCTGATATGGAGAAATCCGGTGGCGGGGTCGGTCTCGAAGCAATTGTAGTAGGGGTTGGAGGCGGCAGGACACACGCTCACCACCATATCCACATCGGCGGTGTATTTCGCGAGCGCGTCGGTGATGTCGTCGGCTGTGCGGAATGGCGATGTGGGCTGTAGCAACACCACGCAATCGTATTGAATCCCTTGAGCGTCGGCCCAATCCATTGCGTCGATTATCACCTCGCGGCTGCCGGATGTGTCGGTGGCCAAGGCAGCCGGACGCATATAGTCGACTTTGAGGCCGAGCTGTCGCGCGGTGTCGGCAATTTCTACGTCGTCGGTAGATAGGATAATATGCGAATCATCGGCGCCGGCTTTTCGGGCAGCGTCGATGCTCCAAGCAATTAGCGGGCGTCCGCCCAGCGGCTTTATGTTTTTGCGAGGGATTCCCTTGCTGCCGCCGCGGGCCGGAATTATGTAGAGTGGGGCGCTCATGGCAAATCGTAGAATCGTTTTGGACGTTGCGGGAGAGTTGATAAAAATTTTGTGATGGCGTCGATCATTATATCGAGCGTGTCGGGTTTGGCGTAGGGGTTGCGGCGTGTTGCGGCCAGCGCTTGCATTTCGGGGCTTAGTGCCTTGGCGATGGCAGTGGCGATGGCGTCGGTGCCTTCGTCGCAGTGAATCACCGATTCTCCGGCGGTGCGGCCTTGCTGGCGCATACCGATGTCGACGGTAGGCGTGCCGGCCGATGGCACTTCCACCAATCCGCTCGATGAATTGCCAATCACCACCACTGCCTCGGAAATCGCGCTGAGATAGCGACGCATACCCAGCGATTTCACTGCTGCTACTCGCGCCGGATGCGCGGATGCATAAGCCTCGATGGCTGTGATGATGCCGAGCGAGCGTGCATCGTTGTTGGGGTAGGTGATGATCACGTTGAGCTCCGGGAAGCGGTCGAGTGCTGCAAGCAGTGCTGTGAAATGCTCTGTGGGGTCGGCGTGGTCGAGCGTGGCGGGATGATAGGTGACAACAGCAAACGGCCTGTCGCTGTCGAGGCCGACGCTGTCGAGCAACTCTGCGCGCGACACTGGTGTGAAATTGCGCAAGTTCCACACGCCTATTGCACCGGTGTTGACCACGCGATCCGGAGCTTCGCCCATCTGAATCACGCGGTGGCGGTAAGGCTCGGTGGCTGTGAGGTGGAGCGTCGACAACTTTGTGATGGCGTGGCGCAGACAATCGTCGACGGCGCCTTCCGACACTTCGCCTCCGGCAATGTGCACGATGGGAATGCACATCACTGCGGCAGCCGATGCAATGGCCAGCATCTCGTAGCGGTCGCCCAAGATAATCATCGCATCGGGTTTCAATTGGTCGAGCACCCGAGCGGTGGCGCTCAGGCAGGTGCCCATGGCCGCGGCGCGGCCTGCAGGGGTGTCGGCAGTGTCGGGCATTTCCACACGAGCGTCAATGTCAAAGCCATCGGCAATGATTTCGTCGATAGTGTGGCCATAGCGCTGCATCAAGTGCATGTTGGTGGCGAGAATCGACACTTTCACTCGACCGCTGTCGCGCAAAGCGGCGGCAATGGGACGCAATAGGCCCCAATCGGCACGGGTGCCGGTGGCTATGCATACGTGTGGCGTCATTTACATCACGTTGAGCACTTGCTCTTTAATCTGTTCAAGAATATCCTTCATTTTCACCACGATGCGTTGCATCTCGGCGTGGTTGCTCTTCGAACCGAGAGTGTTGATTTCGCGGCCCATTTCTTGAGCGATAAATCCGAGCTTTTTGCCTTGTCCGGCCGGGCCTTCCATTGTTTCGATGAAATAGCGCAGGTGTTGGGCCAGGCGTTGGCGCTCTTCGTTCACGTCAAGTTTTTCGATGTAGAAAATCATTTCTTGCTCCAGGCGGCCTTTGTCGTATTCGGCCACGGGGATTTTAGAAAGACCCTCTTCAATGCGAGCGCGGATTTTGGGAACACGTTCGGCTTCAAAAGGCTCGATATCTTTGAGCAGGTTGGTGATTGCTTGAATTCTGGGCGCAAAGAACTCCTCGAGACGGATGCCCTCGGCGCGGCGGTGGGCCATAAGGCCTTCCACGGCTTTGGCAGTGAGTTCAAGGATTTGGGCGCGGCTGTCCTCGCTTACGTCTTCATCGTTGGCCGATGTCACCACATCGGGGAAGCGCATGAGCACAGCATACCAATCGCTTGGCTCGGGGATTCCCAGCTGGGCAGAGGCGGCCTCAATTTGAGCTTTATAGGCTGCCATAGCGCCAACGTTGAGCTTCACTTGTGCATCGGCGCCGACCAAAGTCTCTACCGAGACGATAAGATCGGCTTTGCCGCGTTGCATTTCGCGAGCTACGATGTTGCGCATATCCAGCTCAAGCGAGCGATACATCGACGGCACGCGAGCGGTAAGGTCCAGCTGCTTAGAGTTGAGCGATTTTACTTCGATTGTAATTTTGTGGCTACCGATAACAGCCGAAGCTTTACCGAAGCCTGTCATTGATAAAAGCATATTATTGCTGCTTACAAGTTCTTAATCTACAAAGGTACAAAAAATCTGCGTTGATTGTCTGATGTTTTTGCAAAAATGTCGATAGAATCCATGGCACATCCGCCGCCTGTTGGGATGTGTCGTGGTGGAATATTGAAGCAAAGTGTTGATATGCAGCGCGTTAAATTGAGGATGCACCATGGTGTATCCCTACTGGCAGTGGATACGCTGATAGGCCAACCGTGAGGTTAATTTGGAGAATAACGCCCGCTCGTGGGATGTTGCGACTATTATTTTTTGTTTTTAAAATAGTCGTTGTAGATTTTGATAGAGAAAATTATCACAGAGCACACGGCGGTGATAATATTGGTGACAGCTAAAGGCCAATTGTTGATTAAAATGCCTTGAATAATGAAGAAGATCGAGCCGAGGCCCATCATCACAAATGTGGGCATTGCAATGCCATCAGTGTCGCGGGTTTTGATAGTTACAATGGCTTGAGGCATGTAGCCCAGCACCATGCAAATGCTGGCCATCCAGCCAAAAATAGAAGCAAAATCCATGATTATGAGAGATTATTTGTGTGATATAATTTTATTTCTTGTCGGTGAGGGTGCACACGCTCACACGGTTCCAGGAATCTTCCTCAAACATATCGCCGATGCCGACGCCTTGCGCCGAGATGCGGCTCGAGTCGATTTTGTATTTAAGGATGAGGGCATCGCGCACAGCATAGGCACGGCGCTGAGCCAGCAGAATGTTGGCTTCGTGGTCGCCGTCGCGGCTGGCATATCCTTTGATTTCAACGCGTGAGCCGGGATGATTTTTTAGATACGAGGCGATGCGCTCCACGTTGGGCATTTGGTCGGAAGTGATTGAGGCCGAGCCGATGTAGAAGAATACGTCGAGCACGGTGTTAAATTGATTATTTATCACCTCTTCGCGAATTACCTCGGGCTTGGCAACTGTTTGCGCGCTTGCGCGAGCTGCATCAAGGTCGGCCGAAAGCGATGCGATGCGCTTGTTGGATGTGGCAAGGTCGTTGCGCAGAGTGTTGATTTCGCCGTTGAGAGCGTCGATTTCAGCGGGGTCGTAGAGACGAGCCAACCGGAATCCGGGGCCAAACGAATATTTCACGCCGGCTTGAAGCGAGAACACGCCTTGGCGAGCTGCATAGGCTGCCGACGATTGGCGCACATTGGCATCCGATAAATCCCACACAAATGAAGGTGTGAGGCGAACGCCGATTTTGTCGGAAACGCGAAAGTTGAAAAACATTCCGGCACGAGTGGCGAAGAAGTTGTGGTCGAGGGTTGGCTTATTGGCGTAGATGTGGCCCCATCCGCATCCGGCCTCGATGCCGCACGAGAAGAATCTGTGGGCTTTTGTCGCTGCAAAACCGAAGAAGTCCAGCGAGCCGCGCGCACCGATATAGTGAGAATCAAATGCGGTGGATGAATGCACCATCATGGGCATGCGCGAAGTGTTGACACCCCACACGCCCTCGGCGCCCAGCGCAAAGGCCGGAGTGATCTGCTTGTCAACAGCAAGGCCAACGGTGGGCCGAGCGTTTTTCAAGAAACTATTTTTAAGTGGTGCAACAGCGCCAACGTTCACGCCAACCGACCAGTTGTCGCTTAATTTGGGCTGCACATAGGCTTGTGCACCGGCTGCCAGCGCAGCACATATCATTGTTGTAGACAGCAGAAACTTCTTCATTCTTTCGCGATTTTTTTAGATTAAACACAAAGGTAGCGACAATTATGAAATCTTGCAAGAAAATCTGCTAAAAAACATTAAAAAAGTTGGTAAAAACTTATTTTGCGGTGACCCATTGCTGAGAATAGTGCAGCTAACAGTCCTGTTTTTGAATAAAATGCATCATTAATTTGGAGGCGTGAGAAAAAATTATTAATTTCGTGGTGTGATAAAACAACAAAACTATCCTACTGATTAATAACCATAACTAATAACCGAAAACCCTTGAAATGAGTTATCTAAAATTTGATAAGAATCTGCTTATCAATCTGGAGCAGTCGCTGCCGAAAGAGATGCTGCGTACCAACCGGGCGGGCGCTTATCATTGCACCACATTGGTGGGTTGTAACACACGCAAGCAACACGGCTTGTTGGTAATCCCAATCAAGGAGATGGGTAATAAGCCTCACGTGCTGCTGTCGTCGCTCGACGAGACGGTGATACAGCATGGAGCGCCTTTCAACCTTGGCCTTCATCGATATAAGGGCGGTGTATATAGCCCCAATGGTCATAAGTATATTCGCGAATTCGACTGTGAATCAGTGCCATGCGTCACATATCGCGTGGGCGGGGTGATTCTCACCAAGGAAAAGGTGTTTATCTCGCAAGAAAATCGTATCGTGATTCGCTACACTCTGGTCGAGGCCCACTCACCCACAACATTGCGCTTCCGCCCCTTCCTGGCTTTCCGCGAGAGCAATTCGCTATGTATGGCCAACGGCGCCATCAACCGAGATATGCAACAGGTCAACAACGGCGTGGCCACTTGCCTTTACCCCGGATTCCCCACCTTGTACATGCAGATAAGCCACAAGCCCACATGGGTAGACGAGCCCAACTGGTATCACGATATAGAATATGTGAAAGACCTTGAGCGCGGCGTGCCTTATTGCGAAGACCTTTGGGTGCCCGGATATTTCGAAGTGCCCATCCGCAAGGGCGAGTCGATTTATTTCTCGGCCGGTCTCAACGAGATCAACCCTCGCAACCTTAAAAAAATGTACGAGGCCGAGCAGTCCACTCGCACCCCTCGCTCGTCGTTTTTCAATTGCTTGAAAAATTCGGCCAAGCAATATTATATTAAGGACGGTGCTGATATGTATGTGATCTCGGGCTTCCCCTGGGGCACTATCCTGGCTCGCAACACTTTTATGGCTTTGCCGGGCCTTACATTGGCTATCGACCACCGCGCCGACTTTGAGACCATAATGGCCACCGGTATCCATGCCCTCACCCGATTTATGGAGAGTGGCGACACCTCGGGCCGCATCAATGGCATCGACCTCCCCGACATCTCGCTATGGGCAATGTGGGCTGTGCAGCAATACGCCAAAACTGTGGGCAATGACGACGCTCGCCGCCTATATGCATCGTTTATCTCGACGACGCTCGACTATTTATTAGCCAATCGACATCCCAATCTCAAGGTTGATGCCGCCAACGGCCTTGTTACCACTAACGGCACAGAATCACCAGTGTCGTGGATGAATAGTACCCACAATGGCCGTCCCATCATCCCGCGCTCGGGCTATCTGGTAGAATTCAACGCACTATGGTATAATGCACTTTGCTTTGCCGCTGCTCTGCTTGAGGGCGATTCGGCCTACGACGACAAGTGTCGCACCTATCGCGATGCTGCCGACAAGATGGCACAGCCGTTTGTCGACATGTTCCTCAACGATAGCGGCTACCTCTTCGACTATGTCGACGGCAATTATGCCTCGCCCGAAGTTCGCCCCAATATGGCAGTGGCAATCGGCCTGGATTATTCGCCGCTCAATCGCCGCCAGCGCAAGGGAGTGCTTGATATTGTCACCCGCGAATTGCTCACCCCCAAGGGCCTGCGCACACTATCGCCCAAGAGCTATGGCTATCGCCCGTTCTATCTCGGGTCGCCCGAGGAGCGCGAGCAAGCCTTGCACCAAGGTCCGGCTCGCCCGTGGCTGATGGGCTTCTATGCCGAGGCCTATTTCAAGGTGTTTGGCTTCAGCGGCGTCAGCTATATCGACCGCATGCTAATCGGCTTTGAGGACGAGATGAGCAACGGCTGCATCGGTTCGCTCTCGCAGCTCTATGATGGCAACCCGCCATTCTCGGGCCGCGGCGCTGTGTCCCACGCCACCAACGTGGCCGAGGTGCTGCGCACAGTGCGCCTTATCAAACGATTCAACAACTAAAAAACATCCACCCCTTTCAATCCACTAACTAAATGAAAGCATTAATGTTTGGGTGGGAGTTTCCACCTCATATCTTAGGCGGTCTTGGCACAGCCTCGTATGGACTCACTCGCGGCATGTGGCAATGCGGCGACATGGACATCACCTTTGTGATTCCAAAGCCCTGGGGCGATGAAGATCGCAGCTTTGCCCACATTTTGGGCACCTCGCAGGTGCCTGTGGCCTGGCGCGATGTCAATCGCGATTATGTAGAGCAGCGTATCGGCAAGGTGATGGACCCCGACCTATATTATCGTCTCCGCGACCATATCTATGCTGATTTCAACTATATGCGCACCAATGATTTGGGCTGCATCGAATTTTCGGGTCGCTATCCCGACAATTTGCTCGAGGAAATCAACAACTACTCCATTACAGCCGGCGTGATTGCTCGCACCATTGATTGTGATATAATCCACTCTCACGATTGGCTCACATATCCGGCCGGCATTCATGCCAAGCAAGTCACCGGCAAGCCCCTCGTAATCCACGTGCACGCCACCGA
>CAZRCU010000026.1:0-6597 GCA_964598685.1 uncultured Bacteroides sp.
GATTATTATAGCTCTGAAATATTAATCAAAAAAAATCCGGCCATTTGTGATGATTAGTTCCCAAAAAAGATTAACTTTGTCATCACTATGGAACAATATATCGTATCGGCGCGTAAATATCGTCCCTCAACTTTTGAAAGTGTTGTAGGGCAGGGCGCTCTGACATCCACTCTCAAAAATGCAATTGCCACCGATCGCCTGGCCCACGCCTATCTTTTCTGTGGCTCTCGCGGTGTCGGTAAAACTTCCTGCGCACGCATTTTTGCCAAGACTATCAACTGCAAAAATCGCACCGCCAACGGCGAAGCCTGCAATGAGTGCGATTCATGTCGCGCTTTCGACGAAGGCAACTCGATGAACATTATCGAGCTCGACGCCGCCTCGCACAATGGCATTGAAGATATGAAAGCCCTTGTGGAGCAGGTGCGCGTTCCACCCACGTCGGGCAAATATCGCGTGTTTATCATCGACGAGGTGCACATGCTCACCACCCAGGCCTTCAACGCCTTCCTTAAGACTCTTGAGGAGCCGCCGTCGTATGTGGTGTTTATCCTCGCCACCACCGAGAAGCACAAGATTATCCCCACAATCTTGTCGCGATGCCAAATCTACGACTTCAATCGCATCGGCATCCCCGATATGATTGCCCACTTGCAGCGCGTGGCTGCCGCCGAAGGCATCACTGCCGAGCCCTCCGCGCTTCATGTGATCGCTCGCCAGGCCGATGGCGCCATGCGCGACGCCCTCTCGATCTTCGACCAAGTGGCCGCATCCTCTCGCGGCAACATCACCTATCAGAGCACCATCGAGAATCTTAATGTGCTCGACACTTCGTATTATTCCCGACTGCTCGACGCATTTGTTGCCAAGGATATTCCGCAGGCACTGCTCGTGTTTCACGAGGTGCGCCGCAAGGGCTTCGATGCGCAATTCTTTCTCAACGGCCTCGGCCAATACATGCGCGATTTGATGCTCGCCGGCACAGAATCCACCAAGGTGTTGCTCGACGCTCCCGACGATGTGAAAGACGAAATGGCCGCCCGAGCGAAATTAGTCACTTCTGAATTTCTCTACGGCGCGATGAGCCTCTGCAACGATGCCGACCTCAACTATCGCCAGTCCTCCAACAAGCAGCTCTTGGTTGAGCTCACTTTAATTAAAATCGCCCAACTTTTAAGCCCCTCACCCACTGACCGTGGCCGGGGAGAGGGGCTCAAACCGATCTCCAAGCCGACAGCGTCGCAGGCCACCGTCGCTTCGGCACAGCAACCTTCCACCGCACAGCAGCCCGCCCCTGCAGCTCAAGCCGCCAAGCCCGCTCCCGTAGCAGCGCCCGCGCCGGCGCAGCCCATCCACCACATTCCGGTGGCTCCACAGGCGGCTGCCCCACAGCGCCCGACGGCCAACACCATGCGCGTGGGCTCCATCTCGATCCATGGCGTGCGCCAAGCAGCTCAGCCCGCCGCTCATGCATCGCAGCGCACTCAGCCCTACACCGCAGCGCAAGTGAAATCAGCCTGGGAGCAGTTTATTATCAACAATCCCACCGAGCACGCTCTCGTCAACTTGATGCGTCAAGGTGCTCCCGCGCCCGACGACAGAGGCGTCTACTCTGTCACCCTCGCCAATATAGTGCAAGTGAACATGCTCAACGAGCATAAAGTGCGCGTCAACGCCGCCATCCGCGACGCTATTCAGAATGATTCATTTGATTTTGAAATTCTCAAGGGCGAGGAAGTGGACATGCCCCGATTCTGGAGCGACCACCAGGTGCTGCAATACATGCTCGAACACAATCCCGACGTAGCCGATTTCTATCGCGACTTCAAGCTTGTGCTGCGCTAAGGCTTGGCCTTTGCCGCCAAGATGCGGTGCCCGATGCGGCAATACAGACATTTGCGCGGCTCGCAATAGGCGCGTCGCAGCTGTATCAATGCTTGCGATGTGAATGCGTCGTCGCACGGGATGCCAACATCGGTAAATATCGACACCACCGAATTAATCTCGGGTCTGAGCGATTGCAGCAACCCCACAGCTGCCTCAAGCTTGCTGTCATTGCCAAAGCTAAGCGCATAGGCATACATCAGCGGCACCACTGCGTTGATTATCAGAGATGTCTCTGAGTCGGAGCTGAGCGCTTTCGGCGCAAAAGCCGTCGGTCGGCCAAATGTGTAGTGATTCACCCAATAGCCCTGAATATTAAATTTGAACAGCTCGCGCGCCGAGGCCTCGTCGGTGATATGCGAGAATTGTCGGCCAAATTTAAATCCATCGGCTATCAGCGCCACTAAGGCCGCAATGCGGCGATGCGGGAAATTGGGCGGACGCATTCTTGCCATCTTCCACCCGGGCGAATTTACGGGTTGCAGGTCGTATTTCGCCTTTATAAATGCATAGTCTTCGCGCAGACGGCGCAAATAATCGGCATCTTCGCCTACATCGACCACGGTGTCTAAAAATCCGCTTTGGCCAAAGAGCGCAGCCTCGAGCAGCGCCGGATCATCGCGATGCTTCAGCAATATGCGCAGCGGCGTGGCCAATGCCAGCCGTTCAAACGGCTCGCTATTGATGCCGAATCCCAGCGCCCGTGCCAGCGTCACATAGGCCGTGGCCGCCCAATCGCCGTCGAGCCGCTGTCGCAGCTGCTCGATGCGCTCCACCTTGTCGTAGAGTCGTTCATAGCCAAGCGATGTGATCCAATCTGTGATGTAAAGCGGCGGAATATGTGCCAAATCGCTTACGCACGGCAATATGGCCGTGTTGCTCACCATGCTGTCGTAGCGTTCGCGATAATCGTTGGTAAACGGCAGCACCATTTGAGGTATCGTCTGGCCGTCGGTACGAGTGATTGTGGCATCGTCTGTTCCCACCACGTGCAATATCACCGAGTCATAGGCGGGATCGTTGTCGTGGTGGTGTCTGTGCCAATCCGAGGCGCGCACGTGAATTTCCACGTTGCCCACCCACGTGTGGCCGCCAATCTGTATCTTGGCGTTGAAAAAATCGGGCCCGGCATCAGTGTTGCGCCGTCCGGGGTCGAGCACGCAAATAGCCTGCCCGGCAGTTGTGATAAGGTCGCACTGCTCCCACAGTCTGTGTTCCCACAGATATTGCAAGAGCATCTCGGCAGCCATGGCCTAAACCAGCTTGGAGAAGCCGATAGGCAGCGGGCATGTAAAGTTCATATCTCGCCGCGTCACGGGGTGAATGAATCGCAGCGTCTGGGCATGGAGAGCCAGGCGGTGTATAGGCGACACATCTGCGCCGTAACGGCGGTCGCCCACGATAGGATGTCCGAGGTCCTTGAGATGCACGCGAATCTGATTTTTGCGTCCGGTGTCGAGTTGCATCTCGAGCATGGCATATTTGCCACGCACCTTGAGTGTTTTATAGCGGGTGACGGCGAGCTTGCCCTCCTTGGGATCCTTGGTGGAATACACCTCGTGGACCGAATTTTCGGCCAGGTAGCTGCGAATTTCGCCTTCGGGCTCTTCCGGCGCACCTTCGGTGATGGCTATGTATTTGCGTTCAAGCACCATGTTGTTCCAATTGTGTTGGAGCTCTTCCTTGGCCTTCATGTTTTTCGCAAACACCATCAATCCCGAGGTTTGCTGGTCGAGACGATGAACGATAAAGATTTTGTTTTTTGGGTCGAGACGCTTCACATAATCGCGCAGCAGCCAATAGGCCGTGCCCTCGCTTTTGGTGTCGGTGCCCATCGAGAGCAGCCCATAGCCCTTATTCACCACGATGAGGTCGTCGTCCTCATACACGATGTGTAGGCGTGGATTCTTAAAGATTTGGAATTCACGCGAGGTGTTCACCTTCACCACGGTGCCGCGTTGCAGCGGCTGGTCCCATTGGCGGGTGACAGTGGAGCCCACCATCACTTGATTGTGCTTTAAGTAGTCCTTCACCGTGGTGCGTTTGCGGTCGGTCATTGCCGAAATCAGAAATTCCAGCAATTTGCGCTCATCGTCTTCGACGGTGAACGAAAGGATTACATCGGGCTTGAATCGTGCGCGTTCGGCTCCGGGCTTTGTGATGCGAGGTTTTGGTGACATAGGTTATGATCTTCTATTGCGTGAAGCGGTAGTTTTGCGTGTTTTTGTGCGCGTCGGACGCTCGTCCTGCGCGTTGACGATTTCCATAGCTTGTTCGAGCGACAGCTCGGCGGGATTTTCCACAGTCTTGGGAATCTTATAATTGTTGCCTTTGTAGGCGATATATATGCCATATCGGCCGTTGAGAATCTGCAAATCGGGGTCGGCATCGAATGTCTTCACCACGCGATTTGCCTCTTGGCGGCGCTTTTCGTCGATGAGCATGATGGCTTCTTCGAGTGTTACGGCTGCCGGCTCCATGGTCTTGGGAATCGACACAAATTTGTTGTCGTGGCGCACATACGGGCCAAAGCGGCCAATGGCCACCGACACATTTTTGCCTTCATATTGGCCC
Source organism: uncultured Bacteroides sp. (assembly GCA_964598685.1). Classification (GTDB taxonomy): domain Bacteria; phylum Bacteroidota; class Bacteroidia; order Bacteroidales; family Muribaculaceae; genus CAG-873. The sequence goes on from CAZRCU010000026.1 coordinate 4,459, forward strand.
AGCTCACGGGGGAATGCAAATAGAGCCAAGGCCTCATCGAGGGTGATTGTCTGCATTGATTGTCCCTTGAGCAGCGATGCAAAGCGGGGCTTCTCGTCCTCGTCGCCTCCGCCCACTTGAACCAGCGGTCCATAGCGGCCAATCTTCACCGACACGGTGTGGCCTTCGCTATCCTTGCCGAGTACGCGCTCGCCCACTTTGTGCTCAAGACGCATGTTCATGGTCTCGTCCACGTGGGGGTGGAAATCATTATAGAATGTGCGCATTTCGTCGGTCCAGGCCAATTTGCCCTCGGCGATGTCGTCAAAACATTCCTCCACCTTGGCGGTGAAGTTATAGTCGAGAATTTCGGGGAAATATTTGGTGAGGAATTCGTTTGCCACCACGCCAATGTCGGTGGGGAGCAGTTTGCCCTTGTCGCTGCCTACAATCTCGGTGCGCACATCTTGTGCAATATTGTGGCCCGGGGTGATGCTCAGCACTTGATATTGACGAGCCACGCCTTCGCGCTCGCCCTTTTCAATATATTCGCGATTTTGGATGGTGGAGATGGTCGGGGCGTAGGTCGACGGACGGCCGATGCCCAATTCTTCCATTTTCTTCACGAGCGAAGCCTCGGTGTAGCGTGTGGGCTGTTGGGTGAAACGCTCTGTTGCCACGATTTCCGACACTGCCACGCTTTGATTGGTGGCCAGGCTCGGCAGCAACGATGTTGCCTCGGCCAACTCTTCGCGGTCGTCGTTGTAGACGCGCATGAAACCGTCGAATTTTACAACCTCGCCGGTGGCTGTGAACGGGCGCTCAATGCCTGCGGCCACCACATCGGCGGTGGTCTTTTCAATCAGCGCGTCGGCCATCTGCGATGCGATGGCACGGAGACGAATCAGTGTGTAGAGCTTGCGTTCGCGTTCGCTTGCATCGGCGGGCACTTTCACATTGATGTCGGTGGGGCGGATGGCCTCGTGGGCCTCTTGTGCGCCCTTGCTTTCGGTGTGATAGCGGCGGGTGTGCAGATATTGTTCGCCCATGCCGTTGCGAATGTCATCGGCAATCGCTGCCACGGCATCCTCTGATAGGTTGAGCGAGTCGGTACGCATATATGTGATGTGGCCGGCTTCATACAGCTTCTGTGCCACCATCATGGTTTGAGCCACAGTGAAGCCAAGCTTGCGAGCGGCCTCCTGTTGCAGGGTAGATGTGGTGAATGGGGGCGCCGGCGACTTCGACAGCGGCTTGGTGCTAATCTCGCCAATCGAGAATTTAGCGTTGGCGGCCTTCTCAAGCAGTGCACGAGCCTCGTCGGCATTGCTCAGGCGCTGGCCATATTCGCCGCGCAGTGTGTCGCCGCCTTCGGTGGCAAATACGCCCGTAACTCTGAAATACGGCTCAGACACAAAATTCTTAATCTCGTTCTCGCGCTCTACAATCAAGCGCACTGCCACCGACTGCACACGTCCGGCCGACAGCCCCGGCATGATCTTGCGCCATAACACCGGCGACAGCTCAAAGCCCACAATGCGGTCGACTACGCGGCGAGCCTGCTGAGCGTCGACGCGATTCAAATCTATTGTGCGCGGGGTTTCCAAGGCTTTCAAGATTGCCTTGCGTGTGATTTCGTGGAACACGATGCGGCGTGTTGTCTCCGGGTCAAGCCCCAACACCACTGCCAGGTGCCAGGCTATGGCCTCTCCCTCGCGGTCCTCATCGGATGCGAGCCACACCGTCTGTGCCTCAGATGCCGCTTTGCGTAGGTCGGCCACTACTTTCTCTTTGTCTTCCGGTATCTCATATATCGGGGCAAAATCTCGGTCGATATCAATGCTAAAACTCTTTGATTTCAAATCGCGGATGTGTCCGTAGCTCGACATTACCTTATAATCCGAACCGAGAAACTTCTCGATTGTTTTAGCCTTGGCAGGCGACTCGACGATGACAAGATTTTTCACCATATACATTAATTAATATTCATTCGAGCCGCAAAATTAATCAAAAACCTTGATAGACGAACAATTTTCGCGAAAAAACCATCATTCACTCCAAATTTTTCTCCTCCGCAACCCCTCAGCCGCCCCACCACATGGCTATATTAATTTCAAATTGAAAGCCTCATCATAAGCTATATAGTCATGATTATCAGAG
>CAZRCU010000026.1:6697-17958 GCA_964598685.1 uncultured Bacteroides sp.
GAAAATTTGTTAACTTTGCCTCGAAAACACGACGTCCCACAATTTCAATAAAACCGAAGTGTGCCTAAATCAGAGGATTCCGGCACCGACTATTCTTATCTATTATCATGTACAATGCAAGTAAAGGTAGCAAGGTCTATCTGTTTTCAATTGTTCTTGTGGCCGTCATTGGTGGATTGCTTTTTGGCTATGACACCGCAGTGATTTCAGGCGCCGAAAAGGGTCTTCAAGCATTCTTTATGGGTGCTAAAGATTTTGTTTACACCGACACCCTTCATGGCCTCACATCGTCGAGCGCCTTGATTGGCTGCATCATCGGCAGCGCCTTGTCGGGAATTTTGGCCACACGTCTTGGCCGACGTAATTCGCTGTTTTTGGCCGGAGTGCTCTTCTTTTTGTCGGCACTTGGTTCCTACGATCCCGAATTTTTATTTTTCGATTACGGTGAGCCCACATTCTCGCTGCTGATCGCTTTTAATCTGTATCGCGTGCTGGGCGGTATCGGCGTGGGCCTGGCATCGGCCGTCTGCCCGATGTATATCGCCGAGGTGGCTCCGAGCAACATCCGCGGCACATTGGTGTCGTGGAATCAGTTTGCCATTATTTTCGGCCAGCTCGTGGTCTACTTTGTTAATTTCCTTATTCTTGGCAACAATGCCAACCCCGTGGTGAGCCTTGTGAATGGCGTGAATCAGATTATGAATCCCGCCGAGGCTGCTTGGACCATCGAGACCGGTTGGCGATTGATGTTTGTGAGCGAGGCCGTGCCGGCCGGATTGTTTGCGCTGCTCGTGTTGCTGGTGCCAGAGACTCCCCGCTATCTTGCTATGAGCGGCCACGACGACAAAGCCCTGCACGTGCTCACCAAAATCAACGGTGCGGCTCAGGCCAAATCCATCCTGGCCGAAATCAAGGCCACAGCCGAGGAAAAGACCGAGCGTCTGTTCACCTATGGCGTGATGGTGATTTTTATTGGCATCATGCTTAGTGTGTTCCAGCAGGCTGTGGGCATCAACGCAGTGCTTTACTTTGCTCCGCGAATCTTTGAGAGCATGGGCATGGGCAATCCGATGGTGCAAACTGTGATGATGGGCGTGGTGAATATTCTGTTCACTCTTTTAGCAATTTTCACTGTCGAGAAGTGGGGCCGTAAACCACTGCTCATTTCCGGTTCGATTGGCATGGCAATCGGTGCATTCGGCGTGGCTCTGTGCAACATTGCCACCGGCGCACCGGCCATCCTTGCCGTAGTGAGCATTATGGTTTACAGCGCTTCATTCATGTTTAGCTGGGGCCCGATTTGCTGGGTGCTGATTGCCGAAATCTTCCCCAACACCATCCGTGGCGCAGCCGTGGCTATTGCCGTGGCATTCCAGTGGATTTTCAATTTCATTGTGTCGTCGACATTCATCCCCATGTATAATATGCAGCTTGGCGCTATGGGCGATAAATTCGGCCACATGTTTGCTTATGCGCTCTATGGCATTATTTGCGTGGTAGCTGCCATATTTGTGTGGCGACTGGTGCCCGAAACCAAGGGCAAAACCCTTGAGGACATGACAGCGCTGTGGCGCAATCGCAAATAGATAGTCTATTTCACTACTACCTTGGCCTGTGCGGTGGGCGTGCGCAAAATGTAAAGCCCGGCCGACGGCGCTTCGATGACGTTGGTGCCGGAGGCATTTGCCACAGCCACGCCGCGCAGGTCGTAAAGCTCGATAGAATCTACGCTATACGGCAGCACAATTGTGCGCCCGTCCACTGCCATATGGAGCGTGGGCTCGGCGTCGATGCTCACTGATTCCACTCCGTCGACAAATGAATCATACACCACGTCGAGTCGGTTCATCGTGAGATTGTAGCTGCCCTTGGCGGCGCTCATTGCCAGCACTATCGACTTGAATGTGAGTGGGTAGATGCCGGGATTGTCGGCGCCCTCAAAGTCTTCGATGTTAAATCTTAGCTCCGTATTTTCTCCGGCGGGAACATCCTTAATTGTGCATGAAATGGCCTTGCCGCCGTTTGGCACGAGCTTCATTACGATGCTCGACACTTCTACATCACCGGCGTTCAAATCCATTACGATGGCGTCGGGACGGCTGAATAGCAAGATGTCGCGGCTAAGCGTGATTTTCGGCGCGCGAGGCTGATTGATGGTGAAATCAATCGACATGGCCGGCGATTCGTCGATCTTCAGGCTGCTGATGCTCACGCCCGAGCCGGTGGCGGTCCAGTTGGCCGAGTCTTTGTCGGGCGACAGGGCCACGCTGCGTGCCACGGGGCATTCCACCGTTACATCCACAGATATTTCGCCGCTGCTGTTGCGGCCGGTGATGGTGGCTGTGCCGTCCACATGGCCGGTGATGATGCCTTGGCCGTCGACTGTGGCCACGGCCTCGTTGTCGGATGTCCACTCAAATGCATCGCCGGCCACGCTCATTTCTTTGCCTTGGGCAGTGGCCACGAGCTGAATAGGGGTGGGGTGGTAGTTGTCGATTAGCAGCGAGGTGTATTTTGCGGCCACTTGGCTGTTGCCATCCACGTTCACGGCCACGTTGGCGCTCATATTGCCTTTGGTCACGCGCAGCGCAAAATCCCCGCCGGCAGTGGCAATAAATGCAGTGCCGTCCACGCGGCCTTTGCCCTCGGGCACCTCAATGGTGAATCCCTCGACATTTGTGTCGACTAATTCGCCGTATTGGTTGTAGCCGTAAATCACCGGCTCGTAGCGGCCATATAGCGGCATCGACACGCGCCAATCGGCAAATCGCAGCGACGCCACTTCGTTGTCGACAGGCGCCTTCAGCGCAAAAAACAGTGCGTCGGCAATGGCTCGCTCAGAGCCGTCGCGCGGCGAATTGAAGATGCCAAAAGCGTTGCTCCAAATTGCTGTGGAGCCGCCGCCGTCAAGGTCGAGTGCGTTGTAGCAGCCAAGGGCCTTCATCATCGCGGCGGCCTCATAATAGGTGAGGCCCGAGCCGTCCACGGCGGCAATCACCATCATATTGCAATCCTCGTTGAATCCCACGAGCGAGCGCTGATATTGCGCCGATGGAGTGTTGATCCAGCGGTTGGCTTCGCGAGTGATTTCGCCGTTGTTGAGCACGCGCACATCGCCGCCGATTATTTGAAGGATGTCGGGCGTGATGTTGTCGTGGGCAGGCAGCCCCACGCCGATATGTATGCTCACCTCGTCGCCCACCTTGAGATTATCAATCATTTCGTTGGAATAGCTTGGACCGCACGCAATCACAAGGCCGTCGGCCGGAATTGTCGTGCCGGTTTCGTTGCGCCAATCCTCGGTGACAGTGCATTTTATGTCGCCGTTGATACACCAGCTTTCGCCATCGTTGAGCTTGAGCACCAACTCGCGCACATTATCGCTCAGTGCCGATGTCTTGGCGCCCATATAGCTGTTGTAAATCACCAGCTCATTCCAATCGCAGGGCATATTCACGGCGTTGCCATAAGCCACGGCGCTGCCGTCGGCATTTGTCACCGTGTAGGTGAAATCGGTGGAGTCGATATACCAGCTGTCAGCAGTCACGATTAGGCTGTGTAAGTGGTTGCCGCTGTCGATATAATCAGGCGCTGCCACCTTGCGGTCGATGGCGCACGGCGCATTGGGATAGCCGGCCAAAAACGATCCGTAGGCGGTCTGCGTGGCCACGGCCGAGGTGATAAAGAAATCGCCGTTCACGCCGGTGAGATAGCGATAGCCGTCGGTGGCATTATGGCGACGGGCCATGGATGTCATCGTCTCGCCCACCGAGCATTTATCGTTGCCCATGATTACGCGCGGCTCCACATTATCGCTTTTAATCATTGTAGACGTGTACACATTAAACGAGCGGCCGTTGGCGCTCAAGTGCAGCCCGTTTTGGGTGATACCGGGCCCCACGACATGGCTATAAAGGGTGTCGATATTGAAAGTGGTGCCGTCGAGGTCGGCCACAAATGCCGCTGCTCTAAACACCGTCAGCGCAGCTGCGCCGGCCAGTAATAGTTTTTTCATAGATGGTATTTTAAGGTTTTTGTGTATCTAAACAAGCAGGTACAAGGATTTAACAAGATATGCAAAGATAATGATTCTTTTTGATTTAGCTTGAATTATCCCCGGAAAATCGAATAGCGGAGATAGCGGTGAAAATGTGTTTATTTTTCGACAATTAGGCCAATTTTTTGCGCCAAACCCGCCGTTAATTTACGTTAATGGAGTGAAAATCAATAATTAACTTTAAAAAATTGTAGAATTATTTCTGTAATTCAGAAAACATTATTAACTTTGCACCGCAAAAAAGAATTATTAATAAACTAAACTCATTATTATGTCAGAAATCGCTAACCGCGTACAAGCTATCATTACAGATAAGCTCGGTCTTGCTGCTGAGCAAGTTACCCCCGAAGCATCGTTCACCGCTGACCTCGGCGCTGACTCACTCGACACCGTAGAGCTCATCATGGAATTCGAAAAAGAATTCGACATCGAAATCCCCGACGAAGACGCTCAAACAATCAAGACTGTAGGCGACGCTGTCAACTACATCGAATCACATAAGTAATATGTGTGGCGCGACATTCGCGCTGCCTCCCTCCTCTTCTTTGCTACATTAAATAAACTCTATAATACATGGAATTAAAACGTGTTGTTGTAACAGGCCTTGGCGCCATTACCCCTCTGGGCAATGACGTTGCCACCACTTGGGAAGCCGCCAAAAACGGCGTAAGCGGTGCGGGCCCGATTACCCACTTCGACGCTTCTAAGTTCAAAACTCAGTTTGCTTGCGAAGTTAAAAACTTCAACGCAGACGACCACTTTGACCGTCGCAAGGTTCGTCAGCTCGATCTCTATGCTCAATATGCCCTCGTGGCTGCTCGCCAAGCTGTGGCTGATGCAGGCATCGACGCCGACGAAACACTCAATAAAGACCGTGTTGGTGTCATCGTAGCTGCCGGTATCGGTGGCCTTCACACCTTTGAAGAAGAAGCAGGCTACTATGCCCTCAACGAGGACAAAGGCCCTAAATACAATCCCTTCTTCATTCCTAAGATGATTGCCGACATTGCTTCCGGCCACATTTCGATGGAGTATGGCTTCCACGGCCCCAACTTTGGCGTCGTTTCTGCTTGTGCTTCTTCAAATAATGCTCTTATCGACGCTTTCAACCTTATCCGTCTTGGCAAAGCCAATGTGATGGTGACCGGTGGCGCCGAAGCTGCTATTTATCCGGCCGGTGTTGGTGGTTTCAACTCCATGCACGCCCTGTCTACCCGCAACGATTCGCCCAAAACCGCTTCTCGTCCCTTCTCTAAGAGCCGCGATGGTTTCGTAATGGGTGAAGGCTCAGTGGTGCTCATCCTCGAAGAGCTCGAACACGCACTGGCTCGCGGCGCTAAAATCTACGCCGAAGTTGCCGGCGGTGGTATGTCGGCCGACGCCTATCACCTCACCGCCACTCATCCCGACGGTCTCGGCGCTATCCTTGCTATGCGCAATGCGCTCGAGGATGCCGGCATGAATCCCGAAGACATTGATTATATCAACGTTCACGGCACTTCTACCCCCGTTGGCGACATCTCTGAAATCAAAGCGATTACCGAGGTGTTTGGCGAAAGCGCTCACAAACTCAACATCTCTTCAACCAAGTCGATGACCGGCCACTTGCTCGGTGCTACCGGCGCCCTTGAAGCTATGTTCAGCGTGAAAGCCGTTCAAGAAGACATCGTGCCCCCCACCATCAATCACGAGGACGACGATCAAGACGAACAAATTGACTATTCACTCAACTTCACATTCAACCACGCTCAAAAGCGCACAGTGCGCGCTGCCCTGTCCAACTCGTTTGGCTTCGGCGGTCACAACGCCACTGTCATTGTGAAGAAGTTCACTAAATAAGACGCCCTTTGCGTCGATGACCAAGCGAGGCTATGCGAGCATAGCCTCGCTTGCTGTCTATAAGCGCCTCGGTGTTTGGTGGTCGGGGCGATTTTTTGTAACTTTGCACCGGATTTAATTAAGAAAAGATATGCGCATCGACATCATCACCGTTCTTCCTGAAATGCTCACCTCTCCCCTTGGCTGCTCGATTCTTAAACGTGCTCAAGACAAGGGCCTGGCCGAAATCGTAGTGCACAATTTGCGCGACTACACGCTCAACAAGCATCGCAAGGTCGACGATTATCCCTTTGGCGGCGAGGCCGGAATGGTGATGCAGGTGGAGCCCGTGGATCGTTGCATCTCGGCGCTCAAGGCCGAGCGCAATTACGACGAGGTGATCTTCACCGCTCCCGACGGCGAAATCTTCAATCAGCGCATGGCCAATCAGCTGTCGATGCTCGAAAATATCATTATCCTTTGCGGCCACTACAAGGGTATCGACTATCGTATTCGCGAGCATCTGATTACTCGCGAGATTTCAATCGGAGATTATGTGCTCACAGGTGGCGAGATGCCGGCCGCGATTATTGCCGATGCCATTGTGCGCCTAATTCCAGGCGCTATCGGCGACGAGCAGAGCGCTCTCACCGATTCTTTCCAAGATAATTTGCTGGAGCCGCCAATCTACACTCGCCCCGCCGACTATAACGGCTGGAAGGTGCCCGACATTTTGCTCTCGGGCCACGATGCCAAGATTGCCGCGTGGCGCCATGAGCAAGCTATTGAGCGCACTCGCCGCTTGCGCCCCGATTTGCTCGAGGATTAATAGCAGATAGTGGCTTGAATCATCACAGGATAGTGGTCAGACGGATATAGCGAGTCGATGTGTTCGCTCAGCACGCCGTATTTGCTCACCTTGATGTTGCCCTTTACGAAAATATAGTCGATGGCCTCTTGCTCGGCGTAGGGCAGGCGGCCATAATCGTGGTATGTGCGCTCTGGGCCATATACAAAGTCGGCCAATGAGCGCGAGCGTCTGAGCAATCCGCTGTTGAGAATCACTTGTATAGGCTCGTCCGACTCTTCGGCGTTGAAATCGCCGGTGACAAGCGCGGGCAAATCGCCGGCCAGCCGCGCTGTGGCATCTACTATGAGATTTGCGCCCTCGCGGCGTGCAATCTTGCCTTTGTGGTCGAGGTGGGTGTTGAGGAATAGGAATTCGCAGCCGGTGGATTTGTCGCGGAATCGAGCCCACGATGCAATGCGCGGGCATGCGGCGTCCCAGCCTTTTTGCCCTATTGCCGCGAGGTCTTCGGCCAATGCAAAGGTGCCGGTGTCCACCGGTTCGTAGAGGCGAGAATTATAGAGGATGGCGCTGTATTCGCCCTTTGTGCCGCGGTCGCGTCCTTGTCCCACAAAATCATAGCCGGGGAGGCGATTGAGCAGGTCGTCGAGCTGAGGCCGAGTGGCTTCTTGCAGGCCCACGATATTGAGCTCGTGAAATTTTATGATGTTGGCGGCATAGTCGGCGCGATTGGGCCAATAATTCAGACCATCGTCGGCGACGGCCAGGCGGATATTAAATGTTGCGGCGGTGACGTTTACCGAGCGAGCCGGCACAGCGTTGATCACCGGAGTGATTACGGCCTCCATGGCGTCATAGCCAATCGAGGATGGATGCACGCCGTCGATGGTGTAGCCTTCTTTCACCACGTTGCCCTCGCCGGTCATTGCGGGGCGATAATCTACAAATGTGATGCCGCTCTCGGTGGCAAAGGCTTGCAGACGCTCGTTGAGCGCCTCGATTTTGGCGTGGGCGTCGGTGACGTCGGGATGCCAATAGAAGCTCTCGGCGGGCAGCACCGAGCAGATGATTGGTGAGATGCCCTCGGCCTGCGCCAATCGGCACATTGATATGATATTTCCGAGGGTATAGTCTGGCATATACGAGCCGGTGTTTTCGGCCACGTCGTTGGTGCCGGCCAAAATCACCACGGCCTTGGGGTGGAGGTTGATTACGTCGTCGTGGAATCGCAGCAGCATCTGGCACGAGGTCTCGCCGGCGATGCCGCGGTCGACATTATGCTTGGCAAAAAAATCGGGATGCATATCGTCCCAACCGTCGGTGATTGAATTGCCCATAAACACCACGCGCTGAGGGTCGGCTACGTGGGCAATTTGAGCATTGTCGGCGGCATATCGCGACAGGTGGAGCCAATCGGGCGTCTGTGCAAAGGCGGCGACGGCTGTGGCTATAAGTAGCAAGAGAGTTTTAATTCGTGGTATTATCATTTTTGATGTCGATAAGGAATTGTACGAGGGATTCTTGTGAGCTGAGGCCGAATTTGCGGCGCAGACGATAGCGGGCGGTTTCCACGCCTCGAATGGTGAGATTTGTGAGCTTTGCGATGTCTTTGGTGGAGAGGTTGAGACGCAGCAAAGCGCAGAATTTCAAGTCGACAGGCGTGAGCGACGGATAGCTGGCCGAGAGATTGCGGAAGAAATTTTCGTGGATAAGGTCGAAGTTTTTCTGGTAGATGGCCCAAAATTCGCTGTCGCCGATGTCGGAATTGATTGCGCGCATCAGTTGGTCGTAGTCGGGCGAGTCGGAGCCTGATTTGAGGCGGTGCTCGCGGATAGTGGATTTCAGATTGTCTATCACCTGCTGTCGGGCATATACGTCGAGGGCCATGCTGGCCAGCTCTTTGCTCTTGTTGCTGAGCTCTGATTCCAGCAATTGGTTTTGCTGCTCGGCGATGATGCGTTCTTGCTCAAGAATTTTGATATTCTGTGCAGCGGCCTCCATTTGGTGGGCAACCTCGCGGCGGCTCAGTTCGCGGCGCGAATACCAGCGGTTGATGTCGTAGATAATGGCCATGAGCAGCAGCACGTAGGCCAAAATGGCGCCCCACGACAGGAATTTCGGGCGGCTCACCGAGAATGAATAGGTGATGGTGTCGAGCTCAGAATTGTCGTTGCCGTCGATTAGTGTGGCGGTGAGGGTGTAGCTGCCGGGCGACAGACCGCCGAGCGACAGCGTTGGCTCGGTCGAGATTATTTCCTGCTTTTTGGGGCCGGTGAGGCGGTAGCGGAAAATTGCCGAGTGGCTGTTGTAGTTGGGCAGAGCAAAGGTGAAGTTGACGTTGCCCGGAATTTCTATGTGCTCGTTGTTGCCGGGTGTAATTGGCAGGAAAATTGTCTCGCCGGTGTCGGTGAGCGATGAAATTTGCCCGATGTGCAGGTGGGGCAAGCCGGGCAGGCCCGAATCATAGCCTGATGAATTGAGGCGTCCCACGCCGTTGTTGATTGTAAAATAGCAGGTGGAATTGTCGTCGACATACACGGTGTTGCTCACGCCGTTGCTTTGCAGCGAGAACATTTGCAGCGGGATTGTGGTGAGGCGGTGGTAGTGGCCGTTGGCATATTCCACCAGGGTGTAGCGATCGGTCGATGCAATCCAAAATGTGTAGTCGTTGACCGGCGTGGAGTTCACCACATTGGTCACCGATGGCAGGTCGGTGGCAAAATTTTCGAGCGGATGCAGCTTTGAGGTGCTGTGATCGTAGACGTATAGATTTTTGCGATCAGACACCACCACGCGGCCGCGCAGCCTCATCACATAGCAGCGTGTGTGGCCCGAGGTGCCCACCACCATGCGCTTCACCTCGTCGGCGTGGCGCAGATCGGGCGACAGCTTGATGCGATAGCAGCCTTCAGAGAGGTGAGAACACCAAATCGAGCCGTCGTAGTCCACCTGAATTTGACGAATCGGAGCGCCAAAGCCCTCCACGATGTGCGAAAATTTCCAGCCTTGGTCGGTCTTGGTATAGATGCGCAAATCGAAATACGACGATTGGATTAGCACATCGTGGCCGTGAATGGTGGCGCGAGCAATCGAGGTGCCGGCGCCGTCGATAGCCTCCATTGCTCCGGCATCGTTGAGCACATAGGTCTTGAAGTTGTTGCCAACGAATGTCTGGCCGTCAAAGCGGTTGATGTGCCAAATCTGCGAGCTGATTAGCGGCGAGTCGTGAAACGAGTGCGAGGCGTGGTCGTAGACATAAAGGCCTTGGTTGGTGCCAAGCAGCAAATTTCCGTTGGCGTCGTTTTGCACGGCATAGGTCATCCCGATATATGGCTCGTTGCGACCCGGGGTGAGGAATGTGATTGGCAGGGCTGTGCGAATCAGCGCGATGCCATAGTCGAGACAAGCCCACACATTGCCTGTTAAATCTTCGCAAAGACCCAAAATTGAGTTGTTGCCGAGACCATTGTCCATGCTGTAGTGCCACAGAAGCTCGCCGGCAGAATTAATGGCGTAGATGCCGTTGCGGATAGTGCCGATGATAAAATTGCCGTCCTTGGTGATGATGGCGCGATTGATGTGCTCGCTGCGCAATTGGGCATCCACGGCTGTGACAAATCGGCTGAATTGATGATTGCGCAGGGTGTAGATGCCGTCGGCGTCGGTGAAAATATACACCAACGAGGTGGCTTTGTTTTCGAGCATGCTCACCACCTCTTGCTCGGGGGTGAAGTAATTGCCCATTTGCATAAATGCCCCCGACGCCACATCAATAAAATACAGCCCGTGATTCATCATTTGTGCGTATAGCCCACCGCCCACTGCAAACAGATAGAGCGGCTGCATGTCGGGGTGGCGGTGTTCCACCACCTTTTTGCCATCGTAGCTAAACCAATTGTTGAATGTTTGGAAATAGATGTAGGAACCTACACGCAATATTTTCCAAATTTCCTCGTCGGTGAAGTTGAAATCGCTGATGTCGGCCGACAGCGACGTGTAGATGAGTTGGCCATAGCGGTCGCGCTCAAAATAGCCGAATTCGGCATATGAGCCCACATAGATGCGACCACCCTCGCAATACACCGAGCGCACAATATTGTCGCCGGGCACGGGGTGAAGACTCCACGTAAAGCCGTCGTAGGCCAGCAATCCATCGTTGTTGGCAAAGTACATTACGCCGGTGGAATCTTGGCTGCAATCCCACGTCTGATTACGGCATAGCTGCTCGGTCTGGGCAAAATTCGTCACCAGTGGCATAAAACCGGAGGCCTTAGCCATCAGGGCACACAATGCCATTGCAAGCAGGAGAGAGAGTTTTGCGGTAGAAAATTTCATGGTGAAATCAGCACTAACTATGAATCCGATTGCAAATATAATTAAAAAACTCGACTGCACCTAATCCGCTTTAATCCCGCAAAGTTGAAAAAATTTTTGAAACCTCTTAATCACTTGTTTTTAATGTTAATAATATGGAAACTATGCGTGATAAATAGGACGGGTGAATCTTGTTGCTGCAAAGTTAATAACAATCCCCGCCGTCGCCCGTCACTTTTGCAAATCCCCGCAAATTAACACATG